>JAYSQM010000078.1:0-22930 GCA_043721575.1 Phycicoccus sp.
CGAGCAGCGCACCGGCGCCCAGGAGGAACGACTGGGGCGATCGGCCGGTCGACGGCTGTGGTCGCTCGCGCGCGATGCTCGTGAGGTGCCGGATCACCCCGGCGGACGTGAGGGCCAGGGCTGTCATCGCGACTACGGCGAGGATCATCTGCGTGGTGTCCCAGGCACGGATGACGTCGTCGACCTGGTCGGCGCCGATGCCGACCATCAACAGCAGCGCCACTGCGCCCAGCCCGTACAGGACGCCACGCGCAGAGACCAGAGCGCGCGAGAGGGGTCGGCTGCTCGCGGCCATGACCAGTCCGACCACGACCACGGACAAAATGACGACTGCGGTGAGGACCAGCTTGAGGGCTGACATCGTCGGACCCAGCGCGAGCCCGGCCACGAGGGGGGTCAGCTCATGACCGTCGACGAGCGCGCGCTGAAGCTGCCAGTCCTCCAGGACGTCCACGACGGCGAGGAGAACCAGCGCGCCCGATGCGATCTGCAACGCGGTGTGGCGACGCCGTCGAGACATGTCGGCGCTCGGCCCCGCGGCCGTGCGCAGGTTGAGCCGCAGCAAGGCGAGCAACAGCGCACCGAGCAGCACGACATACAGCAGGATGAACACGCGGTCGAGGGTGACCAGGCGTCCGGCGACCACCAGCGGATCCTGGAGGGTGTCGGTGCGTCCCGTATCAGCGCCGAACGCCGTCCAGGCCGCGCGCACGTTGTTCACGTGACGCTGGGCCACGCTTCGCTGAAGCGATCCTGGCAGGTCGGTGACCGAGACCGGGAAGCCGAGCGCGGACCCGGCTCCGAGCCCCATCTGCTGCAGGGCGGAGTCGACCCGCTGCATCGTGGTCTGCAGCGCCCAGGTCAGCACGGTCAGGGCGAAGGCCGCACCGACCGCGAAGGCCGAGTGTCGGGGCAGCAGGTCGGATGCGGGGGCGGTCGCGTCCGTGGCGGCCAGCGCGCCCGCGACACGCTTGTCGCCGCCACGACCCCCGGCATCGCCCGTGGCGTTTACCGAGCTCGCAAGGCCCCGCGTGGCACGGCCACCTGGCAGGGACAGTCCGAGCCGGCTCAGCAGCGCGTTGCCCACCCGCGCGAACAGGATCACGGGGAGCGCGAGCACCGTGGAGATCGCCAGGGCGAGGACGTCGCCGATGATCTCGATCACGTCGAGCAACCGGTGGGCCAGGCGCCCGCCAGGACCGGCCGTGGACGTGTTCTCAACTGTTGGCATGGTCTGCCCCTTCCCGCGATGGGACGGCGCCGGCCCGACCGATCGCTGCTGAGCCCGACCGGCGGTCAACCGCCCCTATCACCACAGAACCACTTCACCACGGCGTCGTGGTCCGCACAATGACGTAGGGCGCGAGGGTTCGGTCCACCGCCGGTGGGCCGGGCCCGCCGTCAAACAGGCAAACTCTCCGCAGGTTGGCCGTCCCGCGCATGAGTCAAGTTTCCCAGAGGCAGCTTTGCCTGTTTGACGGAGGCCACCACTGTTCGATCCGGCTGGAAGCCGGCCGTGAGCCGTCTCGGAGCGGATGACTCCCGGGGCTAGGGTTCGAGTGCCTCAGGACTCGAAGGAGTAGACGTCATGATCGACCGCGCCAGGCTGACCGGGATTTACGCCCGTGAGCAGCAGGACTTCGCCACCCGGCACCCCAGATCGGCCGCGGCCTATGCCCGCGCCGACCATCTGTTCGGCCGGGTGCCGATGACCTGGATGAACAAGAAGGCCGGCGCCTTCCCGATCTACCTCGAGCGGGCAGGGGGCAACCGGGTCTGGGATATCGACGGCTTCGAGTACGTCGACTTCGCGCTCGGCGACACCGGCGCCATGGCGGGGCACTCGCCCGGGGCGACCGTGGCCGCCATACAGCACCGCATCGCCACCCAGGGTGGCATCACGACGATGCTGCCCACCGAGGACGCCGAATGGGTGGGCGCCGAGCTCACCCGCCGGTTCGGGCCTGAGCGCTGGAGCTTCTCGCTGACTGCCACCGACGCCAACCGTTGGGCCATCCGCCTGGTGCGGGCGCTGACCGGTCGGCCCAAGATCTTGTTCAACAGCTACTGCTACCACGGCAGCGTCGACGAGTCGCTGATCGTGGTCGGCCCTGACGGTGAGGGTACGAGCCGGCCGGGCAACGTCGGCGGGCCGGTCGACGTCACCGTCACCTCGCGGGTCGCCGAGTTCAACGATCTCGAGGGTCTCGAACGTCAGCTCGCGCATGGCGATGTCGCGGCTGTGCTGATGGAGCCGGCGCTGACCAACATCGGGATCGTCCTGCCGGAGCCCGGCTATCTCGAGGGCGTTCGCGAGCTCACCCGCCGGTATGACGTGCTGCTCATCAACGACGAGACCCACACCTTCTCGGCGGGGCCGGGTGGGGCGACAAGGGCCTGGGGGCTGGAGCCCGACATCCTGGTCGTCGGCAAGTCGATCGCGGGCGGGATCCCGATGGGCGCCTACGGGCTGAGTGCCGAGTTCGCCGAACGCGCCTTAGCCCGCACCGACCTGGACCTCGTAGACATGGGCGGGGTGGGCGGCACGCTGGCCGGCAACCCGCTGTCGATCGCGGCCACCCGGGCGACGCTCGAGCATGTCCTGACCGACGATGCCTTCGCCCAGATGATAGACACCGCAACGTATTTCGCGAGCGGCGTGCAGTCCGTGATCGACCAGCACTCCCTGCCCTGGTCACTGAGTCAGCTCGGTGCGCGCGCGGAATACCGCTTTGCCAACCCTGCCCCACGCAACGGCACCGAGTCGGCGGCCAGCGCCGACGGCGAACTCGAGGACCTCATCCATCTGTACCTGTTGAACCGCGGCATCTCCCTGACGCCGTTCCACAACATGGCGCTGATGTCGCCGGTCACCACCACGGCGGACGTCGACCTCCACCACGACGTCTTCCGGGCCGCGATCGCCGAGCTCCTGGGCGGCTGACCGCAACGGCTGCGGCGTGCTGTCGGGAGCATGACTCTCTCGGACAAGGCGTCGTCCTCAAGGCCCGAACCGACGCGTTCCGCAAGGCCGGGGACCCAGCGGGCCGCGCTCACGGCCCTGCAGGATCTCAGCACCGACCTCCTTACCGGTGGGGCGCTGCCCGAGGGAGTTCGTCCGCTGAACTGAGCGCTTTGGGTCGCGAACCGTGCGGCGAGCTCGCCGGCGGGCAGAGCTTTCAACGCCGCTGTAAGCGGGATGGGCGCGAGAGGAGGATGATGGGGGCATGGCCTCACCTGCGCCCCGGCGCCGTCTGCCCGCAAGTCCCTTCAATGCCGCCCGTGATGCGATTCCACCGGACGAGGTGTTTGCCGTGGGTGACCGCGTCGCGCACGACCGTCACGGCCTGGGCCGCATCGTCTCGGTCAGCGGCACCGTTGCCGTCGACGCCGACTTCGGGTCGGGCACGCGACGGGTGTCCACGCCGACCTCCAAGATGCACAAGCTCTGACCCGGGTCGCACCATGGGGCAGCGCCATGAGTGTCCCTGAGGGTCCAGCACTGAACGTCCTCGGTGGTCCGCTGGAGGAGTGCGGCACGGACCCGATGACCGGGTTCTATCGCGACGGCTGCTGTAGCACCGGGCCGCAGGACAGGGGCAGCCACACCGTATGCGCGGTGGTCACCGCCGACTTCCTGGCTCACCAGCAGCGCGTGGGCAACGACCTGTCGACCCCGCGGCCCGAGTACTTCTTCCTCGGCCTGCAGCCGGGAGACCGCTGGTGTGTCGTCGCCGCGCGCTGGCTGCAGGCCTACCTGGACGGCGCCGCAGCACCGGTGGTCTTGGCCTCGACGGATGAGCGAGCCTTGGACGTCATACCGCTGGAAGCCTTGCAGGAGAACGCGATTGACGTTCCTGCCGACCCGGGCGACCTCATCTGAAGTGAGTTCGTGGCAGGTGCCCTGTCATGATCAGGCGCGTGGACGACTACCGAAACATCAACCGGGCCAACTGGGATGAGCGGGCGCCGGCGCACGCGGCCTCGCCCGACTACAACGTGCAGAGGTTCATCGACGACCCGGCGTTCATCGGCGGTGTGGTGCAGTTCGACCGACCTTTGCTTGGTGACCTGAGCGGTCTACGAGGGGTGCACCTGCAGTGCCACATCGGCACCGACACGGTCGGCCTGTCCCGCCTCGGCGCCCGAATGACCGGACTGGACTTCTCGCCGGCCGCGATCGAGCAGGCCCGCGCCCTGGTCGCGAGGTCCGGGGACGACGTGAGCTTCGTGGAGTCCGACGTGTACGAAGCGGAAGCGGCTCTGGGTGGCGAGCAGTTCGATCTCGTCTTCACCGGCATCGGGGCCCTCTGCTGGCTGCCGAGCATCTCGTGCTGGGCCGCCACTGTGGCGGCACTGCTCAAGCCCGGCGGCCGGCTGTTCATCCGTGAGGGCCACCCCATGCTGTGGTCTCTGGCCGACGCCCGTCCGGATGCTCTCCTCGTCGTGGATCTTCCGTACTTCGAGCGGGACGAGCCCACGGTGTGGAAAGACGGTGGCACCTATGTCGAGACCGATGCAGTTTTCACGGCCAGCACGATCCATGAGTGGAACCACGGCCTTGGCGAGATCGTGACGGCCCTGACGGTCGAGGGCCTGCAGATCACCGGTCTGGTCGAGCACGACAGCGTCCCCTGGGAGGCCCTTCCGGGGCAGATGACCAAGGACGATCGCGGGGAGTGGCGGCTGACCGACCGGCCGTGGCGTATGGCCGCGAGCTACACCCTCCAGGCGGCCAAGCTGGGCTGAGCGGGGTGACGCGAGCCCGCCATGCTGGTTTGATGGATGGGTGGCGCACGCGCTCCCGCCGTTCGAGCCGCCCGTGACCTGTCGCGTGGTCAGGGGTAGCGCGGCCACGCTCGCCAAGGCCCTTGCGGCAGTCTCGCCAGTTCTGCGCGGTCGGGCCGTCGTCCTCACCCGGCTGTCCCAGCCGACACCGGTGTCCGCGAAGGTGGTCGAGAACCTCGTCGACCTGTTGCTCGAGGGCGGCTGCGACGACGTCGTCGTTGCCGGTGCTCTCTCGATCGGCGACCGTGACCGGGGTCATCGCAGCGTCCAGGCACTCGCGCACGCGGCCGGCCTGACGGGTCGCAGCCGCCGTGGACGTCCCTACGAGGTGGTAGATCTCGGCGCCTCCACCGTCTCCACTGCAGTGCCCGACACGAGCGTTCTCGCAGGTCGGAGCGTTTCGTCCGCCTGGGTCGAGGCGGACCTGCGTGTCGTCCTCGCGCGCAGCGTCACCAGCCTGGCCGACGCGTATGAAGGGTGTCTGGCCACGCTGCTCGGCGCGGCTCCCGAGGTGGGCGGCGCCGATCCTGCCGACGTCGTCACCGACCTGTTGGTGCACCTGCCGCCCGCCTTCGCAGTGATCGACGCGACGGTGACGAGCCACGGCGCCGACGGGCGGCACCTGTTGCGCGAGCTGACCACCGACTCGATGGTCGTCGCGACCGACGCGCTGCTTGCCGACTCCACCCTCGCGGCGCTGCTGGGGCAGGACCGGGCCGGCTCCCGGCTGGTTGAGCGGGCGCTGCGCGTAGTCGGTGAGCCGTTGGGTCGTGTCGCCGGAGACCTCACCCCGTTTGCCGGTCTGGTGCGGCCACATCCCTTGCTGATCAACGCTTTTCGGCGCGTAGGAGCCCAGCGGTCCGTCGCGCGCATACTCAGCGCCGCGACAGGGGGACCGGACAGAGGTGCCTCTTCCGGCGATCCCGTGCTGGCCGGCATACGTGGGGTGTTGACCCCTCTCGTGACTGCCGCGGACGAGCCGGCCGGCCACGTCACGCTCCTGGGCCTGCTCGCCGCCGTGGCCGGAGTCGTCGACCAGTCGCATGGCTGGTCGGTGCCTCTCGCCAAGGACCGGGTCAGTCAGGTCGAGGTGCCGTTGGGGTTCGATCCGGGGTCGTTTGCGGCGGACGAATATGACGCGCTGCCAACGTTCTTCGCCCCCTTCGAACGGGTGCTCGACGGACTGCCGATCGGATTGTCCGTGGGCGTGGGCATGGGTGTGGGCGTCGGCTCGGAGTCGATGCGGTGGCGGATGCTGGACGGTGCGGTGGTCTTCGAGACGTCACGGGTGATGGCAGCCGACTTCGGCGAGTTCGTCGCCCGGGTCGATGTTGCGGCGGGTATCAGTCTCATGGCGGACTACCTCGGGGGTCGACGAGTGCCGGTCTCGGTGGACGACGAGGGGCGTGTGGTGCGGCAGGCGGAGCGCAATCTGTATCTGCCGCAACCGAACTACCTTGCCATCTGGGGTGGAGAGCCGATCGACGTCTGCAAGATCGAGCTCGTGCAACGAAAGGCTGGCGAGCACCGTCTGCTGTGGCGCACGATTGACAGCCTCAACGGATCAGCCACGTGGGACGACGGCAGCTTGACCTTCACCGATCTCGGCAGCGACGGCACCAGGGTCACCGTGCGGGGACGACAGCTCTTCACGCTGCCACCGGCCTGGTCCGGCGTGGACCTGGATCTGCTTCCTGAGCTGAAGACTCCGCTCGTCGAGGATGCCTACCGGCGCTTCTTCGCGGCGACGTTCGACAACCTGGAGGCGTGCTTCGAAGGACGCCCGTTCCGGATCGGGCGCGCTGCACCGAGCGGGGACGAGCCACTGGCGACGGAGTCGATACACCAGCTGATGCTGCTCGCCCAGTCGTGGCTGGACGACCGGCCCGCAGGCCGCACAGGGGGTTTCCGCGGGCCCAGCCGGGCACAGCCGGACGAGGTCGACCTGCACGGATTCAACCACTTCAGCGGCGCGCGATGAAGATTGCGGTCACCGGAGCCACCGGTCTGCTGGGAGGTCAGGTGGTGCGGGCGGCTCTGGCCGATGGCCACGACGTGACCGCCATCGTGCGCTCGACCGGGACGGCACAGCTGCACGGTCTGGACGTCAGGCAGGTCCGCGCGGGGCTCGACGACGTGCAGCGGTTGCACCCGGCTCTGAAGGGAGTGGAGGGTCTGGTCCACTGCGCGGCCGTCTACGCCTTCGGCGCGGACCGTGCCGCTGAGGTGGGGCGGGTCAATGTCGAGGGCACGCGGGCGGTCATCGAGGCTGCCGCTGCGGCCGGGGTCGGTCGCGTGGTTGTGACCAGTTCGTCAGTGACCTGTGGATCCAGCGAATCCCCTTCTGCTCGCGACGAGTCGGCCCATCTCGGGCACGAGCCGTCACCCGCGTACTTCGCCAGCAAGGTGGCACAGGAGGAGGTGGCGGTGACCACGGGGGAGGCGTGCGGCATACCCGTCGTCCTGGCCCTGCCCACCGTGGTCCTGGGTGGGCCGTTCGGCAGGTTGGCGCCCAGCAACGCGATCGTGCTGCGATACCTGCTCGACGTGACGCGCAGCACGTATCCCGGTGGCTGCAACGTCGTGGATGTCAGGGACGTGGCGCGCGGCCACCTGCTGCTGCTCGAGCGTGGCGAGGCCGGACAACGTTATCTGCTCGGTGGCCAGGACCTGACGTGGAGGATGCTGCACACCGTGGTCGCCGACCTCGCGGGGCTGCCCGGTCCGTATGCCGAGGTCCCCGCCGCCGTGGCGTGGGTCGCCTCGGCCGCGGCGGAAGGGTGGGCGAAGCTCACTGGCGGATCGCCGCTGTCCACGCGCGAGGAGGCGATGACCGTTGGGCGGTACTACTGGTACTCCAGTGCTCGGGCCGCTGCCCTCGGGTACGCGCCACGACCCGCACGTGATGCGGTGGCGGCGTCGTTGGCCTGGTTGGTGATCAGCGAACACCTTCCGCGCTTCGTGCGCGAGGGCCTGCGGTTGGCGCCTGAGGTTCGCGCCGCCCGCCCCCTCGTCCCCTTTCCGCCGATCTAGGCGGTTTGTCCGGGCTCCGCAGCGCGATCTCGGCAGTTTGTCCGCGGAAGCTGCTCGGAGTCGGGGGTGTTTCGATGGTCGGGTCCGGTTGAATGCATGGCTGGAGACCTGCGCCGTTCGGAAACGGAGTCAGGTGCCGACGTCGATCGTCACCTCGATCGTGGCCTGGTCGCCGCCGCTGACCTCGACGGTGCAGGAGTAACGCTCCCCGGCCGAGAACGACGAATCGTCGAGGTCGAGGACGAGGCTGACCGAACGCTCCTGACCGCTCGGCACGGTGACCCTGGCCGGTGCGACGCCCAGGGCGGCGGCGACGACAGCACCTGCGGAGTCCATGACAGCGCCGGCGCTCAGCTGGATCCGACGTGGACGGGGGTGCTGGTTGGCGACCGTGATCGTTCCCTCTGCCCGTCCACCGACCACCCCATGAAGGCTCACCTGGACCCACCGTCCGTCTGCATCGTGCTCAGGGACGGCTGACGAAGAGCCATCGCTCGTCCGTGAGTACGTGGTCTGAGTGCCACCACCTTCGGGCATCACGTGCTGGCTCGTCGACTGCCTGGAGCCCGTGGTGGCACCGGTCGTATGCCGCGTGCCAGGCTTCTGGCCAGCCGCGGCCGCCTCCCGCAGCACGGTTGTGGACAAACGGTTTCCGAGCGCGACGAGGTTGGTGGCGTAGTTGACGCCCAACTCCCCCACGGCGCGCCAGTATCGGGCGCCCTCGCGCGCCACCGACTCGACATAGGCCTTGCCTGCGCTGGCACTGTCCAGGTCCCCGGCCAGCGTCGCCCGGGTGAGGTCGACCGACTGCTTGGCCAGACTCGCCTGCGTCTGCAGCACGGTCCGGGCCAGGTCAGCTAACCGGGCCAGGGCCTGCTCGGCCGCTGCCGACGCGGACGGAGTCGACGGGGTCGATCGGGGACCTGCGTGGCCCGTGTGCGTCGTGGGTGGTGTGTCTCCGGTCATTGCTCATCCTCTCCAGAAGGTCATCCGTAACGCAGGGCAATGGTTCTCGCCAGGCATGGTTCTTCGCCAGCCATGGGTTTCTCAGGAGCAGCAGCAACCACAGTCGCAGGGCAGCTCCACCGCGTCGCAGCTGGCCGGATGCACAACCACCGCAACCCGTTGTGGTCGGGCGCAGCCCTCGAAGCGCACGTCCGCATAGGCGCTGGCTGACGACTCGACATCGCTGCCGAACCGACTGTCATCCTTCTGGTCGCCCTTGACGTCGCCCTTGGTGTCGACCTTGGTGTCCTGCCCGTCGTGGGGGATGCTGCGCACCAGGACCCCTAGCCGCACGACGCGCGTCTCGCACGGCTGCAACGTCAACGACTCTCCGGCGTCGACCATTGACCGCACCTCGAGACGGCCACCGTTGCACACCTGCCACGGCCCGACGGTGATGGTCACCTCGCGCTCACGCCTCCAGGGGTTGCGCAACAGGAACGGTATGACGCGCTGCTCGCCGGCTCGCGCGTGCAGTACGACGTCAGCGTCGGGAATGCAGCAACGACAGGGGTCTTCGCAACCGCACGAGGTGTCGGCCAGCTCGTGGGCATGCTCGTGCTGAGGTCCATGTTCGTGCCGGTGCTTGTCCCCGCACCTACAGCCACCGTCCGGCTCGCACCCACATCCCGGGCCGGACCCATGCGCGTGGTGGCGACCGGACGGCATACCCGACGTCTGTCCGGCGACGCCGGGCATCATCGTCTCCCAAGACTGTCTCCACGGATCGAACGCTGCCTGCGACTGGTCCCACCACTGCTGCATCGCGTCGTTCCAGCCGGTGGTAAGGGAGGTGAGCAGCTCTGGTGCGGTGCGGGTCGGGCTCATGATGTTGCCTCCGGTGCGGTAGTGCGGGGAAGGATGATGACTTCGAGGTCGGCCAGGCCGACAGGGACGGACGCCGTATGACGCCGCGTCGGTTCCAGGGATGGCGGCACCTCCAGCTGCCCGTGGAGAGTGACGGCGCTGGCCGCGGCGAGGACGACGGACGCGTCGAGGGTGAGCGTGACGTCAGGGCCCGGCTCCTTGCCCCCGTCGGATGTGCGGCCCCTGGTCACCGTTGCCAGCGGCACGTCGACGTTGCCCTCGTTGACCGCGACGATCGAGACGTCGTGGGTGCCCGGTTCGGCGAGGAGGCGTCGCGGGGTGATCCGCATGGCCAGCTCGAACTCGACCCGCAGCACCGCAGCCCGACGGATGCCAGCCACCTGCACCTCTGCGGGGTAGTCGCCCGGGCTCGTCCCCGGGTCCATGGGCACGGACACTTGCATCGACGTCGTGGTGCCCGGCGGGACGAGGGCGGCCGCCTGGGCGTCGATGTCGGCGGACCCCTCACGCAGAATGGTTACACCGCGGATGGCGAGGCCGCGGTCGCCGGTGTTGGCGACGGTCACATCTGCGCGCAGGCGTCCCGGAGGTCCGCTGAAGATGAGTGGATCCTGTTGTTTCGCAGTGCTTTTCGCTGACGGCTTGCGACGCGCGGTGGCCATGTCGAGCCGCCTAGAGGTCGATCACGAGAGGGTCGGGACGCTCCGGTCGCACGTGGGTGCTGGCCTGGCCCGAGACGCTCAGCGCGAACAGCTCCAACCCCATGACCGACCAGCTCCAGGTCTGCTCGTACGGCGTGCATATCTCCGTGGGCGGCGGTGGTGCGAGCTCGAGCCGCACGCAGGAGTCGACGGCCACCGGCAAGAGGTCGACGCTGGATGTGGTGTCGACCGAGGATGTCGTGGTCACCGGTTTGAGGTCGAACGTCGAGGTCGTGGTGACCGGCGCCAGTGTCAGCGTGGCATCCGAGTGCACGGTGTTCTCGCCGGCCAGCGTGGTCGTCGTGCCTCCGGCGAGGGTGAGCAACATGTCGTCCAGTCCGGTCAGCTTCGACGTGACGTCGGCGATGACGCTGCCGGTGACGGGGCCGATCGGGCCGCCGTGGACGTTGGCGTCGACAGAGAAATCGGCCATCAGCAATGCCCTCCTGTGTTGCGGGTGCTCGGGGTGGTGGGACTGACGAGATAGGAGTGGTGGAAGCCGAGCCGAGGATCGCTCAACGCGCCCACGCGGGGGTCTATCTCCTGCAGCTCGGGCATGACGATGCGGTGTCGGAGCTCCAGCGACGGGTAGTCGTAGATGGTGATGTGGTTCTGCCCGCGGTTGGCGGTGAACAGCAGGGTCTGGTCTGCCGACAGCTGCGTCGCGTAGATCCCGTCGAGCAGAGCGCCCCGGCTGATCCGCAGCGAGTCGGCATACAGATGGGAGTTGCTGAACAGGTTGGCCCGCGCGAGGGTGTCGATCACGGTGGCCGTGGACTCACGCGAACGGCCCAGGTTCTCCAGGACACCCGGGTGCTCGTCGATGATCCGGTGATGGCTCAGCGTCGCGAGGTCGACCAAGACCACCGTGTGACTGCCGCCGGTGCAGAAGATCAGCTCCGAGTCGGAGATGGTGATGTCGGAGTTGATGTGCGCCGGCACGTCGCGGTCGGCAGTCCAGTGCCGCAGGATTCTGCCGTCCTCGGCGTCGATCTCGAACGCGTACTGCCGCAGCCACGCCATACCCCAGTGTTGCCAGTCTCGCCCATCGCCGGGATGGACGCGGAACGACACCGCATAGAAGACGTCGAGCACCGGGTGGCAGACCAGGTGCCAGCAGGTCGTCGGCAGCTCGACCCGGCGCACAGCGCCCGTGACCGTGTCGAGGATCCCGACCTCGCGCGCCTCGCCCCGCGACGGGTGGTCCATGCCGCCATAGACGATGTAGCGCCCGGACGCTGTGGTCCTCATGGCGTGCGGCACCTTGAGCTGGTGCGGCGCGACCTGTTCGGCCTTGGTCAGCCGGTTGACGTCGAACTTCCATAGGTGTTCGCCGATCGACGTGACGAACTGCGTGTCGTCGAGCCAGACCAGGTGGGTGCTGCCCTTGATCGTGGTGTCGGGGACCTCGAAGCGCAGGGTCGAGACCCGGTCGGACTCCTCGAGCGTGGCCAGGTCGTAGAAGAGCAGGTGTTGACCGGTGTTGCCGAGGAACCCGACCCGTCTGGTGGGGTCGACGTTCGGCGCGTGGCCACCCGAGGCGCCCTCGAAGTAGGTGATCTTGTACGCGTGGTCACCCGTGGCCGGGTCGTAGTGGAACAGGCACACGCCAGCCTTGCCCTCGAGGCCGTTGAGGCCGTTGCCGTCGAGAGCGACGTGGAACGCGTAGGGATAGGTACGCACGACCACCGCCCGCCGTGGGTTGGGCTCCGCTATGAGCGACCCCGAGTGGCCACCGCTCAAGACGCTACTCGCGCTGGACCGCTCGTGTCACGAGAGAGTGGCAAATGTCCCAAAGATCGCAAATCGTTGTGTTTGTTGGGTTTTGCGGGATTCGGATCTCGCCGCGCGTATGCCGCAGGTCGCCTTTGAGGTATGCCGCAGGCCGTCAATCTGTGCGACTTCACGACATGCGTGCACGCGGCCAGGCGCATGCGGGGTTCTCGCGCGCAGCCGGATCGAGTTCCGATATGACGGGTGGTCGCCTCAGGCCTGCCCGGCCTGCTCCTCGGGGGTCGCCCGACGGACGACGACGCGGGTCCAGGCGCCGAGATAGATCCTGTCGTCCTCGGCCAGCTCTCGACGTTGGCCGGGCGGCAGCGCATCGGTGGGTAGTGGCCCGCTCGCGGCACCGACATACGTGCCGTTGGAGCTCTGCAGGTCCTCGACCCACCAGCGCTGGCCGTCGGTGGTCAGCTGAGCCTGGCGCCGGCTCACGCCGACGTCGGAGGGGCATTCGATCTCGGGATGGATGTTGCGGCTCTGCGAACGGCGTCCGATCAGCAGGCTCTGGGTCCGTAAGGGCACGACCACGGGCAGCCCTGGGGACGGGCAGGGCTCGTCGCTGTCCTGGTCGGAATACCAGTCCGGGTCGACCCAGACCTCGGCCACCCACTCGACCTCAGGCCCTGGCGCCATCGATAGCGCCACGGAGTCCGGGACCGTTGCTTCTGCCGCTCCTGCGCCCAGATCCAGGGGGTTCGTCGGAGTTGCCGGGCGAGGCATGGTCCCGGTCGTGAAGTCGTAGCCGCACGCCTCACAGAACAGCGCATCCGCGGCGTTCGCCAGTGTGCAGTTCGGGCAGGGCTGGGTGGCCGATGTGGTCGACGGGCTCGATGCTGCTGAGGAGCCCGCCCCGCCTGCGCTGGCGGCACCCGAGGCATTCCCACGTGTCACGGGAGGCGAGCTGGAACGTGAGGGGCTGCTCGGATCCGACGCCAGGGACGGGCTGATGGGGGCTCCGCACGTGTCGCAGTAGTCCGACGACTCGGACACATGGCCGCTCGGACAGGTGCTTGTGCTCATCGCCTGGTGCTCATTGCCTGGTCGCTCTCGCTCGGTCGGTCGCTCTCACTTCTTCACCCGCGTCGTCTTGGTCGACGCGGTGTCCAGCGCCATCTCGTCCAGTTTGTCGACACTGCGGCGCAAACGCACGGTACCGGCGTTGGGGTCGTCGATGTCGACGACCTTCTTCAGCTTTGCTGTCGCCTCGTCGTTGCCCGTCTCCGCCGCGAGCTGCACGGCCCGGCCCAGCTTGGCGGTGGCGGTGGCGTCGTCACCGATGGCCTTGGCAGCCAGCCCCTCCTGGATGGCATCGGCGAGCTCGGTCTGTCCGGTGTAGTGCGCCACCTCGGGGTTGATCCGCGTGGTCAGGGTGTCGTCGCTGGACCACATGGCCTTGACCAGTCCTTGGGCGACCACCTTCTCGCCGATGGCCAGCTGCACCCGGGCGGCGAGCTGCTCCTGGTCGATCCCCTTTGCTGCCAGTCTAATTGCCACGTGGTAGTCGCGTGACTCATCACCCCACGACCCGGTCGGGAAAGCTCCCGTCAAGGCGTTGACCTCTTGCCGGCGAGAGGTCAGGTCCTCGACCGTCGGGGCCACCTGGCGAACGAACAACAGCTGGGCACCTTGTGGCGCCCACACCCGCAACGTTGCCGACGCGACACCCCGACCCATGGACTGGCGCATCAGCATCTCGAACGTGGCAGCCATCTGCGCGCCCGTCGGGATGATGTCGACGGAGCCCATCAGTGCCTGGGCGATCCGGCGGACCTCCGCCACCTGCCAGTCGGGCCCCACACCGCGGCAGTCGCACTGGAACTGGCCCTTGGCTGCCTCGATCGCCGCGGTCAGCTGCGCGGGCGTCTCGTGCTGGTTCTCTCCGTCGGTCAACAGGATGGCGTGCTTCTGTGCCAGTGACGGGACCGTGGCGAAGACCCGCGCTGCCAGGGTCAGCCAGGTGCCCATGGCCGTGCCGCCGTCCGCGCGGAACGAGGACACGGCGCTCTTGGCCGCCGCTCGGGCGGCGCTGTCCATCTGAACCATGCCGAGCTCGACCCGGTCCCTGGGGAACGCCAGCCGCGCCTCGTGGCTGCCGGCGATGACGGCAAACCAGGTGCCGTCGATGACCTGGTCGATCGCGGCTGCTGCTGCTTGCTTGGCCGCGCGAATGTTGAGCTCGCCCATCGACCCGGACGTGTCGACGATGACGATCTCGGCGGCGTCCCCGTCCCCGGCCTGCCCCGCCGCTCCGGCGCCGGTGCAGGTGACCGTGACGATGGCGTGCACGTCCGTGCCACCATCTGGCAGGAACTCGTTCTGATAGACCTCAGCGGTGAAATCAGCCATCTCGTGGGGCTTCCTCTCGGGGTGGGAATGGGGTGCGAAGGGGGGAACGGGGTGGGAACACGGTCGGTTCGCTGGTCAGCCCGGATGGATTCGGGCCAGCGCGACCGTGATGTTGTCCTGACCGCCTTGGGCGTTGGCCCAGTCGACGAGCGCCCCGGCGAGGGCCAGAGGCTCGGCGGCTGCGGGTGCCGTGCTGCTGGCCTGCTGCACCAGCGCCGCCAGGTCCTGCGCCGCCGAGCAGTAGTTCCAGAGTCCGTCGGAACACACCATCAGCCAGCCCGGCTCGGCGAACGTCATGCTGGCTGTCGTCGGCGTGTGGTCCGGCGCATCGACCCCGAGCCACCGCGTGATGGCATGCGCCTGCGGGCCCGATTCGGCCTCGACGCGTGGCACGCCGGACGCAATCTGCTCCTGGGCGAACGAGTCATCGAGGGTCAGCGCAGTGGCGGCGCCGGCGTCCGGGAGCCAGTAGGCCCGACTGTCGCCCACGGACCCGACCACGAGCAGGTCCTGCTCCACCACTGCGGCGACGAACGTGCATGATGCCGGATTCGCCCCCGCTGTGGTGCCCACTGTCGGATTACGTTCAACCGCAACGTCATTGGCGGTTCTGGTCACCTCGAGCACGGCCTCGTTGGCGGCGTCGGTAGCCGCCTCAAGACGTGCGATCACCGCGGCGACCAGTGAGGACGCCGTGCCCATACCGCGCGAGTGCGAGGACTCGAGGACGTCCCGAGCCGCTCGCGCCGCCGCCAGGCTGGCCAGGTCCGAGTCGATGGAGTTGGACACCCCGTCGCAGACGACGAGCACCGCGCGTGACCCGGGCTCGGTGTCAGCCGCCAGTGCCACCGCGTCCTCGTTGCGCGTATGCCGTATGCCGCGGTCGCAGACCGCGGCGACCCACGCTGCGGGTTGCTCACTGAAGTGATCCCGAAGTCTGGGCGCGCGCGCACCGCACGTGCCGCAGTACCCGTCGCTGGCAACCTCGCCGCCGCAGGCCTGGCAGGTGGACGCGGTCCCGCCCAGGTCGCCCGGTAGTGGCATCGCCAGGGTGGGTTCCCCGGCCAGCGGCGGCTCGGCTGGGACGGCTGTGGGACTGAGCCCGGCCCCGCAGGCCTCGCAGAACTGTTCGGTGTTCCCGACTGCGACCTGGCACTCCGGACACGCCGTCATCGCTTCGTCCATGTCACTGCCTTGTCCAGGTCATCGCATCGTCCATGTCACTGCCTCGTCCAGCCGCGCACCGAGTTGGCCCGGTCGACCAGCTGCACCTTGTCCTCGCGGGTCCTGGCATACCCGGCCAGCTCGCGGAACGCCGCCTCGAGCCCTTGTCGCAGCGAGGGCTCCGTCGCCGGCAGTCCGGCGATCAGGATGTCCGCCCGTGCACCCTTGGTGCGGACCTCGTCGAGGGCGGCATCCAGCACGCTGGCCGACAGCGTGGCCCGGTCCTTGGCGTCGATGGTCAGCGAATCGATGCTGTTCATGGCCTCGGAAAGTGCGGGCAGCCCGCGCCCTGAGGCAGCCAGCTGGCCGGCGCGCTCGCGGCGGGCCTGGGTGAACGCACGGCTGGTCGGCGGGACGAGGTCCAGCGCCGAGATGGCCCCGTCCAGGTCCCCCCGCCCGGAACGGATGCGGGCCAGGCCGAATGCCGACGGGGCGATGTAGTTGGCGTCGGTTCGGGCGCAGGTCGTGTAGAGCGACTCGGCCACGTCGAGCTCGCCGCTGCTCTCGCAGGCCAGGGCCAGCGCCAGCTTCGGGGCAAGCTCACCGGGTACCTGGCCGTAGACCGCATTGAACGCAGACTGGGCGACGGGGGCGTCACCGCGGGCCAGCGCAGCGAGCCCGGACATCCAGACGGCCCGCCACTCCCACGGGTCGGCGGTGAGCATGTCCGCGACGACGGTGTCGACCACGTCGAGCCGGCCACTGTGAAGTGCCGCTCGGGCCATGGCAAGGAGCACTTCGGGGGACGACTCCGGCGCGGCCAAGAGTGCGTCGAGCCTGGCCGCGGGGTCCTCGATGCTGACGGTGTGCAGCCAGTCGGTCATCGTGTCGCTCTCGTCGACCCGCAGCGCGGGCAGCTCCGGCCAGTCCAGGGTCTGGCCCGAGACGGCGGGGACGTCGAACAGCAGCGACGAGTTCGAGTGGACCGCAGCCCCGGCGCCCGGTCGGTCTGACACAACCTCGCGAAGCACGCCCAGCAGCTGAACGCGCAGCTCGTCAGCGGAGGCGAAACGGTCGGCCGGATCCGGCGCACACGCCTTGGCCAGCAGTCGGTAGAGCGAGTCGTGGTCCTGGAACAGCGGCGTCTCGCTGACCGGCGAGAGCGAGGCCAGGTAGGTCGACTGATAGCCGCGGAACTCCATGGCGAGGACCAACAGCGTGCGCCCGATGGTGAAGACGTCGGACGCCACCGAGGTGCCGACCTCGGGCACCTCCGGCGCCTGGTAGCCGACCGTTCCGTAGATCGCCGAGTCCAGGTCATCGAGCCGGCGCACCCCGCCGAGGTCGATCAGCTTGACCGCATCTCCGACCTGGATGATGTTGTCCGGCTTGAAGTCGCAGTAGACCAGTCCGAGATCGTGCAGGTACTGGAAGGCCGGCAGGATCTCGACGATGAAGGCGATGGCCTGGTCGACCGGCAGGGCGTCGTACCGTCCTCCGGCTGCCTTCATCCGCGACTTGAGCAGCGACTTCAGCGAGGTGCCACCGACGTACTCCATGACGATGTACCCGGCGCCCTCGTGGGTGACGAAGTTGTAGATCTCGACGATCAGCGGGTGCTCGACCTGGGCCAGGAACTGCTGCTCGGCGATCGCCGCAGCCAGGGCGTCGGCGTCACCGGAGTTGAGCAGACCCTTGAGGACCACCCAACGGTTGGAGACGTTGCGGTCGCGCGCGACATAGATCCAGCCGAGGCCGCCGTGCGCGAGGCACCCGGCGACCTCGTACTGTCCGCCGACCAGATCACCGGCTGCGAGCTTGGGAGTGAAGGAGAAGGGGTTGCGGCACTTGGCGCAGAAGCCCTCGCTGCGCCCGGGCTGACCGTCACGTGACCGGCCCACGGGCGACCCGCAGGAGGGACAGGTGCGCTTGTCCTCCGGAACCACCGGGTCCTTCATGATCGCCGCGCCCGCATCCACTGCGGGGATCGGCGGGATCGTCGTCAGGCCGGCGCCGAGCCGGGCGCTGCGCAGTCGCTTCGAGGAGGTCCCGAGCCGGCGGGTCACCTTGGAACCGGAGTGCGCGCGTGCGGACCCCAACGCGGTGGAGGCCAGCCGGTTGGACGCGCGCGACGCCGTCGACAGGCTGCTGCCGATCCCCGCCGGCTGGGTCGCCGCGGACACGTCGGCCGCGAGCGGCGTGGTGCTGCTTGGGGTGGTGGTCCCTGAAGTGGTTGTCCCCGAAGTGGTGGCCCCTGGGGACCGGGCAGAGTTGCCGGCAGACCCGCCCGGCGAGCCACAGATGTCGCAGTAGCCGTCCAGGATCGCTCCCGCGCACCCGGGTTGGGCGCAGGCGTAGGTGGTCATGTCGCCCCTCTCGTGATGCCTCTTGGCGTCGAGCGTGAGGCGAGGTAGGCCTGATGGGCCGACACGAGCGCGCGGGCGCGGGCCATGTCGACGGGTTCGGTACGCAGGACGTCCTGGGCGCGGCGGAACAGCTCGCCGAGGTCGTCGTTGACGTCGCCGTTGCCTGTGCCTCTCCCCGGGCCGGTGTTGATGCCAGGGGCTCGGGTCGCCTTGATGGCGTAGGCCTCCAACCGGCCACGCAGCTCGTCGCGTTCGTCCAGAGCCGTGGCGTATGCCGAGTGCGCGAGGTTCAGGGCGCGACTGACCGTCGCGAGCCGGGCCAGGTACGCATCCACGTCGGCAGGTGCCTGCGGCACCGGCCCCAGCGCCGCGACGTCCGGGACGGCGAGCCTGGGGGCGGGGGTCACGGCGGCAACACAATGGGCGGCGAGGTCGCGGATCGCTGCCCCGCGGGCTTCGAGCTCGGCGCGCAGCCCCCGGGCTCGCGTCACGTCGCGGGCAGCCTCCGCTCGTGTGGCCGAACCGACGATGAGGTCACGTTCGGCGCGGGCCGCGTCGGCCTCGAGAGGTCCGACCAGACCGCCGACGTCGGCGCCCCGCTTGGCTTTCTCGACCATCTCGCCCAGCCGCTCGTCGAGCGTGACCAGCTTGCGGGAGAAGAGATCCCGGCTGTCCTGCGGCTCTGCGGCCACCAGGTCGCGCACCCGTTCCAGCTGGGCCCGCAGCTGACGCAGACGACTGGTCACATCGGCGTCTGCGGGGTCCAGGGACAGCCGCGCCCGCAGGGATGCCGCCAGCGCGTCGGACAGCCGCATCGCCTCCGGCAGGGACACGGCCAGCGCGCCGCTCGAGCTCGGCACGTCGGGCCGCTGCGCCAGCCGGGGGTCCAGGGTCGCGTCCAGGCGACCCCAGATCAGGGTGGACAGGCGCTCGCGCTCGGCCGGCCCGACCCGACCGGAGTCCCAGGTCGCCACGAGCAGGTCATGTCGATCGGCGACCGCCTTCCACAGCGCCATCGACAACATGACATCGCCGGTCAGGCCGGTGATGCCTGTTACTCCTGTTATGCCTGTTGCGGTGTCGCTGTCGGCTGCGTTCAGGGCCGCCTCGTCGAGCCGGTCCAGCTCGGCCCGGCGCTGGTCGCGCCAGGCGCCCAGTGCCTCGAGATAGTGCAATGCGGCCTGGGGCGAGATCGCCGCGCCGATGCTGCCCGGCGGCTCAGGGGTGATGGCCGTTGCGGCGTGCGCGATCACGGTTGCCGTCCGTAGACGGCGACAGGCGGTGCCGGCGCCGGACCGAGGGCGTCCCTGAGCCAGGTGTTGTATGCGGCCGTCCACTGCCCGTCGGCGCGCATCTGCTCGAGCACAACGTTGACGAACTTGGCGAAGTCCGGGTGCGCCTTGGAGACACCCAGCCCGTAGGGCTCCGTGGTGAACGCCGGGGCCTTGACCACGAACGCGTAGGGGTCCTGGGCGGCCAACCCGGCCAGGATGGTGTCGTCGCCGGTGATCGCGTCGACCTTGCCCTGCTGGAACAGGACCAGACAGCCCGTGTGGGTGTTGGAGCCCACGGGGATCAGTGCGGTGAACGTCCGCAGCTTGTCCATGCTGGTGGACCCGTTGGGGGCGCATACCTTCTTGCCCTTGAGGTCCTCCATGCCCTTGACCGCCGAGCCCTTGGGGACGAGGACCTTCTGGCCGGCCTGGTAGTACTGGGTGGAGAAGTCGATCTGCTCCCATCTCCGGCAGGTGATGCTCATCGCGCGCGCGACGATGTCGACGCTGCCGTCGGTCAGGACGGTGATGCGCTGTGCGGTGGTGATGACCCTGAACTCGATCTTGTTGGGGTCGCCGAAGATCGCCTTCGAGACCGCCTTGAGCATCTCGATGTCGAAGCCCTGGATCTGGCCGCTGAGCGGGCTGCGTGACCCCAGCAGCAACGTGTCGGAGGAGACCCCTGCGATCAGCCGGCCGCGCTTCTGGATCGCGGCCATGTAGCTGCCCGGCGCCATGGCGCCGGGCGCAGGGTTCGGCCCGTCGGGTGCGAAGGACGCCAGCGGGTTGCCGCAGGCGGGTGGTGGTGCGGTGGACGTGGCGCTCGGTGTGGGCGCACTGGAGGGGGGCGCGGCCGTGGTGGGCACCTGGGTCGTCGCGTAGACCCCGCTGCCCGAGCAGCCGGCCGTCACGAGGATGGCGAGGGCGGCGACCGCGGATCCGAGAAGGCCTCGGCCGCTGATCGTGCTCGACTTCTGGTTCGCGTTCACCGGTACTCCTCCAGCCGGAGCGAGACGCCCCACCAGGCCGACACGGCGGCCGCGACCCCCACGAGCAGCCCGAGCCAGGCCGCGAACGGCAGCCAGGTGCGTGGTGCGTCCAGGCTGTCGGACGCCGCGCGGCTGCTCGAGGTCAGCGCAGCGCCGGAGCCGGCGTCGAAGGCGTCAAAGGCGGCGTTGGCCGAGGTGGCACCGCTCCCGATCGCCTGACCGACCGCGTCCTCCCACTGCCCCCCGTCGTCGGCCTTGCGGATCTGGGTGTGGGTCTGGACGTAGCCCGCCCACAGTCCACCCATCTTCGAGGCATCCTCGCTTCGCCGGGCCGACGCAGCGCTCTGGTCGGTCACGACCTTCGACGAGCTCACCCAGGCCTTCTCGAACACCGCTCCGGAACCGCGGGCGATCAGCGTCAGGCTCTCGTTCGACTTGGCGTCAAAAGCCGCGATCCGTGCCTTCGCCGTGGCCAGCGTCGCGGCATACGAGCCGTCGCGCACCTGACCCACCCGCGAACCGACGGCTGCAAGGGAGATCGCCCCGACCACCAGAGTTACCAGGACTGCTGCGGTTGCCACGGCGAGCGGGGGGTTGACGTAGCGGTGGGTGCGCAGCGACAGCCAGACCATGCCGCCGACCAGGACGAGCAGGGCGACCACTCCGCTGGCGATGAGAGCGGCCGATGTCCTTGTGGCTCCGTCGAACTCGGCGCTCACCCGGGCTTCGTTGGCCTTGACCAAGGCGTCCAGGATGGGCAGGGCGTCGCTGCGCAGTCCGGAGCTGGCCACGCGGAGGTACTGCGCACCCACGGGCAGGGCCTGGCGGTTGGTGGCCCGGGCCTGCTCGATCAGGCCGGCGTAGGTGAGTACGGAGCTGTTGAGGGCGCCCAGTGCTGGTCCGTCGGCTGGTTGGGCCCTGGCTGCCTCGGCGATCAGCCGCGAAGCCTGCGCCAGCGACGAGGTGTAGTCGGCGCGCTGGCCGGCCGGCTCGAGCCCGCCGACCAGGAACGCGTTGGTGGCATCGGCATCGGCCCGGGCCAGGTTGGTGTGGATCGCCTGGATCCGGACCAGCTGGGTGGTGTTGGCCTCGCCACGGCGCAGTGCGTCATCGGTCGACCCAAAGCTCGAGAAGGCGGTGACGGCGAAAACCAGGGACACGGCGACGGTGAGCAGGGCCAGAAGCCGCAGCCGCCCCGGGGTCCCCGACATGGCGCGGCGGACCAAGGCCGTGGCCTCGCCGAACCGGCCGGCGACGGTTGGCACGTTGGTTGTCTGGCCGGCGACGGTCGGGACGAGGGTCTGGCTCACGACGGTCTGGCTCGCGACGGTCGGCACGTTGGTTGGCTGGCTCACGTCGGGTCTCCCTGCTCGTCCTCGTCGAGGTCCTGCGGCAGCAGCTGGCGCAGCTGGTCGGTGGTGGGCGCCAGGACATCGCGCAACCGCCACGCATGACGGCCGATGGCGGCCTCGAGCGTGTTGCGCGAGAAGCGGCCGTTGCCGAACGCGCTGCCGCGGGCAGTCACGGCCAACAGCTCCCGGAATCGCGCCAGCGCCTCAGCGGTGAGCTCGAAGTCGGAGCCGTCGGCCAGCAGGATCAAGATCTCGACCAGCTCGTCGCCGGTGTAGTCGTCGAACTCGATGGTGGTCCGAAAGCGGCTGGCCAGACCGGGATTGGCTGCCACGAACGCCTGCATCGGCGCAGGGTACCCGGCGACGATGACCACGAGGTCGTCACGCCGGTCCTCCATCTCCTTGACCAGGGTGTCGACGGCCTCGGTGCCGTACTGGTCCCCTGTCAGGCTGTAGGCCTCGTCGATGAACAGCACGCCCCCGGCGGCCTCGGCGACGACCTCCGCGGTCTTGACCGCGGTCTGGCCGAGGTAGCCCGCCACGAGCTCGGAGCGGTCGACCTCGATCAGCTGGCCCTTGGACAACAGCCCGAGGGCCGTGTAGATCCCGCTGACCAGCCGCGCCACCGTCGTCTTGCCGGTGCCCGGATTGCCGGTGAACACGAGGTGCCGCGTGATCGTGGGGCTCTTCATCCCCGCGTCGGCGCGCAGCCGCTCGACCCGCAGGATAGCGACCTGACGGTGGACCTCGCGCTTGACGCGCTCCAGGCCGATCAGGGCGTCCAGCTCCGCGAGCAGCTCCTCGATGCTCTTCGCCTTGATGGGCTCTGGCGGCGACGGCTCGCCTGACTTGTCAGAAGCAGCCCGCGTTAATCCACGCTTTGCTTCTGACAGCTCAGTGGGTGTCGTCGTTGTGGGGGATGTCGTTGTGGGGGATGTCGCCGGCCGCGCGCCGGCCGCCGTCAGCTGAGCGGCTGCCGCCACCGACGCATTGCCGATCACGCGCATCGTCGGCTCGCCGAGACCACACGCGGCCGAGACCACCTCGGCCAGTGCTTCGGCATAGGGCACGCTGCGCGAAGACCCTTGCGCCACAAGGCTGCTCAGTGTCGCCGTTGGGGCGGCCCGCCAACGCCGGCCACGCGTGGCGGCGTCGAAGAAGTCCTGGGTGGTCCCGCCGCCGACAGCTTGGGCCCAGCTCGCGGCTGCCCCGGGCGCCGACTCGGCTACTGCTGCGGCCAGCGCGCCACCCTCGGCCCGGGCGGTCCCTGCCTGCACGCCGGCGGACTCGGCCACCTCG
>JAYSQM010000079.1:0-8490 GCA_043721575.1 Phycicoccus sp.
CGAGGGTGAGCATCGTGGGTCGCCTCGCCCCCAGGTCCGAACCCGAGCTCGCCTCGGCGCTGCGCAAGGTGTTCCTGGATGACGGGATCACGGTGGTTACCGACCGGGCGACCGCGATCGAGCGTCACGGCGAGGACGTCGTGGTGGTTACCAGGACGGGGCGGCGCGTGTCCGGTCAGGCCTTGCTTGTCGCCACCGGCCGGTCGCCGCGGACCGCGGACCTGAACCTGGCCGCGGCCGGGGTCAGGACCGATGCTCGCGGGTTCGTGGTCGTCGACGCCGAGCAGCGCACCTCCAACCCCAGGGTGTTCGGCGCCGGAGATGTCAGCGGCGCCCCGCAGTACGTCTACGTCGCCGCAATCGCCGGCAAGGTCGCCGCCTGGAACGCACTGGGCCGCAGCGAACGGGTCGACTACACCGGGATGCCGGCGGTGACCTTCACCCACCCACAGCTGGCCTCGGCAGGGCTGACCGAGGCGCAGGTTCTGGAGCGAGGGATTCGTTGTACCTGTCGGCTGCTGGACCTGACCGACGTGCCCCGGGCCCTGGCCAACCGGGACACCCGCGGTGGGATCAAGTTGGTGGCCGACGCCGACACCGGCCGCGTGCTCGGAGTCCACGCCCTGGCTGAGGGCGCCGGGGAGATGATGCTGGCCGCAACGTATGCCATCAAGGCCGGGTTCACCGTCGACCAGCTCGCCGACACCTGGGCGCCCTACCTGACCATGGCCGAAGGCATCCGAATCGCGGCGGGCCTGTTCCGCAACGAGCTGCCCACCTCCTGCTGTGCCTGACCAACGCGCACGCAAACCACCAACCGACCGCCCCGCCCGGTGGACGCCAGAGGCACTCGTTGCCCTCTCCAGGACTGAGCCCGGGTCGGGTCCTGCCGCGGACACGATGCAGGGCCCGGTGGGTGCTCGCGCGTCCACCGGGTCCTGCATCGTGTCGTGCTACGTGAGGGTCACCTGCCGCTCACCGAACTGTTGTACTGCTGGAGTACCGTGGCCATGCCCTTGGCGGCGTCGCTCATGGCAGCCGCCGGCGATGCCTCCCCGAGGATGGCCCTCTCCAGACCGTCCTCGGACGCCTTGCGCGACTGTGGCATGGTGCCGAGCGCGCATCCGGCCGTGGCCGTTGACGGCTTCTCCGAGTGCAGGACGTCGACCGCGGTGGAGAACTGCGGGTGTTGTGCGACCCAGGTCTTGTCTATCGGCAGGTCGAGGGCGCCCTTGTTCACCGGGAAGTATCCCGTGCTGGTGTGCCAGATCGCCTGCTGCTCGGCGGACGACGCGAACTTCGTGAACTCCCAGGCGGCGCGCTGCTGCGCGTCGCTGTGGCCGGGACCGCTGATCCACAGGCTTGCGCCGCCGATGACCGGACCGCCCTCACCGCTGGCGTCGACCTTCGGGAAAGGCGCAGTGGCCAAGGCGAACTTGCCCGCCGCAGCCTTGAGGTAGCCCCTCAACGCACCGGTGGACTCGAGGTTCATCGCCACCTTGCCACTCTTGAACGCGGCCTGTGCGTCGTCGGTCTTGCGCCCGGTGTTGGTGGCGAGTCCCTGCTTCACCATGTCGGCCCACCAGGTGGCCACGCGGGTGCCGGTGTCACTGCCGAACTGCACCTCGGTGGCCAGACCCTTGCGCCCGTTCTCCAGGTTGCAGTAGGTCTGGCCGGACTCGGCGATGAGCTGCTCGATGAACCAGCCGTAGATCGCCGCTCCGAAGCCGTACTGCTCCACCTGGCCGCTGGCGTTCTTGATGGTCAGCTTCTTGGCGGCGGTCATGATCTCGTCGAGGGTCTGCGGCGGCTTGTTGGGATCCAGACCAGCCTTCGTGAAGGCGTCCGCGTTGATGTATAGCAGGGGCAGTGACGAGTTCAGCGGCATCGACCGGAGCTTGCCGTCGAGCGTGTAGTAGTTGGCGATGTTGGGCTCGATGGCCGACATGTCGTAGCGGTCCTTGGCTGCGAAGTCCCCTGCCGCCACGGTCTGCTTCGAGTCCACCATGAACCGGGTGCCGATGTCGTATACCTGCACCAGGTCGGGGGTCTTCTTCTGCTGGACCGACGCCTTGAACTTGGTGATGACGTCGTCGTAATCGCCCTGGAAGACCGGGTTCACCTGGATCTTTCCGGCGTTCTTCGTGTTGAACGCGGCGACCATGGTGTTGAGGGCGTCGGCGTTGGTCGCCTTCATGGAGTGCCAGAAGCTGATGGTGGTGACGCCCTTGGCGTTGGTGAGTGCGTCGGCACCGGGCACGCCCGAGTTCTGCGCGTCGCCGCCCTGGCCCCCTCCGCCGCAGGCGCTGGCGGCCAGGGTGACCACGGCTAGACCGGCGACCAGTAGGCCGGCTCGTCGGGACTTGATCATGGGCTCTCCTTCGGTTTGTGCGCCGCCGGTGGTGCCGTGGCGCGGGGTGGTGCGTGGGCCGTACCCAGTCGGGTGTGGCAGGCGTGGTGTGGTCACCGGGACGAGCCCGCGATGAGGCCTCGCACGATGAAACGCTGGCCGAAGATGACCAGGGCGAGGGTCGGGATCAGCGACAGGATGACACCGGCGAGGATCAGTCCGGGATCGGCCGCCTCGGCGTTCTGCAGCTGGGTGATCCCGATCTGGAGGGTCTGCATCGTGGGTGTGGAGGTGATCAGAAGCGGCCAGAAGTACTGGTTCCAGGCGGACAGGAACACGTAGACGGCCACCGCGGCCAGGGCCGGTTTCTGCAGGGGCAGCAGGATGCGCAACATGAAGCGCAGGTGGCCGCACCCGTCGACCCTTGCGGCGTCACGCAGCTCGCGCGGGAACTGCAGGAAGGACTGGCGCAGCAGGAAGACGCCGAAGGCGTTCACCAGGAAGGGGAGGACCAGGCCGGGAAGGGTGTTGGCGAGCCCCCAGCCGCTGATCAGCAGGTAGTTCGGCAGGATGATGGCCTCCCACGGCACCATCAGCGTGGCCAGGAATACGCCGAAGACGCCCGCGCGCCACCGGAAGGGCAGGAAGGCGAACGCGTAGGCGGCCAGGACGCTGGTCGCGAGCTGGGACAGAGTGATCAGGCCCGACTGAAGCACCGAGTTGAGATACTGCCGGCCCAGCGGGATGACCGTGAAGACGTCCCTGAGGTTCTCCAGGTGCAATGAGTGCGGGAACAGCGAGGGCGGGTATGACGCGAGGTCGCCTGGCCCCATGACCGACCCCACGAGGGCGTAGTAGACAGGGAACAACACGGCGCTCGCCGCGATGACCAGCACCACCCACCCCGCGACGCCGCCGAGCCTTCGGCTCATGAGTAGTGCACCTTCCGCTCGAGCACACCGAACTGCACCGCGGTGCAGGCCAGCACGATGAGTAGCAGCACCAGGGCCTGCGCGCTGGCCAGCCCGAAGTTGCTCGAGCCGAAGGCGAACGCCTGCTGGTAGATCGAGTACACAAGCGTCGTCGTCGCGCCGTCCGGCCCGCCGCGGGTGAGGATGTGGATCTGCCCGAAGCTCTGCAGGGCCTGGATGGTCGACACGACGACGAGGAAGAACAGCTGTGGCCCCAGCAGCGGGATCGTGACGCTGCGTGCGAGCCGCCAACCGGTGGCGCCGTCGAGCCGAGCGGCCTCGAAGATCGCGGGAGAGATACCGCCGACCCCCGCGGCCAGAACGAGCACGCCGTAGCCGAACTGCATCCACACCGTCGCGATGCTCACCGACAGCAGGGCGATGGACGGGTCGGTGAGCCAGCCGATGCGCTCGATACCGAACTGCCCCAGCACGCCGTTCGCCACGCCGATCGCCGGGTTGTAGATGACACCGAAGACGACCGACGCGCTCGCCGCGGAGAACGCCAGGGGGATGGCGAAGGCGGTGCGGAAGACCCGGGTGGCCCGCACGCGGGTCTCGAGCAGCAGGACGACAGCCAGTGCCCCGAGCACGCCGGGCACCACCGTCATCAGCGTGAACAGCAGGGTGTTGACGAGCACGCGGCGGAAGTCCGGGGACGCCAGCATCTGCGTGTAGTTGCGCGCACCGACGTACGCGCCAGCGCCACCGAAGATGTCGTTGCCGTGCATCGAGAGGTACACCGAACGCAGGAGCGGGTAGAAGATGAAGATCCCCAGCCCGACGAGGGAGGGCACCAGGAATACCGATGCGATGAGCGACTCACGCTGCCCGCGCCGTGTACGCGCAGCGCGGGCCGGATCGGCCCGGCTGGTGGCCGCTGTGGTCGGGACGGTACTCAATACACCTCTTCTGGCCGGTGAGAGGCGCCGTCGAACCGGTCGTTTCGGGCGTCCACGACCCCGAGGCTAGGTACCGCCGATCCTGTGGTCAACCCTGAAAAGTCACGGTTGACCACCATTTGTCCTGTGTTCACCTGCGTTTGCTCGGTGAGCACAGGCAAACGCATGCCACACCCGACGAGGGCGGGTGCTCGGGTGCGTCTGCCGCGTTTGGCCGGAAGACGTCCCCGGTATGGCGGGTGCTCGGGTGCGTCTGCCGCGTTTGGCCGGAAGACGTCCGCGGTATGGCGGGTGCTCGGGTGCGTCTGCCGCGTTTGGCCGGAAGACGTCCGCGGCAAGGTTGTCAACGCACGGCCCGACACGGGCCAGGAGGAACGGTGACCACGGCGTCGCGCCGCGTACGATCGCCGGTATGCGCGGATGGCCGGTTCTGGGGCGAGACCTCGCCGTCGACCTCGGCACCGCTAACACCCTGGTCTACGAACGGGGCCGCGGGGTCGTACTCGATGAGCCATCGGTGGTCGCGATCGAGGCCGGCACGGGTCGTCTGGTTGCCGCCGGTCGCCAGGCCAAGGAGATGCTCGGCCGAACGCCCGGACATGTTCACGCGATCCGTCCCTTGCAGGGCGGGGTCATCTCCGATGCTGACGTGGCCGAGCGGATGCTGCGTTACTTCATCGACCAGGTCAGGCCCTCTCGGCTGATCCGGCCGCGCATGGTGGTCTGCGTGCCGAGCCGGGTGACGGGTGTCGAGCGCCGGGCGCTCGAGGATGCCGCGACCCGTGCGGGCGCTCGTAGGGTCTATGTCATCGAGGAGCCGATGGCAGCGGCCATTGGTGCCGACCTCCCGGTCAACGACGCCGCCGCGAGCATGGTGGTGGACATCGGTGGGGGCACAACGGACGTCGCGGTGATCAGTCTCGGCGGCATCGTCAACTCCAGGTCCCTTCGTCTGGGTGGCGACGAGATCGACGACGCGATCATCAGCCACATCAAGAGCGAGTACTCCCTACTGCTGGGCGAGCGAAGCGCCGAGGACATCAAGGTCGGTGCTGGCTCGGCGTTCCCCTTGCGAGAGGAGCTCAGCACCCGGGTCCGTGGACGTGACCTCGTGACCGGGCTGCCCAAGACGATCACCATTTCCTCGCCAGAAGTGCGCCGTGCGATCGAGACCCCGGTGCTGCAGATCGTCGAGCTGGTGCGCACCACCTTGGACGTGTGCCCTCCCGAGCTCTCCGGCGACATCCTCGACCGCGGGATCGTGCTGACCGGTGGGGGGGCATTGCTTCGCGGGCTGGACGAACGCCTGCGGCATGAGCTCGGGGTGCCGGTGCGCGTGGCCGACGACCCACTGCGCGCGGTCGTCCGGGGGTCCGGTCGCTGCGTCGAGGAGTTCAGCTCACTCGAGCGCGTTCTCGTTGGTACACAACGGTTCTGACCCTCTGCCGTGACCAGGCCCCGCCGTCATCGGACCCTCGTGGTCCTGATTGTCGCCACAGTGTTCCTGCTGGGACTTGATCTGTCCCGACCGGGGTCGACCTCCTTCTTGCGCACCGGAGCCGGGGCGGCCTTCGGGCCTCTCGAACGCGCCCTGACGGTGGGCCGCGATGACGACGTCGCGCGACTGACCCGTGAGCGGGACGAGCTCGTGCGACAGAGTCGGCAGGACGCTGCGACAGTGCAGCAGGCTCGAGAGGTCTCGTCGGTCCTGGCATCACCCGCAGCCAAGAGTGCCAAGCTCCTGGCAGCACGTGTCGTGGCCTTCGCCCCGGCGACATCGTCGGGTGAGCGCCGGGTCACGATCGACGTCGGATCCCGCGACGGTGTCACCAAGGACCTGACCGTGATCGCCGGAGCCGGGCTCGTGGGCCGGGTGATCGGCGTGGCCCCCTGGACCTCGGACGTGCTGGTCGTGGGTGATCGCAACCTCACGATCGGCGTGCGGGTGGGCAAGGCGGGCCGGTTCGGTTCGGTGTCCGCTACCGCGCCGGGCGGCGCAACACCTCGGGACTTCGGTCGGCTGACCCTCACGCTGCTCGAGCAGGGGACCGTCGTGGTGGGCGACCCGGTCATGACCCTTGGCAGTGTCGGCGGGCGGCCATTCATGCCTGACATTCCGGTCGGGACAGTGGTCTCGGTCGATCCGGACCGTGGACAGCTGACCTCGACAGCCGTCGTTGAACCGGTCGTCGACACCGCGACGCTGGACGTGGTCGCCGTGGTCCTGTCCGCGGAAAGGACCGTCCCCAGAGCGCCAGCCACGGGCTCGGCCAAGTGAGGGCGCGGATCAGCCTGCTCTCGCTGTTGCGGGCTGCGCTCGTCGTGCTCGCCGCCGCCTTGTCCGCGGTGGTTCTTCCGCGGCTCGGTTCCGTCGGTCCCGATCTGGTCCTGCTCGTGGTCGTGGCCGCCGCGTTGCTCGGCGGCCCCGCAAAGGGTGCCCTCATCGGGCTTGGGGCCGGCTGGGCTGTCGACCTCATGCCCCCGGCTGCGGTGGCCCTCGGGGTGGCCGCCCTGACGTACGCCGCTGCGGGGGTGGTGTCCGGGCTCTGGCATCGTGACGGCGGACGTTCCGCGTTTCTGCCGGCGCTGTCCACGCTCGCGGCGACGAGCACCGTTGCAGCGGTTGGCATCCTGCGCGCCGTCACGAGCGGTTGGCCCGTCCACTGGGCCATCGCAGGCTGGTCGATCGTGTTGACGACGGCAGTGGGTCTGGCTGTCGTACCGCTGTTGATCCGCGCTGAGCGCGGGCTGATTCGCCGGCGTCTTGCGTGAAGGTCCCCGTGGCCGCGCGCCGTTCCCACCAGGCCCGACTGTGGGTGTTCGTGGTCCTCGTCGTCGCACTCATGGGCACGCTCCTCGCGCGGCTGACGATGGTCCAGATCGGCGAGCACGATGACTACGTCCGGGCGGCGACGAGGGTGAATACGCGCGTCGTCGTCCAACCCGCCGTCCGTGGCCGGATTCTGGATGCGGCGCGAAAGCCGTTGGCAGACAACACGTCCGCGGCCTCCGTGACGGTCGAACGGGCGGCCCTGCTGGCTGCCAAGGATGGGGGGCGTGACCTGATCGGACGGGTCGCCGCCCTGCTCGGTATGCCGTTCGCCCAGCTCTGGGGCAAGACGCACCTGTGCGGGACCGCCGGAGCGCCCCGGGCGCCCGTGTGCTTCAACGGCTCGCCGTACCAACCGATCCCGATCGCCCAGGGCGTCGACCCGAGGCGAGCGCTGAGTCTGCTCGAGCAGCCGGAGAACTTCCCCGGCATCGGAGTCGAGGCCGAGCCCGTGCGCCACTACCCGCACATCGATGCCCTCCAGGCCAGCCATGTCCTGGGCTATCTCGGTCGCGCCACCGCCGATGACGTCAGCGGCGCGGCAGGGCAGATCGCCGGCACGGATCTGGTCGGACGGTCCGGCCTCGAGGCTCAGTACGACTCCGTCCTGCGTGGTGTCAGTGGCCGCACCACCGTATCCATCGACCCCAGAGGTGTTGTCACAGGCCAGATCTCGGCCACCAACCCGGTCCCCGGTCAAGACATCATCACCCATCTCAGCGCTCCCATACAGGCTGCAAGCGAGAAGGCACTGGCCGACGCGGTGACGGCCGCGCGCTCTCGTGGGTGGAAGGCGGACTCGGGCGCCGCCGTCGTCATGGACGTCACCAGTGGTGCGGTCGTGGCGGCAGCGAGCTACCCGTCATACCGGCCCGAGGTCTGGACCGGGGGCATCAGCGAGGGTGAGCTCGCGGCCCTGACCGACGCCAAGGCTGGCACCCCGCTGGTCAGCAGGCTCACTTCCACGGTATTCGCCCCGGCTTCGGCCTTCAAGGTGATCTCCCTACCGGCGGCGGTCAATGCCGGCAACAGCCTGTCGGGGACCTACAACTGTGCCGCGAGCTTCCGGGTCGGCAACAGGGACTTCCGCAACTACGAGTCCAAGGCCCACGGCGTGATAAGTCTGCGCACCGCCATCGTCATCTCCTGCGACACAATCTTCTACCAGTTCGCCTACCAGTCATGGCTTTCGCAGGGCGGACTGGCCGCCAGGTCTGATGCTGGCGACCCGTTCGTCGCGATGGCCAAGGGCTTCGGGTTCGGCGTCAGGACGGGTGTCGACCTGCCGGGGGAGAGCACCGGGCGGATCCCGGATCGGGCGTGGAAGAAGCAGACCTGGGACGACACCAAGGTCGATACCTGCGCCCGGGCCACGAGCGGATATCCCGACGTGGCCAGGACCGATCCCGCGCAGGCCGCCTATCTCAAGGCCCTGGC
>JAYSQM010000080.1:0-1341 GCA_043721575.1 Phycicoccus sp.
CTGGAACGCCGCGCGCTCCGGCGGTGAGACATGGGTGCTGCCCGCGAATACCGCCATGTCCCAGACGTCCTCGTCCTGCGGGGCAATGTTCCAGTCACCCATCAGGGCGATCTGGGCCGACGGGTCCGCCGACAGCCAGCCGCCTGCGGCGAGGCGCAGGCGCTCCAGCCAGTCCAGCTTGTAGACCAGGTGCGGGTCGCCCAGGGCCCGACCGTTGGGGACGTAGAGCGACCACACCCGCACGCCACCGCACGTGGCACCGACGGCGCGGGCCTCGGGAGCCAGCGGGTCGCCATACCCGGGCATGTCCGGGAAGCCGACCTCGACGTCAGCCAGGCCGACCCGCGAGAGGATCGCGACGCCGTTCCACTGACTCAACCCGTGGTGGGCCACCTCGTAGCCCAGGGCGGTCAGCCGCTCCATCGGGAACTGCGACTCCCTGGCCTTGGTCTCCTGGATCGCGAGCACGTCGCAGTCGCTGCGTTCGAGCCACGCCTCGACCCGGTCGACGCGCGAGCGGATGGAGTTGACATTCCAGGTAGCGATGCGCACAGGAGCAACCATAGGAGAGCGGCATAGGGTGCCGTTCATGAGCACTGCACTGGTCACCGGGGCAACCGCCGGAATTGGACACGCCTTCTGTCGCGAGCTGGCCGAGCGGGGCCATGATCTGGTCATCGTGGCCCGCGACCGGGCCAGGCTGGAGAACGTCTCCGACGAGCTGCGTGCCCGGCACGGCATCAGTGTCGAGATCGTGGCCGCGGACCTGTCCAAGCGGGCCCAGCTGCAGCGCGTCGCCAAACGCGTCGCGGATCGTGATCGCCCCATCGACCTGCTGGTCAACAACGCCGGGTTCGGCATGAGCAAGAGCTTCCTCAAGGGTGAGCTCGCCGACGAGGAGGCCATGCTCGACGTCCTCTGCCGCGCGGTCCTGGTGCTGTCGCACGCGGGCGCTCTGTCGATGAAGGACCGAGGTCGCGGCGCCATTGTCAACGTGTCGTCAGTGGCCGGCTTTGCCCCGATGGGCACGTACGCCGCTGCCAAGGCCTGGGTCACGGCCTTCACCGAGACCCTGGCGCACGAGCTGGCCGGGTCCGGTGTCTCCGCGACCGCGCTCTGCCCCGGGTTCACCCACACCGAGCTGCACGAGCGCGCCAACCTCGACATGTCCAGGCTGCCCAAGGCGATGTGGCTCGAGCCCGACCGGCTGGTCCGCATCGCTCTGGATGACGTCAAGGCCGGCAAGGTCATCTCCATCCCCGGGGTGCAGTACAAACTGATTGCCGGTATGGCGCAGCTCGCCCCGCGCGGTCTCGTGCGCACCCTCTCTGGACGCGCCGC
>JAYSQM010000081.1:0-62851 GCA_043721575.1 Phycicoccus sp.
GGCCACCACACCACCCAGCCAAGAAGAGGCCGCCACCACAACCACAGACACAGCCACAGCTGCCATCGACGACTACCCGCCACCACCGTTCTGAGCGCCGCCACCGTTCTGAGCGGCGGGGAGCGCCCGGCGGAGCTCGAGGTCGTAGATGCGACGGCCCGACGCGAGTCCCTTCTGTTCGAACCGGGTCATGACCCGACCCTCGAAGCGCGGGGCGAACCCGGTCCCCGGGTCAGCCGAGGTGTGCCTGCCCGGCGCATACCCGGGCGGGAGCTTCCCGGCATACGGGTTTGTCAGCGAACCGCACGCGGCGGCGACGTCACGCATCTGCCTTGCGTAGTCCACCCAGTCGGTCGCCAGCCGCCAGCCGCCACCCTCGACCAGTCGCGAGGCGAGCAGGTCGACAAACGTGTCGTTGACGAGGCGCCGCTTGTGATGGCGGACCTTGTGCCACGGGTCGGGGAAGAACGTCCACATCTCGTGGACGCTGGAGGTTGCCAGCATGGTGGCCAGCACCTCGGCAGCGTCAGCCTGAACCAGGCGGACGTTGGTCAGGTTGCGGCGGACGATCTTGGCCATGGTGGCAGCCAGACCTGGGCGATAGACCTCCACGGCAAGGAAGTTCGTGCCCGGTCTTGCCTGGGCGCCATTGACGACAGCGTCTCCGGTGCCCGAGCCGATCTCGACGACCAGCGGAGCCACCCTGCCGAAGTCTCGCACCGCGTCGAGGACAAAGCCCGGAGCCACCGACATGGACCCCTGCGCTCTGGGCACGTCGACGACCAATGTCTCGTGATGCTCGTCCCAGGTCCGCTGCAGCCGGGGCGCAAGCCGGTTGTCGCGCCGGACGAACGAGACCGTCCGGCGCTGAAACGGCGCAGCAAGTTGGCTCCCCATCACCTGGCTCTCCATGAACTGAACTACTTCTTGGTCCGGTCCCCACCGGACGCGGCGTCGTTGGACAGCGCGGCGATGAAGGCCTCCTGGGGCACCTCGACCCGACCGACCATCTTCATCCGCTTCTTGCCCTCCTTCTGCTTCTCCAGCAGCTTGCGCTTGCGGGAGATGTCACCGCCGTAGCACTTGGCAAGGACGTCCTTGCGCATCGCGCGGATGGTCTCGCGAGCGATGATGCGGGCACCGATGGCGGCCTGGATCGGCACCTCGAACTGCTGGCGCGGGATGAGCACCCGCAGCTTGGCCGCCATCATCACGCCGTAGGCGTACGCCTTGTCCTTGTGCACGATCGAGCTGAAGGCGTCGACAGCCTCGCCCTGAAGGAGAATGTCGACCTTGACCAGGTCGGCGGTCTGGTCCCCGTCGGGTTCGTAGTCGAGAGAAGCGTATCCGCGGGTCTTGGACTTCAGCTGGTCGAAGAAGTCGAACACGATCTCGGCCAGCGGGAGGGTGTAGCGCATCTCGACGCGCTCCTCGGAGAGGTAGTCCATCCCGCGCAAGGTGCCGCGCCGGGTCTGGCACAGCTCCATGACGGCCCCGATGAACTCGCTCGGCGCCAGGATCGTCGCTCGCACCACCGGCTCGCTGATCTCGCCGACCTTGCCGTCGGGGAACTCGCTGGGGTTGGTCACCGTGATGACCTTGCCGTCGTCGAGCTTGACCTCGTAGACCACGTTGGGCAGCGTCGAGATCAGTGCGAGATCGAACTCACGCTCGAGCCGCTCCCGCACGATCTCCAGGTGCAGCATGCCAAGGAAGCCGACCCGGAAGCCGAAACCGAGCGCGACCGACGTCTCAGGCTCGTAAACCAGGGCAGCATCGTTGAGCTTGAGCCGGTCCAGGGCATCGCGCAGGTCAGGGTACTCAGAGCCATCGATGGGGTAGAGACCGGAGAACACCATCGGCTTGGGGTCTCGGTAGCCGCCGAGGTCCTTGGTCGCCGGCTTGGACGCGTTGGTGATCGTGTCGCCGACCCGCGACTGCCGCACGTCCTTCACCCCGGTGATGAGGTAACCCACCTCGCCGACGCCCAGCCCCTTGGAGACCACTGGCTCGGGAGAGATGACGCCGATCTCGAGGAGCTCGTGCGTGGCCTTGGTCGACATCATCAGGATCTTCTCGCGTGGGTTGAGGTTGCCGTCCACCACGCGCACGTAGGTCACGACACCGCGGTAGGTGTCATAGACCGAGTCGAAGATCATCGCCCTCGCGGGAGCGTTGGGGTCGCCCACCGGTGCCGGCAGGTCGCGAACGATCTGGTTCAGCAGCGGTTCCACGCCGAACCCGGTCTTGCCCGACACCTTGAGACAGTCCTCGGGCTCGCAGCCGATCAGGCCCGCGAGCTCCTCGGCATACTTCTCCGGCTGAGCTGCGGGCAGGTCGATCTTGTTCAGGACCGGGATGATCGTGAGGTCCTTCTCCATCGCCAGATAGAGGTTCGCCAGCGTCTGGGCCTCAATGCCCTGGGCGGCGTCCACGAGCAGGACCGCGCCCTCGCACGCAGCCAGCGAACGCGATACCTCGTAGGTGAAGTCCACGTGACCCGGAGTGTCGATCATGTTCAGGCAGTACGTGGTTTCGTCGACCTCCCACGGCATACGAACCGCCTGGGACTTGATGGTGATGCCACGCTCGCGCTCGATGTCCATCCGGTCGAGGTACTGCGCGCGCATCGCGCGGGCGTCCACGACCCCGGTGATCTGCAGCATCCGGTCAGCCAGGGTCGACTTGCCGTGGTCGATGTGAGCGATGATGCAGAAGTTCCGGATGAGGTCCGGCGGCGTCGCGTGCGGCTGCAGCGCGTTACGGGCCATGGGTGACACGGGCGGGCTTACCTCATCTGGTCTTGGGAGCGATCCAGACAGTCTCCCACGGACCAGCGCCCCCTCGCGTCAACGCGGTGCCGACTGCCCAGTCGACTGCCCATTGGCCAGGTCCGGCCGCGACAACAGAGGGGACAGAGCCACCAGGACCACGGTCAGAACCAGGGGGAAGACCATGGCCTGGCGAATTCCGACCTGCCTGCTCAGTGCGCCGATGATCGCCGGGCCGATGAGGAAGGCGCCGTAGCCGAAGGTCACCACGATCGCGAGCATGCGTCCGCCACCAGCGTGGCCCGCGACCGCATAGACCTGCGGAGCGATCATGCCGACGCCAAGTCCGACGAGGGCCCAGCCCATCAGCAGGACCGGCAGCGGCTGGCCCAGGAGCACAACGAGATACCCGGCGGCCGCCACCAGCCCGCCGAAGCGCACGACGTTGGCCCGACCGAATGCGGCGACCGCTCGGTCGCCGAACAACCTGATCAGGACCATGAACGAACTGACAGCGACCAGCCCCAACGCCCCCGTCGACGGCGCCACCCCGGCCACGTCGGTGACGTGGACGGATGACCAGTCGATGGCGGTGCCCTCAGCCAGACCGAAGCTGAACGCCATGGCCCCGAGCAACACTGCAAACGCTGGGACGCGTGGCCCGACAGCGGACCGTTCGACGGCCCTGACCAAGGCCGTCGAAGGGACCCAGCGCGAGATCGCCACACAGGCAACCACGGACGTCGCGCTGAGCGTGACCAGCGCGGCAGTGACCACCGCGGCGCCATCACCAGCCAGCCGGGCGATGAGGACCACGGTCGCGGCACCTGCAAGGTTGCCCATGCTGAAACCCGCGTGCAGCCTGCTCATGACCGGCTTCGCGCGAGCCTGCTCGACCCGGACACCGAGGGCGTTCATCGAGACATCCATGGCCCCGTTGCCCAGCCCCGCCAACCCCGCGGCCGCGGCGGCAAGCGGCAGGGTCGGGGCGAATGCCAAGGACGCGACCCCTGCGATGAGCAGCGCGGACGCCGGCAGTGCCACGTTCCTGGCGCCACGGCTGTCGGCCAGTCGCCCCCCGACCTGCATGGACACGACCGCCGCCGCAGACAGCGAGACCAGCAGAACCGCGAGCCCACCGGCATCGACGCCCAGCCGCTCGCGCATTGCCGGCAGGGTCGCGCCGATGCCGCCGATGAGCGCGCCGTTGACCGCGAACAGACCGGCCACCGCCAGCAGTGCTCTGTTGCCACGCATGCGTGCCATGTCAGGCAACGACGCCCTGGCGACGGCCGACCAGCACCGAGATCGCGGCGATGGCCAGACCCGCGAGCGCAAGCACGACGCCCACCCGACTGGGCCATTCGTAGCCGTACCCGGCCTGCAGGACGACGCTGCCCAGCCACGCGCCCAAGGCGTTGGCCATGTTGAGCGTGGAGTGGTTGAGCGCTGCCGCCAGCGACTGCCCCTCATGGGCGACGTCCATCAGCCGGGTCTGCAGCATCGGCACGAGAATCGTTGGCACCAGCCCCAGCAGGAACACCGCCAGGACCGCGGTCACCTTGTTGTGCGCGGCGTAGCCGAACAGCGCCAGGATAACCGCGATGGCTGCCAGGCAGAGGAAGATCCCCCGCATCAGGCCGTATGCCGCGACGCGTCCTGACAGGAACGCCCCCGTTGTCATGCCGATCCCGTAGGTCGCGAGGATCAGCGGGACCGCAGCCGCCGGGTAACCCGTGAGCTGGGTCATCGTGGGGGCGATGTAGGAGTAGGTCGCAAACATTCCCCCGAACCCGACGGTGCCGATGAGCAGTGCGAGCCAGACCTGGAGGCGCTTGAGCGAGCGCAGCTCGGCTCGCATGGAGGCGTCGCCGGCCGCGGGTTGGCGCGGCACCCAGGCCCAGGTGGCGGCCACGGTGAGCAAGGCGAGGACGCCGACCAGCGCGTAGGGCCACTGCCAGCCGAAGTTCTGACCGACCCACGTGGTCAAGGGCACCCCGACGATGTTGGCCACGGTCAACCCCGCGAGCATCATCGAGACCGCCCAGGTACGCCGGTGCATCGGCACCATGGAGGCGGCGACCACAGCGCCGATACCGAAGAACGCCCCGTGCGGCAGACCCGAGAGGAACCGCGCGAGCATCAGCAGCGGATAGCTGGTCGCCATCGAGGAGGCGATGTTGCCGGCCGCGAAGGCGATCATGAGCCAGAGCAGGACCGACTTGCGCGACAGCCGTGCGGCCAGCGTCGCGATCAGCGGAGCACCCACAACGACACCGAGGGCGTAGGCCGATACGACGTGGCCAGCCTTGGGGATGGTGATGCCGACGCCGCTGGCTATCTCGGGGAGCAGACCCATGGTGACGAATTCGGTTGTGCCTATGGCGAATCCACCGATCGCGAGCGCAAAGATCGCGAGATTGACGTGTCGGCACGATGCCGTGGCGTCGACATCGACAAGGTCGGCGTCGTGCACGATGGCGGCTTCAGTCACTGCCCCATGCTCCCAGCGGTGGAGCGATACTCGAAATCGCGGCAGACGAGATCACTTCAGAAGCAAGCACGACAGACTGTGCCCCATGAATCCCCCGTCGACCTCCGAGCACACTCCCGGCGTCGACTACCACGCCACCTCTGAGCGCTTACGTTACGAGGACCTCTCCCCTGCCGTCCGCGAGGCCGCTGACCTGGCGCTGGGGTCACCGGTGGTCCGGGCCGCTGCGCCGGTCACCTCCGGGTTCACGAAGGCGTACGCCGGTCGTGTCCTTCTGCAGGACGGTCGCCAGGTCTTCCTCAAGGCCACCGGGCCGGACCTCCCGATCCCCGTCGCAGCCCTCCGACGCGAGGGCCAGATACTCAGGGCCCTGGGCGACCGGATCCCCTCGGTTCCGCTCATCGGAGCCGTCGAAGCCCAGGACGGCGGACAGGTGTTGGCGCTGAACTGGATCGACGGCCACCTGCCGGGATTTCCATGGACGGACGACGAGGTCGCTCTGGTGCGAGCCGCCTGCGAAAGTGTGGCGACCGTGCCGTCCTCAGTCATGGACGGACTTGCTCCCGGTCGTCTTGCCGACGACCTGCTGGACGACGACGCGCTGCAGGCTGCGCTGGCAGACGGGCTAGCCCTACCGATGTCCTTGCACCAGCTCCCGGCCTGGCTGCCTGCCAGGATGGACGAGATCCTCGGGCTGGCGCGGCAGGCGCCGACGCTGCTGGTCGGCGACCACCTCAACCACTTCGACCTGCGACCGGACAACCTGCTCGTCGGACGAGGGGCAGGCGAGGCGAGTGACCGCGCATACGTGCTGGACTGGAACTGGGTCACCCTGGGACCCGCGTGGTGCGACTGGGTCGGTCTCATCCCGACCATTCACGCTCAGGGGTACGAATTCGGGGAACTGCTGGCCTCGTCGCCGCTGTCGCGTGACGCAGACCTGGAAGCGATCGACTCCTTCTTCGCAGTCATCGCCGTCTACATGCTGCGCGGCCTCGACCACGACCCGCCGTCGGGCACCACCTCGGCTGTCCGCCATCACCAGCGGTACTACGCCCGGATCTTCCTGGACTCCCTTGCGACCCGACGCCGTTGGCTGTCGAGATCTCCGCGGGCACAGGCGTACACGGCCTGCGTGTCGCCCCGTGGTAACGGGGTTCATGGGCCGAACCTAACTCGCTAGGGTCTGCACATGGCAGAGAACATTGGTCCCGGCCGGGTGCGTCAAGCAGCGATCTATCGCAGCGGCATCAGCGGGATCCGGCCGAACGTCCCAACGTCGTGGCCCGCGCTGGTCGCCCGCGCCGAACGCGCGATGTCACGCGAAGGGTTCGCCTACCTCACCGGCGGTGCGGGCAGTGAGTCCACAATCTTCAACAACCGCAATGGTTTCGACGAGTGGCAAATCGTGCCACGGGTACTGCGAGACGTGTCCCGTCGCGATCTCAGTGTCACCTTGTTCGGCCAGACCCTGCCGGCTCCGCTGCTGCTCGCCCCCGTCGGCGTATCATCCATGGCGCACTCCGAGGCCGATGTCGGCGCGGCCAAAGCCGCTGCGGCCGAAAGCATTCCGATGGTCTTCTCCAACCAGGCGTCGCGCTCGATGGAGGACTGCGCGGCCGTCATGGGCGACTCGCCGCGGTGGTTCCAGCTCTACTGGAGCACGGTCGACGATCTGGTCGAGAGCTTCGTCAAACGGGCAGAGGCCTGCGGCTGTGCAGCGCTGGTCGTCACCCTCGACACGACGATGCTCGGCTGGCGCAGCCGCGATCTCGACCTGGCGTCGCTGCCCTTTGCGCACGGCTGGGGAATCGCGCAGTACACCAGCGACCCGGTCTTTCAGGCTCTGGTGGCCGAGCGCGTTCGGGCCGGCCAGCCCTTCGGTGAAGACAAGCCCAAGGTGACAACGGCCGCCATCCGGACCCTGCTGGACATCGCCCGCGCCCACCCGGGCTCGGCCAGGGACAACCTGCGCTCCCCTGTCCCACGTGCAGCCGTGCAGACCTTCCTGGACATCTACTCGCGCCCCTCGATCACCTGGGCCAACCTCGCGTGGCTTCGCGCGCGCACCAGACTGCCCATCATCCTCAAAGGCGTCCTGCACCCCGACGACGCGCGGCTGGCCCTCGACCACGGCGTCGACGGACTGATCGTGAGCACCCACGGTGGGCGACAGGTCGACGGCTCGATCGGCGCGGTGCAAGCGCTGCCCGGGGTCGTCGAGGCTGTTGGCGCCCGGGTTCCGGTGCTGATGGACAGCGGGATTCGCGGGGGCGCCGACGTGTTCAAGGCGGTCAACCTCGGCGCCGACGCCGTGCTGATCGGTCGAGCCTGGGCCTATGGCCTGGCGATCGCCGGCTGGGAGGGTGCACGCGACGTGATCCGCAACATCATCGGCGAGCTCGACCTGACGATGGGCCTGACCGGCTGCGCCTCCCTGGATGACGTGCGCGACGCGACCCTGCGGCGCGGCTGAGCGCGAACGTCCCGGCTACGGTATCGGCATGACGAAGCAGGGTCTGGGATCACAGCTCGCACGACTCGTAAGACGGGCTCTTGGCCGCACCGGCCGCCCTGATCACGTGCCGCCACCCGCGCAGGCGAGAGGCTCGGCATACCCCGGTGACTTCCGTGGGCCCCCCGAGATCAGCTACCAGCCCAACCCGGGGAACGGCAACGTGGCCGACCCCGGCGAGATCGTCTGGGCCTGGGTGCCCTTCGAGGAGGACCACAGTCAGGGCAAGGACCGCCCAGTGCTGGTGATCGGTCGCGACGGACCGTGGCTGCTGGCCCTGCCGCTGACCAGCAAGGACCACGACCCCGACGCCGTTCAGGAGGCCCGCGACGGTCGCCGATGGACGGACATCGGGTCCGGCCCCTGGGACAACCGCGGCCGCGCCAGTGAGGTCCGGGTCGACCGGATCCTGCGCGTCCACCCGGCCCGGGTGCGCCGCGAAGGAGCGGTCCTGGACGAAGGTCGCTTCAACCAGGTCGCCGCCGCTGTGCGAAGCGCGCGCTGACGGCCTCCGGACAACGTCGAAGGCCGGCGCCCCGAGAGGAACCGGCCTTCGCCTGCGTGGAGCTGAGGGGACTCGAACCCCTGACCCCCTCCATGCCATGGAGGTGCGCTACCAGCTGCGCCACAGCCCCGCACGATTGCTCGCGCGCGTGCCCCCGTGGTGGGGACCGGGAGAGTTTATCCGGCATCCCCGGTGATTCACCAAATCGTGGTGTTCACAAGAGATTGGGCCCGACGTTCCATGCCGCGATCCGCCATCCACCGGCGTATTCGCGCAGCTCGGCCCAGTGGCAGTTGTGCAGTCCGGCGATGGACTGCCAGGCCAGGTGCTGGTCCAGTCCGACCAGGGACGCAACGACAGCGCGACCGGAGACGCCGTGCGTGGTGATGACGGCACAGTCCCCCGGCGCCACTTCCGCCAGCACCTCGTCGACCGCGGCCCGGATGCGGTCGGCGACCTGCCCCAGACTCTCACCGTCAACCCCACGTCGAATGTCCTCGCCTGCCACGAGCGCCGCCTGCTCCTCGGGGAACTGTTCAGCCACGTCACCGGCAGTCATCCCCTGCCACTGGCCGGCGTGGATCTCGCGCAACCGTTCGTCGTACCGCACCTGCAGGCCCACGCGCGAAGCGAGCGTGCGCGCGGTGTCAGCGGCGCGCTGAAGGTCGCTGCTGACGATCACCGACGGGCCGTATGCCGCAAGCGCGGCGGCGGCGGACTGCGCCTGCTCCCGGCCCTTGCCGGACAACGCAGTGTCGAGCTGGCCCTGCCAGATGCCGCCGGCGTTGTGGTCGGTCTCGCCATGACGCCAGATGATCAGGGTCCGGCCGCCCTTCGTAGCCACCATGTCAGGGCGTGAGGTCGATGGCCGGGCAGTCCTTCCACAGGCGCTCGAGCTGGTAGTAGGCCCGCTCCTCCTCGTGCTGGACGTGCACGACGATGTCCGAGAAGTCGATCAGGACCCAACGGCCGTTGCGCTCGCCCTCGCGGCGCACCGGCTTGACTCCGAGCTCGCGAAGCTTGTCCTCGACGCTGTCGACGATCGCGCTGACCTGGCGGTCGTTGGGAGCCGACGCCAGCACGAAGATGTCGGTGAGGGCCAGCTGCTCACTGACGTCAATGGCGACGATCTTGCTGGCCAGCTTGTCCTCGGCAGCTGCAGCGGCAGCCCTGGCGAGATCAATGGCATGTTGCGTGGCGGCCACGCGGTCCTCCTGGTGATTGGTTCTGTTCAGTGAGTGCCAGCAGGCCTGAGCGCCGGATCTGGCCGATAGAGCTGATGCTTGGCGATGTACTGCACGACGCCGTCCGGCACGAGGTACCAGACCGGTTCGCCCTCCACGACGCGGGAGCGACAGTTGGTGGAGCTGATGGCCATGGCGGGGATCTCCTGCAGGGTCACCCGGTCCTCGGGCAGTCCATTGTCGCTCAGGACGTGCCCTGGCCGGGTCACCCCGATGAAGTGGGCAAGGTCCCAGAGCTCGTCGACGTCCTTCCACGACAGGATCTGGGCCAACGCATCGGCGCCGGTAATGAAGAACAGCTCCGAGTCCGGCCGTTGTGCATGCAGGTCACGGAGGGTGTCGATGGTGTAGGTCGGGCCGGACCGGTCGATGTCGACGCGGCTGACGGTGAATCTCGGGTTGGAGGCCGTGGCGATCACCGTCATCAGGTAGCGGTGCTCGGCCGGCGACACCGCGGCCGAGTCCTTCTGCCAGGGTTCCCCGGTCGGCACGAACACGACCTCATCGAGGTCGAAGAGCGCCTGGACCTCACTGGCGGCCACGAGGTGACCATGATGGATGGGATCGAAGGTCCCGCCCATCACGCCGATGCGCCTGGTCAGCGGTGCGTCCCGGGATCGGTTGCCCCGCCGGCGGGCTTGTCGTACTTGGCCGCCGTGTTGCGGAAGGACCACAACACCCCCAGGAGCACCATGAAACATGCGAAGGCAATGACACCGAAGGCCCACGGCGGCATCGGCAGCTCGCGCAGCTTCGCGGTCTCTGCGGTGGCGAACGTGGTGGCTGTGGACGTGAACGACATGGCCACAGCCTAGCCGGTGAGATTGCGGTGGCGACTCACCTTCGCGGCGTCCGGACGAGCGAGCTTTCAGTGACGGATCTGACCGTCGCCCTCGACGACCCACTTGGTCGTGGTCAGCTCTGCCAGACCCATCGGTCCGCGGGCGTGCAGCTTCTGGGTGGAGATGCCGATCTCGGCGCCGAACCCGAACTCCCCGCCGTCGGTGAACCGTGTCGAGGCGTTGACCATGACGGCCGCTGCATCCACCTCGGCGGTCCAGCGACGGGCCGCCGCGCGGTCCTCGGTGACGATGGCCTCGGTGTGCCCCGTGCCGAACTTCTGGACGTGTGCCAACGCCTCGTCGAGCGAGTCGACGATCCGCGTGCTGATGTCCAGTGAGAGGTACTCGCAGGCGAAGTCCTCATCCGTGGCCAGGCTGTATGCCGCGCCGGCCTCCTGCGCGAACGGCTCCATCTCGGCGTCGCCATGGACGGTGACCCCGGCCGAACCCAGCTGCGCCAACACCTTGGGCAGGAAGGTCGAGGCGATGCTGCGATGAACCAGCAAGGACTCGGCAGAGTTGCAGACGCTGATTCGGTGGGTCTTGGAGTTGACCGTGATGGCCAGCGCCTTGTCGAGGTCCGCAGCAGCGTCGACGTAGACGTGGCAGTTGCCGACGCCGGTCTCGATCACGGGCACCGTCGACTCCCGCACTACCGCCTGGATCAGCTCCGCCCCGCCCCGCGGGATGAGCACGTCCACCAGACCGCGTGCCGTCATCAGCGCCCGCACGGCGTCGCGCCCGCCCCCGTCCAGCAGCGAGATCGCGTCGGCCGGCAGACCTTGGGACTCCAGCGCCCCCCGCAGCACTGCCACCAGTGCGCGGTTGCTCGCACCGGCTGCAGAGCCTCCGCGCAGCACGACCGCGTTGCCGCTCTTGAGCGCCAGACCCGCCGCGTCGACCGTCACGTTAGGGCGGGCCTCGTAGATCATGGCGACAACACCCATCGGCACCCGCACCTGTCGAATCTGCAGGCCGTTGGCCAGCGTCGACCCGCGCACGACCTCCCCGACCGGGTCCGGCAGTCCGGCGATGTCCCGCAATGCCTCAGCCACAGCCGTGACCCGAGCCTGGTCCAGCCGCAGCCGGTCGAGCAGTCCCTCCGCCAGACCCTGGGCCCGTCCTCGGGCAATGTCCTGGTCGTTGGCCACGATGATCTCTGCTGACGCTGAGTCGAGGGCGTCAGCCATCGCCCGCAGTGCCGCATCCTTGTCGGCACGCGAGCACAGTGCGAGCCGGCGCGAAGCCCTCCGCGCCGCGCCGGCCAGGTCGGCGACGTATGCGGTGATCTCTGGATCGATCGGCTCAGCCATGGGGCCAGCGTAAGCCGCTAGAGCAGGACCAGGTCGTCGCGGTGCACGACCTCGCGCTCGTAGGACGGTCCCAGCTCGCGCGCCAGGTCGCGCGTGCTGCGGCCCAGCAGCCCTGGCAGCTCGGTGGAGTCGTAGTTGACCAGGCCCCGGGCGACGGCGCGACCGGCTGGGTCGCACAGGTCCACGGGATCGCCGTCACCGAACCTGCCCTGGACGCTGAGGATGCCGGCCGGGAGCAGCGACTTTCTTCGCTCGACGACGGCTGCCACCGCTCCGGCGTCGAGGATCAACCGGCCGCGCGCAGTCGTGGCATGCGCCAGCCAGAGCAGTCGGCTGGCCCTGCGGGAGCCGGTGGGCACGAACAGGGTGCCGATGTCCTCGCCGGCCAGGGCCTGGGCGGCCTGCTCTGTCGAGGCCAGGATTGTGGTGATGCCAGCCGCGGTGGCAATGGCCGCAGCCTCGATCTTGGTGGCCATCCCGCCCGTGCCAACGCCTGAGCCAGAGCCCCCGATCTTGACGTCCTTGAGGTCAACAGCCCCGCGCACCAATGGAATTCGCGACGTGCCCGCCCGGGTAGGGTGCCCATCATAAAGCGCATCGACGTCCGAGAGCAGGACCAGCGCATCCGCGTGCACAAGGTGGGCAACCAGCGCAGCGAGGCGGTCGTTGTCCCCGAACCGGATCTCGTGCGTGGCGACCGTGTCGTTCTCGTTGACGACCGGGACGACGCCGAGGTCGAGCAGCCGGTCCAGGGTGCGTCGGGCGTTGGCATAGTGCGAACGACGCGTGACGTCCTCAGCGGTCAGCAGGACCTGACCCACGGTGAGGTCGTGCGCCCCGAACGCGAGGCTGTATGCCGCCACGAGGGCCCCCTGACCGACGCTGGCTGCGGCCTGCTGGGTGGCCAGATCACGGGGCCGACGGAGCAGACCCAGCGGTGTGATGCCGGCCGCGATGGCGCCCGAGGAGACCAGGACGATCTGGGTGCCGTGCCTGCGGCGGGCGGCGATCACATCTACCAGCGCGCCGAGCCGGGCGTGATCGAGTGCGCCGCCCGGGGTGGTCAGCGAGCTGGAGCCGACCTTGACGACAAGGCGCTGGGCGGTGCGCAGGTCAGCGTGACTGGGCGTGGGCACGCGGGAAGTCTAGTGAGAGGGAGTCAGTCACCCTGTTCCGTCTCAACGCCGTCGTCGGAAGGGGTGGCCGCCGAGGCCCAGTGCCCGGCCTTGCGCTCGGCCTGGAGCTGATCGCGGGCCGCGGTCTTGGCCGCCCGGCGGTCCGCGTAGTCGGACCTTTTCTCCTCGCGGGTGGGGCGGTGCAGGTTGTCCAGGCGTACGTCGCTGCCCCGGGGGCCGGTGAGCAGCTCGGCACCGGCGGCCATTGTGGGCTCCCAGTCGAAGACCACGGCGTTGTCGGCTGCACCGATGACCACCGTGGCGCCGGCCACGGCACCCGCCTTGTAGAGGGCCTGCTCGACGCCCGCCCGGGCCAGCCGGTCCGCGAGGTACCCGACGGCCTCGTCGTTGGAGAAGTCCGTCTGCTCGACCCAACGCTTGGTCCGATCTCCGATCACCCGGAAGACCTCGCCATCAGGGGTGTTCTCGAGCTTGACGACGAAGCCGCTGTCGTCCACAGCCTTGGGGCGCAGGACGATGCGCGGGATCTCGATCGCGCCAAGTGCCGCGCGGGCCGCAAGGACGTGCCGTGACATGGCGAACGTCAGCTCCTTGAGCCCGGTGCGCGCGACCGCGGAGATGATGAAGACCTCGATGCCTCGGGCTTCCAGGTCGGGCCTGACCATCGCGGCAAGCTCGCGAGCCTCGGGCACGTCGGCCTTGTTCAGCACGACGATGCGGGTGCGCTCGGAGAGCGGACGCCCGCCCAGGGACTCGTCGGCGACGTACTGCGAGAGCTCCTGCTCGATGACGTCCAGGTCGCTCAGGGGATCACGGCCGGGCTCGAGGGTGGCGCAGTCGATGACGTGCACCAGGACCGAACAGCGCTCCACATGGCGTAGGAACTCCAGGCCCAGGCCCTTGCCCTCGCTCGCGCCCGGGATCAGGCCGGGCACATCGGCCACGGTGAAGCGCTGATCGCCGGCGATCACCACACCCAGGTTGGGGACCAGCGTGGTGAACGGGTAGTCGGCGATCTTGGGCCGCGCCGCGCTCAGGACCGAGACCAGGCTCGACTTGCCGGCCGACGGGTAGCCGATCAGGGCGACATCGGCCAGGGACTTCAGCTCCAGGACGATGTCCTGGCTGTCGCCGGACTCGCCGAGCAGGGCGAATCCGGGAGCCTTGCGGGCCCGTGAGGACAGCGCCCGGTTGCCCAGGCCTCCTCGACCTCCGCGGGCAACCACATAGGTCTCGCCCTGGGCCACCAGGTCGACGATGACGTCGCCGTCGGCCCCCTTGACCACGGTGCCGGCCGGCACGGGCAGGATCAGGTCACCTCCGTCGGCGCCGTTGCAGTCGTCCCCGCCGCCCGGCTGACCGTTCGTGGCCTTGCGGTGCGGGCTGTGGTGGTAGTCCAGCAGGGTGGTTGACTGCGGGTCGACGGACACAATGATGTTGCCGCCACGCCCACCGTTTCCACCGTCAGGGCCGCCGAGCGGCTTGAACTTCTCACGGCGCACGGACGCGACGCCATGGCCCCCGTCACCGGCGGCAACGTGAAGCACGACGTGGTCAACGAAGTTCGCCATGGTGTCTCCATCCGCGGCTCTGTGGGCCGGGCACTAGTCAGGTCGTGCTCATCCGTTCAATGGTTCATGCCCGCACGTTCGCGGGCAAAAAACACGCGAGGGGGCGGGCCATCCGGCCCGCCCCCTCGCACCGAGGTTCGTGTCTCGTCAGGTTCGTGCTGAGGCTGGTGTCAGGCCGGTTCGGAGACAGCTGCCGGCTCGACGATGTTGACCGTCTTGCGCCCACGCTTTTTGCCGAACTTCACGGCGCCGGCGACGAGCGCGAAGAGCGTGTCATCGCCGCCACGGCCAACGCCGTCACCGGGGTGGAAGTGCGTGCCACGCTGGCGGACGAGGATCTCGCCGGCGTTGACGGCCTGGCCGCCGAAGCGCTTGACGCCAAGGTACTGGGCGTTGGAGTCGCGCCCGTTGCGCGTCGAGGATGCACCCTTTTTGTGTGCCATGTCACTGCCTGCCTTAGGTTCTGGGGCTTGTCAGATTCGAGAACGACCGATCAACGAGGCTCAGGCCTCGATCGCGGTGACCTTGATCTGGGTCGAGTGCTGACGGTGACCCTGACGCTTGCGGTAGCCGGTCTTGTTCTTGAACTTCATGATCGTGATCTTGGGACCCTTGGTGGCCTTGACCACCTCGGCGGTGACCTTGACCTTGGCCAGCTTGCTTGCGTCGCTGGTCACGGTGGATCCATCGACGAGCAGGAGCGCCGTGAGCTCGACGCTGTCGCCGGCCTCACCCCTCACCTTGTCGATGATGAGGACGTCGCCGACGGACACCTTCTCCTGACGGCCGCCTGCGCGAACGATCGCGTACACGTTGAGCTCACTCTCTTACGTTTGTTCGGGGGTAGGTGACCACTGTGGACCGGCACATAGTCTCCGAGAAGACACGAGCACGGTGGGTGCACCGAAGGGTCAGACTACTTGCTCGGGCGCCTATGAATCAAACTCACCGCTGGCGGCGCCTTCACCGGCACCGGGGGGAGGCCCGGCGGGTGCCACCACGCGAGCGCGCTTGCGCCGGCCGCGCGCGGCAGGTGCTGGCACCTCGGCCACCGGGGCGGACTCGGCTACAACCGCCTCGACAGGTGCGCCCTGTGGCTGGTCCACCGGTTGTTCGCTGACCTGTTCGCTGACCTGTTCGCTGACCTGCTCGCTGACCTGCTCCCTGATCTCGTCGTGCGATACCGCCTGGATGGCCGCAGCGTGGGCCGTCGCGGCGATCTGGGCCGGCGTCGGGCCGCCCGGCGTCACCTTGGGCTCGGGTGCGACCGACACGCCGGTATCGCGTCCGCTCCCCCGGGCGCGACGGCCACGAGGACCGCGGCCGCTGCCCGCCTCGCCGCCACTGCTGTTGTTGCCACTGTTGCCGCCACTGTTGTTGCCGCCACCGCCGCCGCTGGAACCGTCATTGCCGGCAGGCCGGTCGATCGGGTCGGCGCTGACGATGATGCCGCGGCCGTTGCAGTGCTCACAGTTCTCCGAGAAGACCTCGATCAGGCCGGCGCCCACCCGCTTGCGGGTCATCTGCACCAGACCCAGAGAGGTCACCTCGGCGACCTGGTGCTTGGTCCGGTCGCGCCCCAGGCACTCGAGCAGTCGACGCACGACGAGGTCGCGGTTGCTCTCGAGCACCATGTCGATGAAGTCGATGACGATGATGCCGCCGATGTCACGCAGCCGCAGCTGGCGCACGATCTCTTCGGCTGCCTCGATGTTGTTCTTGGTGACGGTCTCCTCTAGGTTGCCCCCCGACCCAACGAACTTGCCGGTGTTGACGTCGACCACGGTCATCGCCTCGGTCCGGTCAATGACCAGGGAGCCGCCCGAAGGCAGCCAGACCTTGCGGTCCATGGCCTTGGCGATCTGCTCGTCGACGCGGTAGTGCGTGAAGAGATCCTGCTCGCCGGTCCACTTCTGGACCCGGTCGGCCAGATCCGGTGCCACCGTGTTGACGTAACCGTTGACGGTCTCCCAGGCGGGGTCACCGGAGACGACCAGGCTGGCGAAGTCCTCGTTGAAGACGTCGCGGATGACGCGGACCGTGAGGTCGGGCTCACCGTGCAGCAGGGCCGGAGCGTTGGCGCTCCTGCTCTTGGCCTGGATGTCTTCCCAGGCGGCGGTCAGGCGCGTCACGTCGGCGCGCAGCTCGTCCTCGCTGGCGCCCTCGGCCGCCGTACGCACGATGACCCCGGCGTTCTCGGGGACCACCTCGCGCAGGATCTTCTTCAGGCGGGCTCGCTCGGTGTCGGGGAGCTTGCGCGAGATGCCCATCATGTTGCCGTCCGGCACGTAGACCAGGTAACGACCGGGCAGCGAGACCTGCGAGGTCAGGCGGGCGCCCTTGTGCCCGATGGGATCCTTTGTCACCTGAGCCAGGACACTCTGGCCCGAGCTCAGCGCGTTCTCGATCCGTCGGGCGCGGTTTTCCAGGCCCGCGGCATCCCAGTTGACCTCACCGGCGTACAGCACGGCGTTGCGGCCCTTGCCGATGTCGACGAACGCGGCCTCCATGCTCGGCAGAACGTTCTGGATACGACCGAGGTAGACGTTGCCGGCCATCGAGGCGTTGGTCTCGCGGGACACGTAGTGCTCGACCAGGACGCCGTCCTCGAGGACGCCGATCTGGGTGCGGTCCTGCTTGTGGCGCACGACCATGACCCGCTCGACGCTCTCGCGCCGTGCCAGGAACTCCGCCTCGGTGATGACCGTGCGACGGCGCCCTGCCTCACGGCCCTCACGACGACGCTGCTTCTTGGCCTCGAGCCGGGTCGAGCCCTTGATCGAGCTGACCTCGTCACGCTGCGGGCGCGGCTCCCGGACCCGGGTCGCGGTGCCGGGCTGGTCGTCGCTGTCGCCACGGCGACGGCGGCGGGTGCGCCGCCGGTTCCCGCCGATCTCCCCCGACTCGTCGTCAGCGGGAGGCTGGCCCGACGAAGTCGTCTCGGCGCTGTCCTCGTCGGACGACTCGTCGGCGGTGCTCAGGGGCTCGTCGACACCGCCTTCGTCCGTGGCACGTCCCCGGCGGCCCTTGCCGCCGCGGCGGCGCCGGCGGCGAGCACCCTCGGCTCCCGAGTCGTCGGCCTCATCGGCGCTGTCCTGCCACGCGTCAGCACCCTGCTCCGGGGTGGCCTGTGAGGGAGCCCGGTGGATCGGAGCCGACTCGGGGACGGGGGCGGCCGCCGGAGCGGTAGCCCTGCGGCGCCGTGGGGCCCCGGTGGGCTCCGGCGGCTGGAACAGCAGGCCGAAGCTCGAAACCGCAGGAACCGTCACAGGCCCGGCCTCCGGTGCCGGATCAACATGCGCCGGCTCGAGATCGACCGCTGCCGCCGCGGACTTCTTGGCGGTTTTGCGGGGAGCACGCTCGGCCGTCTTGCGGGCCGGGGCCTTGGCCTTGGCGGGCTCGCTGGCTCCGTCTGCGGTCAGGTCAGCGGGCGCCTGCTGAGGCGCACTGGCTTTCTTGGTGGCTTTGCGTGGAGCCCGTTTGGCTGCGGCCTTCTTCGCCGGAGCAGCGGTGTCACCGGGCACAACCGATGCGATGTCGGTGCTGAAGATGTTGTCGTCGTTGGATGCCATGTCGGGCGTCCTCCCGTCACCCACGTGGCGAGGACCACACCCTGGCCAGGTGGCCCTCATCGCCGCATGGTGCGCGGTTAGCGTCGTCTCCCGCGCTGGGGGCGGGCGGGACGGAAGTCGTATCGCTACATCTCGGGGCTCGCGCTGCCTCGCGCGTCACCGCCTCAGATGCCGTCGACGTCCTGGTCGGCAGCCAATGGATCGGCCACCGTCGCGGTTGCGGTGTGCAGCGGCCCCTGCGCCAGCCGAGTCACCAGGGGTGGTGTCGGCGGCGTTAGTGAGGCGACTGATTGCAGCGCGGTTAGAACATCGTCGGGGCGCACGGTGGGTGTGGTATGCCGTACGACCAACCTCAGTATCGCACACGTGTCGTCCTCGGAGGGCGAAGCCTCCAGCGACACGACCGCGCTTCGGACATCGAAGGTCCTCGGACCGTTCTTCATGACCCGGGTGACTTCGACCCTGTCCTGGGCGAGCAGCAGCGCAGCCGCGTCCGCCAGGCTCCCGAACGGCATACCCCTGAACTCCATGACCCAGTCACTGGCCTGCAGTCGGTCGGCGAGCGCCCCGGGGACGGCCTCCACCACCTCGAGCACGTCCAGACCCTCGGGCAGTGCCTCATCGAGCGCCGCCCGCAGCCGCTGCGGGTCGACCCGCTCGGTCACCGAGATCTCGAAGTACTCCGCCTCACTGGCCGAACCTGTCGGCGCCGCGTTGGCGTAGGAGATCTTCGGGTGAGGGTGGAAGCCTGCGGAGAAGGCCATGGGGACAGCAGCCCGGCGCAACGCCCGCTCGAGGGCTCGCTGGAAGTCGCGCGCCGAGGAGAAGCGCAGCCGTCCACGCTTGGCATAGCGCACCCGCAGCTTCTGAACCGCAGGAGGCGGAGGAGGACCATCGGGAGTGCGCGCCATGACTGGGAGCCAGATTACCTGCGGCGGCGCCCGGTCAGGGCGTGGTGTCCGGTCAGCGGGTCTCCAGCAGCTCGTCCCTGCCAGCGGTCAGCACGGTCAGCGGGAGGAGGCGCTTACCGGTGGGCCCGATCTCGATCTCGGTGTTCATCTGCGGGCAGACGCCACAGTCGAAGCACGGGGTCCAGCGGCAGTCCTCGACTTCGACATCACCCAGGGCGTCCTGCCAGTCCTGCCACAGCCAGTCCTTGTCGAGCCCGGAGTCGAGGTGGTCCCAGGGCAGAACCTCGGTCTGCTCGCGCTCACGGGTGGTGTACCACGCAACATCGACCGGTTCGTCGGCCAGAGCCGTTTGGGCACACCGCATCCAGCGCTCGTAGTTGAAGTGCTCGCTCCAGCCGTCGAACCTCGCACCCTCACGCCATGCGGCCTCGATGACCTTGCCGACGCGACGGTCACCGCGGGACAGCAGTCCTTCGATGATGCCGGGCTGGCCATCGTGGTAGCGGAATCCGATGGCCGAGGCGTAACGCTTGTCGGCCCGGATCGCCTCACGCAGCTTCTGCAACCGCGCATCGGTCTGCTCGGCGCCGAGCTGCGCACACCACTGGAACGGGGTGTGAGGTTTGGGCACGAACCCGCCGATCGAGACGGTGCAACGGATGTCACGCTGGCCGCTGACCCGTCGCCCGGTCTCGATAACCCGCTTGGCCAGGTCGGCGATCTGCAGCACGTCCTCGTCGGTCTCGGTGGGCAGGCCGCACATGAAGTACAGCTTCACCTGACGCCAGCCGGCCGAGTAGGCCGCGGCGACGGTGTTGATCAGGTCGTCCTCGGTGACCATCTTGTTGATGACCCTGCGGATGCGCTCGGAGCCGCCCTCGGGCGCGAACGTCAGGCCGGAGCGGCGCCCGCCCCGGGTCAGCTCGTTGGCCAGGTCGATGTTGAAGGCGTCGACGCGTGTCGATGGCAGCGACAGACCGGTCTGCGTGCCTTCGTATCGGTCGGCCAGTCCCTTGGCGATCTCGGCGATCTCGGAGTGGTCGGCGCTCGATAGTGAGAGAAGTCCGACCTCTTCGAATCCCGTTGCTGCCAAACCCTTTTCGACCAACTCGCCGATACCGGTGATGGATCGTTCGCGAACCGGACGGGTGATCATGCCGGCTTGGCAGAAGCGGCAGCCGCGGGTGCAGCCACGGAAGATCTCGACCGACATTCGCTCGTGAACGCTTTCGGCCAAAGGCACCAGCGGCTGTTTCGGGTAGGGCCAGGCGTCCAGATCCATGACCGTGTGCTTGGCGATGCGCCACGGCACACCGTGCGCATGGGCCGCCGGGGCGACGCGCTTGATCCGGCCGTCGGGAAGGTAGTCGACTTCGTAGAACGCCGGCACGTAGACCCCGCCGGTGCGCGCGAACCGAAGTAGCAGCTCGTGGCGACCGCCCGGACGACCCTGCGCCTTCCATGCCGTGAGCAGGTCGGTCACCTCAAGGACAGCCTGCTCGCCGTCGCCCACGATGGCCGCGTCGATGAAGTCCGACACCGGCTCGGGGTTGAATGCCGCGTGTCCCCCGGCGATGACGATCGGGTCGTCGTCGCTGCGGTCGCGCGCGCGCAGAGGTATGCCGGCCAGGTCCAGTGCGGTCAGCAGGTTGGTGTAGCCCAGCTCGGTGGAGAAGGAGACGCCGAACATGTCGAAGCCGCGCAACGCCCGATGGCCATCAACGGTGAACGCCGAGACGCCCTCGCTGCGCAGCAGCGCCTCCATGTCCGGCCACACGGCATACGTCCGCTCGGCCAGGGCATCGGGACGTTCGTTGATGACCTCGTACAGGATCATGACGCCCTGGTTGGGCAGGCCGATCTCGTAGGCATCGGGGTACATCAGGGCCCAGCGTGCGGTCAGCTCCTCGCCCCCGGGGCTGAACCCGCCGCAGTTCCAGTCCTTGACGGTGGAGTTGAGCTCACCGCCGACATACTGGATGGGCTTGCTCACCTGTTCCAGCAGCGGCTCCAGGCGATGGAACAGAGAATCGCCGGTAAGACCGGTCTGGCCAAGGCTTTCGGGCATGGGTTCAAGGGTAACCCGCGGTGTTCGTTCGAGGGCTTGGGCTGGTCAGGACTGGTAGAGCGAGTCCAGCTCGCTCTTGTGCTTGTCGGCCACGACCCTTCGCTTGAGCTTCATGCTCGGGGTGAGGTCCCCCTCCTCGACGGAGAGGTCCCGCGGCAGGATGACGAACTTCTTGATCGTCTCCCAGCGGTTGAGTCTGGCGTTGAGCTCGTCGATGTAGCCCTGAACCATCTCGCGCGCCGCAGGCGAGCTGACGATCTCGGCATACGACGCGCCAGCCATGGCATTCTCGGCTGCCCAGCCCGCCATCGCATCGGGGTCGAGCGTGACCAGCGCGGACACGAAGTTGCGCCCGTCGCCGTGCACGACGAGCTGGCTGGCGTAGGGGCACACCCCCTTGAAGATCGACTCGATGGCGGACGGGGCGACGTACTTGCCGCCAGAGGTCTTGAACAGGTCCTTCTTGCGGTCGGTGATGCGCAGGAACCCGCGCTCGTCGAGGTTGCCGACGTCCCCCGTGTGCAGCCATCCGTCGCCGTCCAGCGACTCAGCCGTTGCCTCGGGCAGGTTGTGATAGCCCGTCATGATGCCCGGGCCCTTGAGCAGGACCTCCCCGTCCTCGGCGATCTGGACCTGGGTGCCCGGCACCGCCCAGCCGACGCTTCCGAAGGCATAGGCTCCCGGCCGGTTGATGAAGGACGCGGCGCTGGACTCGGTCAGGCCGTAGCCCTCGAGGATGAGCATGCCTGTGGCGTCGAACCACGAGGCCACGTCAGGGTTGAGTGCTGCCGAGCCGGAGACGAAGAACCTGATCCTGCCGCCGAACCGTGCTCGGATCTTGTGCAGGACCAGCCTGTCCGCAAGCGCGTACTGGGCAGCCAGAAGACCGGACGCCTTGCGCCCTTCAGCGCGCAGGACGGCAACCTGACGGCCGACGCCGATGGACCACGCGAACAGCTTGGCCTTCACGCCCCCCTCAGCACTCATCGTGGTCACGATCCGGCCATAGGCCTTTTCGAAGACGCGGGGAGCCGCGCCCATGAACGTCGGAGCAACGACGGCGAGGTTTTCCACGATCTTGTCCACGCGCCCGTCGATCGCCGTCGCAAATCCCATCTGCAGCGGGAGAGTGAGCAGGTTCTTGCCGAACACGTGGGCCAGCGGCAGCCAGAGGTACTGAAGATCGTCCTGCGTCAGGATGCCCATCGCGTCGATCGCTGCCGCCTCATAGGTCCAGGCGTCATGGGACAGGCGAACTCCCTTGGGCTGCCCCATCGTTCCGGAGGTGTAAATGAGCGTGGCGAGATGCTGCGGTTCGATGGCGGCGATCCGGTCGTCCACGACGGAAGGCATCTGCGCCAGGTGTGCGACGCCCAGCTGCTCCAGATCAGCCAAAGAGATGACCCAGTCACCATCGGCCGTTCCGTCGAACGTGACGACCTTGGCCACCTCGGGCAGCTGTGAGCGGTTGGCACGAAGCTTGGCGATCTGGGCGTCGTCCTCGGCGAACACGATGCGGCTCTGGGAGTCACCGACGATGAAGGTCACGTCCGACTCGGACGTCGTGGGATAGATGGTGGTCGTCGCGGCCCCCGACAACATCACGGCCAGGTCGGCGATCACCCACTCGTAGCGAGTGCTCGACGCGAGCGCCACGCGCTGCTCCGACTCGATACCCAGGGCCACCAGACCCGCCGCCAACTGGCGCACGAGGGCATCGGTCTGCGCCCAGGTGACCGACTCCCAAGCCGCCTCCCGAGGGAAACGGAACGCCTCTGCCGCGGGCGCCTTGGCCACACGATCGACGAACAGGTGAGCCACCGAACGGGCCCGATGCTCGATCAGGGAGAGGTCATTGTGCTCGTCGCTCGCCGAGAAGGCCATTGTCGCTCCTGAAGGTGGTCCTGCACAGACCCGGATGATGTCAGCGATAGCCGCATCCGTAAAGCGCTCACAGACATTCCCCAAGGTTGAGGCCGTATCGTGCTGCCAATGATCTCCCTGCGCCAGCGACGCGTGCGGCCAAGTCCGGCGTGGTTCGCGGTCGGTGCTCTTTTGTCTGCTGTGGCGATCTGGGCCATCCTGGGAGCTTTCACACCATCGCCCACAGGGGGGTTGCCCCACACCGCGGCTTCGAATGCTGCGGCAATGGCCGCGCCAGCGGCGACGCCCACGACACCGCCCACGCCCACACCGACGCCGACGCCGCCACCCACGCCCACGCCCACGCAAACACCCACCATGGCCCCCGGATCCGCCACGGTCGTGGGGATCGGTGACTCGGTGACCGCTGCCGGAGCTTGCGGGTGTACCGGGTTCGTGCAGTCGTACGCCGCCCAACTGCCCACTGCCGCCGGCGGCCCCGCCCACGCAGTGAACCTTGGCACCGACGGCCTCACCGCTGCGGCGCTGCGCACGTTGATCACCAGGCCCGGCCCCACGGCCTCGGCGGTGGCCAGCGGAGACATCCTGATGGTCACCATCGGCGCGAACGACCTCGAGCCCCTGCTCTCGCGTTGGCAGGCCTCGGGCTGCTCCGCAGCCTGTTACGCGCCGGCCGTGGATGCCGTGGGCTCCGACCTCAGCGCCATCCTGGCTGCTGCCAAGGGCCTGCGCGGCGATCGGCCGACTCGGATTCTGGTGACGGACTACTGGAACGTCTTTGTCGACGGCGACGTTGCGCGCGTCAGCGACGGCCCGGCATACCTTCGTTGGAGCGATGAGCTGACGCGAGCAGTCAACGACAGGATCTGCACCGCCGCAAAGACTGCCCGCGCCACCTGCGTTGACCTGTATGCGCCGTTCAAGGGCGACGGGAGCGTGAACCCGACCGCGATGCTGGCTGGCGACGGGGACCACCCCAACGCCGCCGGTAACCAGCTCATCTCCTCGGCCCTGCTCACGGCGACGTCGCTGCCAGGAGGATGACCCTCATGGTCGGCGAAGGCCGGACAGGTGCGCGTTGTTGACCAGGCCCAGTGCAAGCCAGCTGGCGAACATGCTCGAGCCGCCGTAGGACACGAAGGGCAGCGGAAGACCGGTCACCGGCGTCATGCCCAGGTTCATCCCGACGTTCTCGAAAATCTGGAAGATGAACCAGCAGGCGACGCCGATCGCGACGAGCCGGCCGAAGGCATCTCGAGCCCGGACCGCGATCAGCAGCGTCCGCAGCACCAGGAAACCCAGGACCAGCAGCAACCCGGCGCTACCCAGGAACCCGAGCTCCTCCCCCGCCACCGAGAACACGAAGTCGGTCTGCTGGAACGGGATGAACCCGCCCTGTGTCTGACGCCCCTGGAACAGCCCCTGGCCCTCCCACCCGCCGGAACCGATCGCGATACGGACCTGGTGGGTCTGGTAGCCCATCCCCTGTGGGTCAGCGGAGGGGTTGGCGAAGGTGACCAGTCGGTCGCGCTGATAGGGGCTCAGGACAGGGGTCGTCAGGGCCACGGTGATGCCGATGGTCACCACCGCCAGGGCCCCGACCAGCCAGCGTCTCGGGGCGCCGGACACCGCGATCACACCGACAGCAAGCGCCCCGAGGACAAGGGCGGAGCCGAGGTCAGGCTGCAGCATGACCAAGCCGATCGGTATGCCGGCCACGACCCAAGCGGTCGCGACGTCGCGGTGCGAGGGCGGCTGGTCCCGCTCTCCCCGCTCCGCGAGGATGACCGCCAGGCCGACGCTCAGGGCCACCTTGGCGAACTCCGAGGGCTGGATGGAGAATCCGCCGGGTAGCTGGATCCACGAGCGCGATCCGTTGATGGTGGAGCCGACCGGGGTCAGGACCAGGACCAGCCCGGCGACCGATGCGAGGTAGAGCCAGGGGGCGTAGGCGCGCAGCCCCCGGAAGTCGACCCGGGTGACCACTGCCGCCAGCCCCAGGCCGATGCCGGTGTTGAGCAGGTGACGAGCGAGGTACGCCGACCCCGACTGGTGTCGGGTAGCCGACCAGACCAACAGCGCTCCGATGAGCGAGAGACCGAGGCCGCCGATGAGCAGACCCCAGTCGGTGCGGGACCAGATCAGCGTGGCGGATCCGGTCTGCCTCGAGGTCATGCGGGCACGGACCAGGGTCAGGACGCGACGATGGAGGACAGCACGCTCCGACAGTGCTCGACGTCGTCGGCAATCTGCACGAGCAGGTCCTCGATGGAGTCGAACTTCTCAGTCGCCCGCAGTCGCTCGACGAACTCGACAGCCACGATCTCGCCGTAGAGCTCGAGGTCGGTGCGATCCAGGACGTAGGCCTCGACCCGGCGCTGGGTACCTGCGAAGGTCGGGTTGGTGCCGATCGAGATCGCGGCCGGCAAGGTGTGGTCGAGATCGCGGTCGGGCAGCGTCGGTCGGATCAGCCAGCCAGCGTAGACACCGTCGGCAGGGATCAACCCCGCTGGTCCCTGGCACAGGTTCGCTGTGGGATAGCCCAGCTCGCGTCCGCGGTGATCGCCGTGTACGACCTCACCACTGACCCGATGCGGGCGCCCGAGGATCTCGGCCGCGCCTGCGACGTCGCCCGCGGCCACGAGGTCGCGAACACGACTGGAGGACCAACGACCCCCCTCGCCGAGGTCCGCGAGGGTGAGCACCTCGAAGCCGTGCTCGGCGCCCAGTCGACGCAGCGTGCGGACGTCCCCGGAGTTGCGGACCCCAAACCTGGTGTCCTCGCCCACGACGACCACGCTGGCACCCAGCGCCTTGACGAACACCTCGACCACGAAGCGCTCCGGCGTCCACTGGGCGAACTCGGCGGTGAACTCCATGACCAGCACGGCGTCCAGTCCGGTTGCCGAGAGCAGGTCGAGACGATAGTCGGGGGACGTGATGATCTGCGGCGCCCGCTCCGGGTGAAGAACGGCGACCGGATGCGGTTCGAAGGTGACCGCAACCGCGTGGGCGCCATCTGGGCCCTGGTCGCGAGCCGTCCGGACGACGGTGGACAGCACGGCGTAATGGCCCTTGTGCACGCCGTCGAAGTTGCCCAGCGTCACCACGCTCGGGCCGTAGCCCTGGGGGATCTGGGAGAGGTCGGTCCATCGCAGCACGAGGGACACTCTACGAACCCGAGGGCGCGAACACGACGCGGGCCTTGGCCAGCGAGCCGCTCTCGTCGAGCATGGCCACCAGGTGCCCCTCGGGTGCGAAGGCTGCCACCGGCTGGCTGCGGCCCGCGGGCTGCGAGGCGATGCGCTGCCCGTAGCCGACCGCGATGGCCTCCGGTGCGGTCAGCTCGCGCACGGCAAAGCAGGTCCGCGCCGCGTCCGAGAGCGTGACCACCGGAATGCCGTCCGCCTCGCTGGCGATCTCGAGATCGGTGAGCGAGTGCGCGCCGTCGAGCCCGAACTGCCCGACGCGGGTGCGCCGCAGCGCAATGAGGTGCCCACCCACACCCAGGGCTGCACCCAGGTCGCGGGCCAAGGCCCGGACGTAGGTCCCCGACGATACGTCAACGATGACGTCGAGATCCCAGACCCCATGGCCCCCAACGCTTTTGGCCCGCTGGCCGAGGATCTCGAACCTGCTGACGGTGACCGGGCGAGCGGGCAGGACGACGTCCTGCCCCGCACGCACCCGTGCATACGATCGTTGCCCGTCCACCTTGATCGCACTGACCGAGCTGGGCACCTGGGTGATCTCACCGGTGAGAGCGGCCACCGCACGCTCAACGGCCTCGGCGCTCAGGCCCGCGACATCGCCGGACGTCGCGACCTGACCCTCTGCGTCATCGGTGATCGTTGACTGACCCAGACGGATCGTCGCGGTGTAGGTCTTGTCGGCGCCCACGAGGAACGTCAGGAGCTTGGTGGCGCGATTGATTCCCAGAACGAGGACACCGGTGGCCATCGGGTCCAGCGTGCCCGCGTGGCCGACCCTGCGGGTGCCACACAGACGTCGAGCGCGAGCAACGACGTCGTGACTGGTCCATCCGGCCGGCTTGTCGACGATGAGCAGCCCGTCAGGGGTGGTCATGCCTGGGCGGCGTCTTCTTCGTCAACGACCGGCTTCTTGTACGGGTCGGCGTCACCGGCGTAGGTCGCACCAGCTGCTGCGGCGGCCACCTGGGCATCGTGCTGCTTGGCCGTGACGAGCAGGTCCTCGAGGTGGGCCGCGCCCTCCGGCAGCGCGTCGGGGATGAACTCCAGCGTCGGTGTGAGCCGGATGCCGATGCCCCTGCCCACTGCCGAGCGGAGCTTGCCCTTGGCCGACTCGAGCGCCGCTGCCGTCTCGGCACGTTCGGCCTCGCCACCAAACACCGTGTAGAACACCGAAGCATTCTGCAGGTCGCCGGTCACCCGCACGTCGGTGATCGTGATGAAGCCGAGTCGCTCGTCCTTGACGCGGTACTCCAACGTCTCGGCAACGAGCACCTTGATGCGGTCTGCAATCTTCTTCGCGCGTGCCGGATCAGCCATGGTCCTACCTTCCTAGTCCCTGACCACCCAAACCGGCCACGCGGGTTTGAGGACCCGCGTGGCCGCGATGGTGAGCGAGGTCAGGCGCGCGGGATCTCGCGCATCTCGTGGGTCTCGATGATGTCGTCAATCCTGATGTCGTTGAAGCTGCCGAGGTTGATACCGCACTCGAAGCCCTCGCGAACCTCGACCACGTCGTCCTTGAAGCGACGCAGACCGGTGATCTCGACACCCTCGCTGACGACGGCACCGTCACGGATGATCCGCGCCCTGGTGCCGCGCTTGATCTCGCCGGAGCGAACCAACGAACCGGCGACGTTGCCGAACTTGGAAGACTTGAAGACCTCGCGCACCTCGGCGGTGCCCAGCTGGACCTCTTCGTACTCCGGCTTGAGCATGCCCTTGAGTGCTGCCTCGATGTCCTCGATCGCCGAGTAGATGACCGAGTAGAAGCGCAGCTCTACACCCTCGCGGTCGGCCAGCTCGGCGACCCGCTCTGCGGGCCGGACGTTGAAGCCGATGATGACGGCGTTGTCGACCGTCGCCAGGTTGACATCGTTCTGCGTGATCGCACCCACACCGCGGTGGATGATCCGCAGGTCGACCTCGTCACCGACGTCGATCTTGAGCAGGGCGTCCTCGAGCGCTTCGACAGAACCCGACACGTCACCCTTGAGGATGAGATTGAGGTTGTCGACCTTGCCCGCGGCCAGCGCCTCGTCGAGGTCCTCGAGGCTGATCCGCTTGCGACGCTTGGCCAGGCTGGCCGCTCGCTGGGCTGCCTCGCGACGCTCGGCGATCTGCCGGGCGGTGCGGTCGTCGGGTGCCACCAGGAACGTGTCACCGGCGCCGGGCACAGAGGTCAGCCCGAGCACGAGGACCGGACGCGACGGCGTGGCCTCCTCGACCGTGTCACCATGCTCGTCCAGCATGGCGCGGACGCGGCCGTAGCCACCTCCGGCGACGATCGAGTCACCGATACGCAGCGTTCCGGACTGGACCAGCACCGTGGCGACAGGGCCACGCCCCTTGTCCAGGTGGGCTTCGATGGCCACCCCGCGCGCGTCCTTGTTTGGGTTGGCCCGCAGGTCGAGCGCCGCGTCGGCGGTCAGGAGCACCGCCTCGAGCAGGGTGTCGATGTTCGTACCCTCCTTGGCGGAGACGTTGACGAACATCGTGTCGCCGCCGTACTCCTCGGCCACGAGGTTGTACTCGGTCAGCTGCTGGCGGACCTTGTCGGGGTTGGCCCCTTCCTTGTCCACCTTGTTGACGGCGACCACGATCGGCACACCAGCGGCCTGGGCGTGGTTGAGCGCCTCGATCGTCTGCGGCATGACGCCATCATCGGCGGCGACCACGAGGATCGCGATGTCGGTGACCCTGGCACCACGGGCACGCATCGCCGTGAAGGCCTCGTGACCGGGGGTGTCAATGAACGTGATGGCGCGTTCGTTGCCCTCGTGCTCCGCGAACACCTGGTAGGCACCGATGTGCTGGGTGATGCCTCCGGCCTCGCCCTGCGCGACCTCCGCGTTGCGGATCGCATCCAGCAGCCGGGTCTTTCCGTGGTCGACGTGCCCCATCACGGTCACGACCGGCGGACGGGCCTTGAGGTCCTCGTCGCCCTCGTCGGCCAGCTCGGCGTCGAGATCGATGTTGAACTGACCAAGCAGCTCGCGCTCCTCGTCCTCCGGAGATACGACCTCAATGAGGTAGCCGAGCTCGGCTCCGAGCACACGGAACGTCTCTTCGTCCAGGGACTGCGTCGCCGTGGCCATCTCACCCAGATGGATGAGCACCGTGACCAGGCTGGCCGGGTTGGCGTTGATCTTGTCGGCGAAGTCGGTCAGCGAGGAGCCACGACGCACGCGGATGACGGTCTTGCCGTCGCCGCGGGGAACCGTGACACCGCCGAGCGACGGGGCCTGCATCTGCTCGAACTCCTGACGCTTGGCGCGCTTGGACTTGCGTCCGCGAACCGGACGTCCACCGCCACGACCGAAGGCGCCCTGGGTGCCACCGCGGCCACCGGGTCCACCTGGACGACCGCCCCCACCGCCACCGGGGCGACCAGCGAAACCGCCGCCGCCACCGCCGGGAGCGCCACCACCGCCGGGGCGAGCGGCGAAACCGCCACCGGCACCGGGACGACCGGGAGCGCCACCACGAGCGGGACGCTCACCAGGGCGACCGACCGCTGCGCGATCGGGCATCATGCCCGGGTTGGGACGTGGACCGCCGGGACGGGGACCGCCGGCACCCGCGGGAGCCGGACGGCCACCCTGCGGACGGGGCATTCCCTGGCTGGGAGCAAAGGGGTTGTTGCCGGGACGGGCAGCCGGCGGGGCGTCGCGACCCTCGCGGGGCTCGTGGCCTTCGCGGCCACCTCGGGGCATGCCCTGGCTCGGCGCGAACGGGTTGTTGCCGGGGCGAGGCGCTCCGGGGCGGGGCGCGGAGCGACCCGAGTCGCCACCACTATCACGTGCTCCAGGCGCCTCGGGGGCGTCGGCAACGAGGCGAGCGGCCGGTTGGGGTCCGGGGGTCGGAGCGCCCGGACGAGAGGGAGCCTCGGGTGCGCTCACTGCAGCCGCGACGGGAGCCTCGACCGAAGGATCAGCGGGCGCGGGAGCGCCGGGCTTGACTGCCGACCTCTTGGCTGCGGGTCTTGCCGCACTGTCCTTGGCATCCGTAGCGGGACCGCCGGCGACGGCTAGCTCTGCGGGGAACGTCTCGCGAATCTTGCGAACGACCGGGGGCTCGATGGTCGAGGAAGCCGACCGGACGAACTCGCCCTGTTCTTTCAAATGGTTGAGCAAAATCTTGCTCTCGACTCCGAGCTCCTTGGCGAGCTCGTAGACCCGGACCTTAGCCACGTTTCTCCTCATCTATGGCCCGGGCGGATCGAGATGAAGCGCGGGCCGTCGTTAGTGCTGGGTGTTGCTCATCGGTGAGTACTCATCGGAGGCTCATCAGCGTCAAACCCGCTTTCGGTTTCAGGAACCTGCTGAGCTGCCGACTCCGGGGTGGAGCTGACAGCTGTGACGACGGACTGCTCATCTGCCGCGAACTGCTGAAGTGCCCCGATGTACGCGCTCACGGCCGCCACCTCGAGGAAGGCCTTGACTCGCAGGGCCCGCCCGAACGCTTTGCGCCGCACGGCCAGATCGAGACATTCCGGTGTCGGGTGCAACCAAGCGCCACGCCCTGGCAACCGGAGCCGCGGATCGGCAACAACTCTGGCGATGTGCTCACCGGTGTCGTTGCACTCCGCGACAACTCGCAGCAATGCCGATCGAACATCGCGACGTCGGCAGCCCACACACGTTCGTGCCATGCGTTGGGTTGGCCGCTGACGGATCCGTCGCAACCGATCGATCTCCACCACCCTACCGCCTAGCGCTCACCGTCTGTGCCAGCGTCGGTCCCAGGGGTCCCATCAGCGGGTGCAGGCGCGGTGTCAGAACGGATGTCGATGCGCCAGCCGGTCAGCTTGGCGGCGAGCCGGGCGTTCTGACCCTCCTTGCCGATGGCCAACGACAGCTGGTAGTCGGGGACGATCACCCGGGCCGAACGTGCCTCCGGGTCGACGATCTCGACCGAGTTGACCCGCGACGGCGAGAGCGCCGCTGCCACAAAGGCGCGAGGGTCCTCCGAGAAGTCCACGATGTCGATCTTCTCGCCGTGCAGCTCGGTCATGATCGCCCGGACCCGGGCCCCCATCGGACCGATACAGGCGCCCTTGGCGTTGACACCGGGGGTCTTGGAGTGCACGGCGACCTTGGTTCGGTGTCCCGCCTCGCGGGCCAGTGCCGCGATCTCGACAGTGCCGTCTGCCACCTCGGGGATCTCGAGGGCGAACAGCTTGCGCACCAGGTTGGGGTGGGTGCGCGACAGACTGATCTGGGGTCCACGCTGACCACGCTTCACGCTGACCACGAAACAACGTAGACGCTCGCCGTGGACGTACTTCTCCCCCGGCACCTGTTCAGCCAAGGGCAGCGACCCCTCGATGGCCCCGAAGTCGACCATCACGTAGCGCGGATCGCTGCTCTGCTGGATGACACCCGTGATGATGTCGCCTTCACGGCCATGGAAGTCGCCCATGATCGCCTCGTCCTCGAGGTCGCGCAGTCGCTGCACGATGATTTGGCGCGCCGTCGAGGCCGCGATCCGCCCGAAACCATCTGGAGTGTCGTCGAACTCGGGGCCGGGCTCAGGGCGCTCCTCGGTCTCAGGGTCGGTGACGCCCTCCTCGCGCGCCCACACGATCACGTGGCCGCTCACGCGGTCGAGCTCCACGCGGGCGAGGCGCCGGGCGCCCTCGGTACGGTGATAGGCCACGAGCATCGCCTGCTCGATCGCCGGGATGATGACGTCCAGGGGGATGTCCCGTTCACGCCCAAGACTGCGCAACGCCGCCAGGTCGATATCCATCAGCTCTCCTCCTCTGTAGCGGCGCGGGCAAACTCGACCTGCACCTGGGCGCGGGCGATGTCGGCATACGCAATGCGTAGCTCGGTCTCTGGTTCGTTCTTGGTCGCCGCCACCAGCACCGTCGTGTGGGCGGGCCCGGCGGCGACCAGGCGGCCGGTGAGCGGATCGCCCTCGGCGCCCTCGATGCGCCGGATCTCGACGAGCCGGGTGACGTTGCGGCGGAAGTGACGCGGTTCCGTGAGCGGGCGGTCGACACCCGCCGACCCGACCTCGAGGACGTAGGGCGTTTCGCCCGCCGCATCGGAGGCGTCCAGAGCGGCGCTGATGGCACGGGTCGCATCGGAGACCTCGTCGAGCGAGAGCGGATCGACCACGCTGGACTCATCGCCGGCATCGAGACCGGCGAGGTCACGGTCCAACCAGATGCGGACCAGTCTGCGCTTGCCGGCGGGCGTCACCGCCACGTCCTCGATGATGAGCCCGAGCTCACCGAGCGGGCCTGGGACCTCAGCGGTGCCCTGGAGTTCGAGCAGGACTTGGCGAATTCGTTCCTGAGTGCTCAACTGCCGCCTCCGCTTCCCTGCTCTTCTCGAATGTCGCCACCTCGTGCGCCTGTTCCCGCGGTGGTCGTCGACCCCAGTCTGTCATCATCGAGACCATGCCCGCGAACCACCGTCTGCCGCGCTCCTGGTCGCGCAGGTCCATTTTGGTGGCGCTCGCGGCGGGGGCCGTGACAGCGCTTTCGGTGACGACGCTGTCCGGATGTCAGGTGCAGCTGGAGGAAGGCGCTCGGCGTATCCCGCTCGCCCCCACCCGCGTTCCCATGAAGGACGAGAAGGCGCTGTTGGCAGTGCTCGGTCGCACCACGGCGTTGGAACTGCTGGCCAAGTCGGCCGGGAGTTCGTCCACGTCGATGCCGGGTCAACTGAGCGCAGTTCACGCCACCCAGGTCGGTGTGATCGCGCGCCTGCTACGAGAGGGCGGGGTGCCCGAGTCGATGATCGGTGCGTCCACCCTCACCAGACCCACCACCAACCCCACCGCACCTGCGGCGGTGCTGTCCGACGTCGAGCGCGACTCCGTCAGCGACATCGTGCTGGCCGACCTCGCGAACGCCCACGTCGCGCTGATCGGCTCCATGCTGGCCCAGCGCCTTGCGGCAGTGACACTGCTCGGCGCCATCGTTGCGCCGGTCGTCCCGTCCGGCCTCAAGGGTGCCGAGGCGGTGCGGCTGCTGGCGGGGGCGCGCGCCGCGGTCTACGGCTTCGAGGTCGTCGCGGCACAGATCGACAGCAACGGTCGGGCACTGGCGAGGTCAACGCTGGCGTCACTACGGACTCGCACCTCCGAGCTCGAGACGCTGATCGGGTCCTCATCCACCCCACCGCCTCTGGGTTACCAGCTGCCCTTCCCTGTCACGGACACAGACAGCGCCAGGCGCCTGGCACTGCACCTGCTGGAGGCATTGCTCACCAGCCATGCCGCCTCGCTGGAGCCGGCGACGGGTCACGCGACCGCCCTGGCGCTCCTCGTGCAGTGGCTGGGCGCGACCGAGGCCATCGCGTCGCAATGGGGCGCCCCCCTGGCGGCCTTTCCCGGGCTGAACAGCGGATGAGCGCACTTGTACCAGAAGCGTTCTCGGCACTGGTGACCGGCCGCGAGCCTGAGCCGTACATCGGCGGTGACGCATGGCTGGCGCGCCTACCTCGGCTCGTGGAGGAGTCGCTGGATGAGTGGGACCTCACGCTCGATGGTGAACCGATGCACGGGATGTGCGCGCTGGTGCTGCCGGTTCGACGTCGCGACGACTCCACGGCCGTCCTGAAGGTCACCTGGCCCCACGTCCAGGCCGAGCACGAGCATCTCGCGTTGCTGCACTGGGGGGGCCACGGCGCCGTGCGGCTGCTCGCCGCCAACCCGGGTCGGTGGGCCATGCTCCTGGAGCGGCTGCACAACGGCCGGGACCTGCATGACGTCCCGATCGACGAAGCCTGCCGCGTGATCGGGGACCTGCTCCGGCAACTGGATCACGTTGCGATCCCCCAGCTTTCGCGTCTGTCCGCCGACGCTGAGCGCCTGGCAGCAAGGCTCGGTTCCGATTCTCCTGCCATCCCACGCCGGTTCGTGGAACAGGCGCGCGCACTGCTGTCGGACCTGGTGACCGACGATGCCATCGACGCGCGCATGGTCCACACCGACCTGCACTACTGGAACGTCCTGGCGGCCGACCCGGCCTTCGCCGTCACGCCCGCTCTGTGGAACCGATGGGAGGAAGCGGTGTCCGGCGGCGACCTGCGTCAACACCTGCGCCGTCGCCTCACGATCATCTGTGACAGCGCCGGCGTCGACGAGGAACGAGCACGGGCCTGGTCGATCGTGCGAGAGGTGCAGATGGCCCTGTGGGCGGTCGAGGACGATGACGCCGACGAGCTCACAAAGGCGATCGCGATCATCAAGGCGATGCAGCCGGACTGACCTGTGCCCGTCGCCCGCCAAGCTGTCCACTGATGCCGACACCCGTGGCATACGTTGAGGTCATGGCCAACCGCCTTGCGAACTCGACCAGCCCGTACCTGCTCCAGCACGCCGCGAACCCGGTCCACTGGCAGGAATGGGGCCAAGAGGCGTTCGCCGAGGCGCGCAGCCGCGATGTCCCCGTACTGCTCTCGGTGGGCTATTCGGCCTGCCACTGGTGTCACGTGATGGCCCACGAGTCGTTCGAGGACGCCGAGGTTGCCGCTGTCCTGAACGCCGACTTCGTCGCGATCAAGGTCGACCGTGAGGAACGCCCGGACATCGACGCGATCTATATGTCGGCCACGACGGCCATGACTGGGCACGGCGGCTGGCCCATGACCTGCTTTCTCACGTCGACAGGCGACCCCTTCTTCTGCGGCACCTACTACCCCAAAACCTCGTTCCTGCAGCTGCTTTCCGGTGTCTCCGACGCCTGGACCCATCGCCGCGACGAGGTCCTCGCCAGCAGCTCACGCATCGTCGAGGCGCTGCGCACGGCGGCCACGATCGGGGCCGGCGCGCCCCTGGCGGCGATCGAGCTCGAGCGGGCCGAAGCCCTGCTCGCGGACGGATATGACTGGCGCAACGGTGGTTTCGGCCGGGCGCCGAAGTTCCCGCCGTCGATGGTCCTGGAGTTCCTCCTGCGCCATTGGGCACGCACGGGCTCGGACCAGGCCTTGCAGATGGCCGAGGGCAGCTGCGAGGCGATGGCCCGCGGCGGGATGTACGACCAGCTGGCCGGCGGCTTCGCGCGCTACTCGGTGGACGCCGGCTGGGTGGTGCCCCACTTCGAGAAAATGCTCTACGACAACGCCCAGCTGTTGCGCGTCTATCTGCATCTGTGGCGTGCGACACGATCACCTTTCGCGGAACGGATCTCGCGCCAGACCGCGGGCTTCCTCCTGCGTGACCTGTGCACTGCCGAGGGCGGCTTCGCCTCGGCTCTGGATGCCGACACCGTGGGGGTCGAAGGGCTGACCTACAGCTGGACTGCACTGCAGCTCGTCGAGGTGCTCGGTGAAGACGACGGCCGCCGGGCCGCCGCGCTGCTGGAGGTCACTGCGTCCGGGACCTTCGAACACGGTATGTCGACGCTTCAGCTGCGCAGGGAGCCGGACGACCCGAAGTGGTGGGAGGGCGTCCGCGGCCGCTTGCTGGTCGCGCGCGATCTGCGGCCACAGCCCGGCCGGGACGACAAGGTGGTCACCGGCTGGAATGGTCTGGCCATCGCTGCACTTAGCGAGGCCGGTGTGCTACTTGAGGATTCGACCTGCCTCGACGCTGCGCAACGGTGCGCGCAGTTCCTCCTCGACTCCCACCTGGTTGACGGCAGGCTGCGCCGGGCGTCACGCGAGGGTGTGGTCGGAGCAGCGATGGGAGTCGCCGACGACCACGGCAACCTGGCCGAAGGCCTGCTCGCCCTGCACCAGGCAACCGGGCAGCCGGGGTGGCTGACCGCGGCGGGCGATCTGCTGGACACCGCGCTGGCCCACTTCGCCGATGGTCAGGGCGGCTTCTTCGACACCGCGGACGACGCCGAAAAGCTCTTCACCAGACCGCGCAGTGCAGCGGACAACGCCGAGCCGTCGGGCCATGCCGCCCTCGCCGGCGCCCTGCTGACCTACTCGGCGCTGACCGGGTCCGCACGCCACCGGGAGGCGGCCGACGCCGCCGTCGCTGCGGCCGCAGGTCTCGCCGCTCGGGACCCACGTTTCGCCGGCTGGACGCTGGCCGTGGCCGAAGCGATGGCAGCAGGCCCGTATCAGGTCGCCGTCGTCGGCGAGGGGCCGCAGGCGCGGGAGCTGCTCCGCGTCGCGCGCCGCAGCACCTCCCCCGGGCTGGTCACTGCGCACGGGTCTCCTGAGGCGCCCGGGATACCGCTCCTTGCCAACCGGCCCTTGGTGACTGGCGGCGCGGCGGCATACGTGTGTCGTGGCTTTGTCTGTGACCGCCCGGTGACGACACCCGAAGAGCTGACGTCAGCCCTGGAGAGCCCGCGATCAACGCGAAGGATTGTGGGTGTTCTGACACCCACAATCCTTCGCCAGGATCCCCTCAGCTGAGCTGCCCGATCACGTCAAGGCCGATCTTGACGATGAACGCGCCCACCACGATGACGAAGACGATGCGGACGAACCCGGCGCCTTTGGCCATTGCCGTGCGTGCGCCGAGGTATCCGCCCATCAGGTTGCCCAGTCCCATCAGCAGGCCAACCTTCCACATCACTGCACCCTGAGGGATGAAGATGGCCAGAGCAGCCAGGTTGGTGGCGAAGTTGGCGATCTTGGCCAAGGCGCTGGCCTCCAGGAACGCATAGCCGAGCAGGCCAACGAGGGCGAACACCAAGAACGAGCCCGTTCCGGGGCCGAGTGCACCGTCATACATGCCGACTAGGAAACCGACCCCGGTGCCGGCCAGCAGGTGGCGTTGTCCCGAGAAGCGAAGGTCGGTCTCACGGCCGAGTCCCGGCTTGAGCAGCGTGTAGGTCCCGACCCCGATCAGCACCACCAGGATGATCGGGTTGAAGGCTGCCTTCGGGATGCGCGATGCGAGCAGGGCGCCGATCAGGGAACCGCCGAATGCCAGCAGTGCCAGCGGGATCGCGGTCTTCGGGTCTGGCCTGACGCGGCGGTAGTAGGTCACCGCGCTCACCGACGTGCCACAGATCGAGCTGAGCTTGTTGGTGGCCAGGATCTGGATCGGAGCCGCTTGCGGAAACCCGAGCAGCAGCGCTGGCAGCTGGATCAGCCCGCCACCACCGACAACCGCGTCGACCCACCCCGCACAGACTGCGGCCAGGCCCATGAGCACGAGCGTGGTGGTCGAGGGGTCGTTCACTGCGACTGCCAACCGTCCACGATGTCGAGGATGTCGAGCAGCTCGTGTGCCACGCCGTCAGGAATCACGTCGACCGGAACTTGTTGTGCCACCGGGATCTTCGAATGCGGAACCCAGATGGCGCGCATTCCGGCCGCTTGGCTTCCGTGAACGTCCTCGAACGGTCGGTCCCCCACATAGACGGCCTCACAGGGCTCCACTCCGAGAGCCGCAGCCGCCGCATGGAAAGCCTGTGGGTGCGGCTTGGTCCAGGCTATCTCGCTCGAGTAGACGTCGGCGTCGATCAGGTCGAGGACTCCGTCGCGCTCGAACACACCGCGGTGGTAGTCCCCGGACCAGATGGTGTTGGACAGAACTCCCACCCCGATCCCCCGCTCCCTGAGGCCTTCGAACAGCGGACGCACCTGCTCGTCGGTGAACGTGTGCGGCTCCCAGAACTGCCGGTATGCCACCAAAGCCGCCTCGTGCCAGGGATCGGCCGGATCCAGTCCAGCCTGACGCAACAGGTCATCCATCTGCGCGCTGCCCTGTCCGGTGCGCGACCGCTGCCACGCCGCGTCCTCCGCTGCGAGAATGCGGGCCGCGAGATCGGCACTGGCCTGGTCGTCATCACGGTGAACAGCTCGCGCGTACACCGTCCACTGCTCCGCAAGGTCGACGGTGTGCCACGGCGTGAGCGTGCCACCCCAGTCGAAGATGACCGCACGAAGCCGCGGGACGGACGGGACCATCAGCTCGCTGCGCCGCGCACCTCGGACACGACTGCGTCGACGATCTGGTCGACGGGCACCTCACGTCTGTGACCGGTCGCCCGGTCCTTGATCTCGATCGTGCCAGCCTCAAGGCCCTTGCCGACGATGACGATGGTCGGCACCCCGATCAGCTCTGCGTCCTTGAACTTCACACCGGGAGAGACCTTCCGACGGTCGTCAAAGATGACCGAGATTCCTTGCGCCCCAAGGGCGTCAGTGAGCTCCGCCGCCTTGGCAAAGACCTGTTCGTCCTTGCCGGTCGCGACCACGTGGACGTCGGCGGGAGCGATCTCGCGGGGCCACACCAGGCCCAGCTCGTCGTGGCATCCCTCTGCGACGGCAGCGACAGCACGACTGACGCCCACTCCGTAGGAACCCATGGTCACGGTCACGAGCTTGCCGTTCTGGTCCAGGACCTTGAGGTCCAGCGCCTCGGCGAACTTCTTGCCCAGCTGGAAGATGTGGCCCATCTCGATGCCTCGCGCCGACACGAGCGTCCCCGAGCCGTCGGGGCTCGGGTCGCCGTCGTGCACTGCGGCCGCCTGGATCGTGCCGTCGGCGGTGAAGTCGCGACCGTTGACCAGGTCGATGACGTGGAAGCCGGGCTTGTCCGCGCCGGTCACCCAGGCCGACCCGTCAGCGATCCGCCCGTCGAGCAGGTAGCGGATGCCTGACGCGTTCCTCTCGCCCAGCACGCCGGGGCCGATGTAGCCCTTGACCAATGCGGGGTTCTTGGCGAACTCGGCCTCGTCGAAAGCCCCGACCTCAGCGGGGTGCACCGCAGCCCCGAGCCGCTTCGCGTCGATCTCACGGTCACCGGGCACGCCGATCGCCAGCGGCTCGCGGGTGCCGTCGGGGTGGACCAGCATGACAAGGACGTTCTTGAGCGTGTCGCCGGCGGCCCAGGCCCTGCCCGCGCGGGGGTACCTGGCGTTGAGCACCTCGACCAGCGTCTCGATGGTCGGGGTGTCGGGAGTGTCGACGGTTCGGGCCGCCGAAGTTCTGCTGAAGTCCACCGCGGCCGCTTGCGGCACCACCACGGCCTCGACGTTGGCGGCGTAGTCCCCCTGCGTCGAGCGCACGAACGTGTCCTCGCCGTTCTCCGCGACGGCGAGGAACTCCTCGGACGCCGAGCCACCCATCGCGCCGGAGTGCGCGGCGACGATGACGTACTTGAAACCCAGGCGGTCGAAGATCTTGATGTACGCCTCGCGGTGCGCGTCATAGGAGGCCTGCAGGCCGGCGTCATCCACGTCGAAGGAGTAGGAGTCCTTCATGACGAACTCGCGACCGCGCAGGAGACCGGCGCGCGGACGTGCCTCGTCGCGATACTTGGTCTGTATCTGGTAGATCGACAGCGGCAGGTCCTTGTAGGAGCCGTAGAGGTCCTTGACCGTCAGAGTGAACATCTCTTCGTGGGTTGGGCCGAGCAGGTAGTCCGCGCCCTTGCGGTCCTTGAGCCGGAAGATGCTCTCGCCATACTCCGTCCAGCGCCCGGTCACCTCGAAGGGCTCCCTGGGCAGCAACGCGGGGAAGCTCAGCTCCTGGGCGCCGATGGCGTCCATCTCCTGGCGCACGATGCGCTCGACGTTGCGCAGCACCTTCAGCCCGAGGGGCAGCCAGGTGTGGATACCGGGGGCGACGCGGCGGATGTAGCCGGCGCGGACCAGCAGTCTGTGGCTGGGCAGCTCCGCATCGGCCGGGTCCTCGCGCAGGGTTCGCAGGAACAGGGTCGACATGCGCAGGGCCGGCGTTGACACGTGATCTCCTCGGGTCAGGTCGATGAGGTCCAGACACGGGCGCACCGGACCCCGTGAGGATATCGGCAGGGAGGGCGACCTGCTCGCGCCGCTGCTTCACGGGGATGGTCTTCGCTGCTTCACGGTGATGATCCTCGTCTTTCAGATCCGTCCCGTGGCCTTGAGCGCCGTGCGGATCAACGGAATCTGCAGTGGCAGCCGCGCGAGCGTGGCGAACTTCTTGCCCCGGCTGCCGGTCCCGCGGCTGGCCCTCTTGCCCTCGGTCACCGCCATCTGCAGGTTGGCAGGGAAGACCGCCACGAGCAGGGCAGCGCTGGCCCACCCGGCGGCCTTGCGCGTCCGAGGGTGCAGCAGACCAGCGGCGCAGACCAGCTCGGCGACGCCCGAGGCGTAGACGAGGCCACGGGCCGCCGGCAGCTGTCGCGGCACGATCGTCTCGAAGACCTGGGGCCGGACCAGGTGCAGGGTGCCCGAGGTGGCGAACAACGCGACCAGTGCCTGGATGTCCTTCGATGGCAAGCTCACATCAGGACCGTAGCGAAGCTCCCAATCTCGGTGAACCCCACCCGCGCATATGTGGCCCGCGCCGGCCCGTTGAAGTCATTGACGTAGAGCGTGACCACCGCAGCGATCTCGGCCCTGACCTGCTCGACGACTGCGGCCATGGCTGGCACCGCGAGTCCCCGGCCACGCCACCGCGGCGCCACCCAGACCCCCTGGATCTGTGCGACGCCCATGGCCACCGAACCGACGTCGGCCTTGAACACCACCTCACCGTCGTCGACCCGCACGAACGTGTGCCCCCGCCTGATCAGGGATGCGATGCCCTGCCGGTAGACCTGCGCCGAGCCCCAGTACGGCGGGTAGCCGATCTCTTCGGTGAACATGGCCTCAGCGGCCGGCATCACCAGGTCCACCTCGTCGGAGCGAGCCCGACGTACCTGCGGGTCGCACGGCGTACCCGGTGGGAGTGGGCCGGCAGTGGCCAGAACCGGCTGGTGCGCACGCACGCCGCGCGGCTCCCCCCAGGTGTATCTCAGGTCCTCCCACAGTGGCAGCACCATGTCGGCGGGTCCGAACAGCGATGAGCAGCGGCTCCGCCATCGGCGCACCTTGGTAGCGAAAGCCGCGAGCGCCTGGACGTCGCACCCGACGGGGACCAGGTTGGCCGACGCCCAACAGATCGCCTGCAGGTCTGAACCCTCGGCGTAGCCCAGCACTGCGCCGGGAGACGTCGCGAGCGCGCCCTCAAGGATGCGTGCAGCCACAAAGACATTCGTGCGGGTATCGCGCGCACACAGTTCCAGCGCCTGGTCACGGTCAGCCGTAGTCAGGGCGCGGACAGGACTCTGGGTGCGCAGCACGCCTCAAGCCTGCACTGTGCTGACAGCCCTGTCGACCGCTTCTGACGAACGGGATGGAGAAGTCAGCCGACGGTGACGATGGGACCCCTTGTCGTCCCTTCGTCGTCCACCGGCTCGCCCATCTCCTCGGCGATCCGCATGGCCTCTTCGATCAGGGTCTCGACGATCTGGGACTCCGGTACCGTCTTGATGATCTTGCCCCTGACGAAAATCTGGCCCTTGCCGTTGCCCGACGCGACACCAAGATCGGCCTCCCGAGCCTCTCCCGGGCCGTTCACGACGCAGCCCATGACGGCAACCCGCAGCGGCACCTCGAGGCCTTCGAGGCCCGCCGTCACCTGCTCGGCAAGGGTGTAGACATCGACCTGGGCACGGCCACACGAGGGACACGAGACGATCTCCAGCTTGCGCGGGCGCAGGTTCAGCGACTGCAGGATCTGGATGCCCACCTTGACCTCCTCCACCGGTGGGGCCGACAGCGAGACGCGGATGGTGTCACCAATACCCTTTGCCAGCAACGCTCCGAAGGCCACCGAGGACTTGATGGTCCCTTGGAAGGCGGGGCCGGCCTCGGTCACGCCGAGGTGCAGCGGCCAGTCGCCGCGGGCGGCCAGCTGCTCGTAGGCCGCGATCATCACGACCGGGTCGTTGTGCTTGACCGAGATCTTGAAGTCGTGGAAGTCGTGCTCCTCGAACAGGCTCGCCTCCCACACGGCCGACTCGACCAGTGCCTCGGGAGTGGCCTTGCCGTACTTGGCCATCATGCGGGGATCCAGCGAACCTGCGTTGACACCGATCCGGATGGAGACACCGGCGTCCTTGGCCGCCCGGGCGATCTGCTTGACCTGGTCGTCGAACTTGCGGATGTTGCCGGGGTTCACCCGGACCGCTGCGCAGCCGGCGTCGATCGCGGCGAAGACGTACTTGGGCTGGAAGTGGATGTCCGCGATGACCGGGATCTGGCTGTGCTGGGCGATCTCGGCCAGGGCGTCGGCGTCGTCCTGGGTGGGACAGGCCACCCGCACGATGTCACATCCGGTTGCGGTCAGCTCGGCGATCTGCTGCAGCGTCGCGTTGATGTCGGTAGTGGGGGTCGTGCACATCGACTGCACCGAGATGGGGGCATCGCCACCGACATCAACCTTGCCGACCTTGATCTTGCGGGACCTTCGGCGAGCAGAGACGACCGGAGGCGGCAGGAGCGGCATACCCAGAGAAACCGTCATGGCCCCAGTATCCCCCACCGGACACCGCGGATCGCGCGTCCTGAGCGCCTGGTGGGCCCACAACGCGCGATCCGCGGTGTTCCGTTGAGAGGGGAAGCGGTCAGCCGCCCAGCTTGATCGGGTTGACCACGTCGGCATAGATCAGCAGGGCGGACATGCCGATCAGCGCAATCGACACGCCATAGGCCACCGGAAGGGCTTTGGCGACGTCGACATAGCCCGGGTTGGGCCGGCCGCGTAGCTTGGCCACCTGCCGCTTGATCCCCTCCCACAGCGCCCCCGCGACATGTCCGCCGTCCAGGGGCAGCAGCGGGATGAGGTTGAAGACGAACAGCGCAAGGTTCAGGGACGCAATCAGGCTGAGCAGTATGACGAACTTGGAAGAGCCCGACTCACCCACCCCTGAGAGCTGCCCGTCGGCGACCTCGCCGGCCACCATCCCGACACCGACCACGGAAATCGGGCCGTTCGGGTCACGCGCTCCGTCGCCGAAGGCTGCCTTGGCGATGCCGACCATCTTCTGCGGGATCCTGAACACGACGCCGGCCGTGCGGGCGACCTGGTCGCCGATGAGCGCAGGGGCGGCGGCGAGAGGCTGTTTGACGATCTCTGCGCTGGGCGAAAAGCCCATGAACCCAACGCGGTCGGTGAGAATCTTGCCGTCAGAACCGACCACGGGGTTGCCGGCGGCGTCGACCCGAGGCACGTCGTTGAGGATCGGCGTCGCCTTCAGGGCCAGTCGCTGACCGCCCCGCTCGACGACAACGTCGATCCGGCGCCCCCCGTTCGGCCGGATCAGGGCACGAACGTCGTCCCAGGTGCTGACCGGCTGACCGGCCAGGGAGATGACCCGGTCACCGGGGCGGATACCCGCGACGTTGGCCGGAGCCTGCGGATCCGAAGGCGAGCACGTCGCCGGGGCCGCGCCGTTGGCCGGCACCGTCTGGACGCACTGCGACACCGCGCTGACGCGGGCCGTGATCTGACCAATACCGTAGAGCGTGAAGATGCCCGTGAGCAGGACGACGGCGATGACCAGGTTCATGGCCGGGCCCCCGAGCATCACCACGATCTTCCTGGGCACCGAGAGCTTGTAGAACACTCGGTTCTCGTCGCCGGCCTTGACCTGCTCCATGGACTCTTGGCGAGCCTGGTCCATCAGCTGGGAGAAGCGGCCGGTGCTGGACGCGCGCAGGATCGAGGGGTCCGCGCCGGCCTTGGGGGGGAACATCCCGATCATCCGGATGTAGCCGCCGAGCGGAACCGCCTTGAGGCCGTACTCGGTCTCGCCACGTTTGCGCGACCAGATGGTCGGGCCGAAACCGACCATGTACTGGGTGACCTTGACGCCGAACTTCTTGGCGGGCAGGAGGTGACCGACCTCGTGCAGTGCGATGGAAGCGCCGACACCGATCACAACGAACAGCACGCCGAGGAAGTACATCACGGAACCAGCGTCTCACTTCCGGCAAGGCCCAGGACCTCATGGGCACGCTTTCGCGCCCAGGTCTCGGCGCGCAGTACGGTGTCAACGTCCAGCAGGGTCGAATCGTTCTCGGGGTGGTTGCCCCACTCGTCGACCACCTGCGCGACCGTGTCGACGATGTCGAGGAAACGAATGCGCCGGTCAAGGAACGCCTCCACGCACTCCTCGTTGGCTGCGTTGAAGACCGCTGGGAAGCATGCTCCAGCCGCGCCCACCCGTCTGGCCAGGGCGACGGCCGGGAAGGCGTCCTCGTCCAACGGGAAGAACTCCCACGTGGCGGCCCCGGTCCAGTCACACGGGCTGGCTGCCCCTTCGACCCGGTCAGGCCAGGCCAGCCCAAGGGCGATCGGCAGACGCATGTCCGGCGGCGAGGCCTGGGCAAGAGTGGAGCCGTCGATGAACTCCACCATCGAGTGGATGACGGACTGGGGGTGGACGACGACCTCGATGCGCTCGAAGGGGATGTCGAACAGCAGATGGGCCTCGATGACCTCCAGACCCTTGTTGACCAGCGTTGCCGAGTTGGTCGTGATGACCGGCCCCATGGCCCAGGTCGGGTGGTCAAGGGCCTGCCTGGGCGTGACGGTCTCGAGCTCGGCCCGACTCCTGCCACGGAAGGGCCCCCCGCTGGCGGTCAGGATGAGTCTGCGCACCTCCTCGGCCCGGCCCCCGCGCAGGCACTGGGCCAGAGCGCTGTGCTCACTGTCGACAGGGACGATCTGGCCGGGTCTGGCGGCCGCCCTTACCAGCGATCCGCCGACGATCAGGGACTCCTTGTTGGCCAGGGCAAGGGTGCTACCGGCCCGGAGCGCAGCCAGGGTGGGACGCAACCCGATCGAGCCGGTGATCGCGTTGAGGACCACATCAGCCCCGCTGGCAGCCAGGTCGGCGTTGGCCTGCGGGCCGACGCAGATGTGCGGTGCGAACCCCTGACGCCCAGCCTCACCCGCCACTTGGTGGATCGCCGCCGCGACGATGTCGCGCTCCCCCCTGGCCACACCAACCGTCTGGACGCCGAGCGCGACCGCCTGGCGGGCCAGCAGGTCAAGGTTGCCGCCACCGGCGCTGATCGCAGTCACCTGGAAGCGCTCGGGATTGGCCGAGACGACCTCGAGAGCCTGGGTGCCGATGGAACCGGTCGATCCCAGAATGACGATACTGCGCGGTGAGGTCACGGCCCCATTGTCCGTCAAACTCACGTGATCCCGTCCAGAACCTAGTCGACGAAGATCCGCTCGTCGATCAGCTGCTCGGTGACCGCTCCACCGGCCGGTTCGAACCTGCTCTGCTCGAAGCGCTTTCGGAACTCGAGGTCCACCTTGTCCACACCGTTGCGGTTCTTCTCGATGGTCATGACCACCCAGCTGCGAAAGCGCTCGGCGCTGGCCAGGTTGTAGATCAGGTGATGCCGGGCCACCACGTCGAACTTGTCGTTCAGGATGAGCACGACGTCGGCCTCGTAGGCAAGAGCCGATGAACCGCGCAGATCCTGGACCCTCATCCGCTTGCCGACGGCCAGGCCGCTCTTGTCGGCCGCGACGATGGCGAGAACAGGGACAGAAAGCTCCAGCGCCAGATCCTTGAGACCCTCGACGACAACAGTGACCCGATCGTCCTCCGACAGGGGCGCAGCCCCGGCGAAGTGAACCTTCTGCAGGTAGTCGACGACGACGAACGGCGTCTGCCCAGTGTCCTCACGGATCGTCTCGATGACCTGTCTCATGGCTTCGACGTCGGTGTCGGATCCGTTGGAACGATGTAGGTGCAGCCGCCGGGCATAGTCCTGCAGCGCCCTAACCGCCTCGACCCCGCCCTCGGTGCCGCCGAGTCGTCCCTCCAACGTCTGTTCCGAGCTGTGTCGCGCCTCGAACGCCTGACGGACCCGGTGCAGCGGAACCGCTGTGGGACCGGCGATCTCGGCCGCCTCCATGGCGATCAGCCGCTGGAGCAGAGTGTGGTTGTCGTGCTCGAACGAGAAGTAGACCGCGCTGTGGCTGGACGCGATGAGGTTGCGCATCACCTGCAGCGCAAACGTGGTCTTGCCCAGACCCTGCGGTCCGCCCAGGAGCACCAGCTCGCCCGAGCGGAACCCGCCGGTCAGCGCCTTGTCCAAGGCACCGAAGCCGGACGGCCAGACCCTTGCGCCGGCGACTTCACCCGCCTTCAGTCGGCCGTTGGTCTCCTCCAGAACACTGTGCAGCGACTGCAGCCGCCCTGTCGTCATGGAGGCATTGCAGCACGACGCCAGGGCGTTGTGTCAGTGGTTCAGCCAACTCTGGCCGAACGGCTGATGCTGGGCTGCGCCAGAGAGCCGGGACAGGTCCTGGGGTCAGCGACCGTCGAGCAGTGGCTGAGAGGGGTCCCAGGTGGTACCGTCGCGAGCGTCCTGACGGCGGCGCGCGATTGCCGAAAGCGCCTCCAGTACAACGCGATTGGCCAATGCGGCGGTGATGTCTGCATGGTCATAGGGTGGGCTGACCTCGACGACGTCGACGCCCACGACAGGCAGCTCGAGGCAGATCCGCCGCACCGAGTCGAGCAGCTCACGAGCAGACAGGCCACCCGGCTCGGGGGTGCCGGTGCCCGGCGCGTGGCCGGGGTCGCAGACATCGATGTCGACCGAGAGGAACACGCCCTCGCACTCGTCCGTCGCGATGGCGAAGGCCTCCGTCAGGCACGCCTGCAGCCCACGATGACCGATCTCGGTCATCTCATAGGAGCGCATCCTCTGGCCGGCCATCCAGTCCAACGTCTCCGGCGGCGGCCAGTAGCCACGCAACCCGATCTGCAGGAACCGGTCGCCGCGCAAGGCCCCGGACTCGATCAGCCGGCGCATCGGCTGGCCATGACCCCACAGGGAGCCGAACTCGATGTCGCCGGTGTCGGCGTGGGCATCGAAGTGGAGCATCGAGACCCTGCCGTGCCCGAGCACGTTGGCCACGCCCTTGGCGTCAGGAAAGGCAATGGAGTGGTCGCCACCGAGCACCACTGGTATGGCGCCTGCGCGAGCCACCTTCTCGACGGCTACCTCGAGCGCCGGGAGGGCCTTCTCGATATCGCCGGAGTACATCTCGACGTCCCCGGCATCGACCACCAACAGGTCCACCAGAGCGTCCGTGCGAAGCGCGAGACTCGGGCGCGAGCCGTCGTGCGGCAGGTAGTCGGTCATCCGAATTGCCATGGGACCAAAGCGGGCTCCCGGCCGGTGGGAGGTGCCACCGTCAAATGGTGCCCCGAGGATCACGACGTCCGCGTCGGCATACGTCTCGGGATCGTCGAGGTCGCAACGCGGGACCCCCAGGAACGTGATGTCAGGTCCGAACTGCGGGCCGTAGCGAGTCATGTGACCGATCCTAGTTTCGCGGGAGAGCCGGCGCGGGCTCAGGAGTCGAAGCCAAGTCCCAGCCGGTCCAGTGCCCGAAGCCAGATGTCGCGCCGCCCACCGCGGGCGTCAGCGCGGGCGATGCTGCGCTTGGTCCTCGCAATCCCCAACCAGCGCAATGGCTCCGGCGGCCAGGGCAGCGGCGGACGCCGCACCATCTCCAGCCTGGTGCGCTCGTTGTCCCGGCCGGCCAACAGGTCCAGACAGACCTGTGCGCCGAACCGTGACGCGCCGACACCCAAACCGGTGTATCCCAGGACCGCGACGACCTTGCCCCCGAACGCCCGCTGCCACGAGGCACTGAACCGCGTCGACGTATCGATGGCGCCACCCCAGGTGTGCGTGATCCGCACCCCTGCCAGGCCGGGGAAGGTCGCGAGCATGTGGCGGTACAGCAGCTGCTCGGTCTGGGGTCGGCGCTGACGTCGCGCCGACAGGTCGGAACCGTAGTAGTAGAGCGCGTCATAGCCGCCGAAGACGAGCCTGTTGTCGCGGGTCAGGCGGTAGTAGTGGAACTGGTTGCCGCCATCACCGACGCCCTCTCGACCCGCCCAGCCCAGCGAGTCGCGCCGACTCTGGCGGAGCGGCTCGGTGGCAATGATGTGATCCCACACCGGAACCACGTAGGGGCGGGACCGCCGCAGCGGCGAGGGGAAGACGCCCGTGGCCAGGACCACCTGGCGGGCGCGCACCGTGCCGGCCGAAGTGGTCAGCGAGACCCGATCTCCCGCCGAACGCAGCCGCTTCACCATGGTTGCCTCGTGGATCCGGCCCCCGGCGCCCTCGACGGCATCGGCCAGGCCCCATGCCAGCCGCGCTGGGTTGACCATGGCCACACCTCGACGATCCAGCAACCCGCCCAGATAGGTCGGTGAGCTGACGAGCGCGCGGGTCTGATCGGCACTCAGCAGCTCGACCTCCTCGCCCAGCTCGCGCATCGTCTTGTGAAGGCCGCGCAGGTCCTCCAGCTGCCAGGGCTCGAGCGCCACATCGAGCTCTCCGGTGCGCTCGAACTCGCAGTCGATGCCGCGCCCACGGACCGTCGTCTCGATCGCGTCGAGGTTGGCCGCGCCGAGGCGGCGCAACAGCGGCATCTCAGTTGGCCAGCGGGCCAGACCGTTACCCACCCCGTGGGTCAGACTGGCTGCACAGAAGCCGCCATTGCGGCCGGTCGCCGCCCACCCCAGCCGCTCGCCCTCGAGCACCACGACCTCGCGCCCCGGATCTTCCTCCAACGCAAGCAGCGCCGCCCACAGGCCGGTGAACCCTGCGCCGACGATGGCCAGGTCGACGTCGTGGTCGCCCTGCAGGGCAGCGCGTGGCTCTGGCCGGCGACTGTCGTCCAGCCACAACGGAGTGGAAGAGGCGTGCTCGAGGGCAACCCTGGCCTCGCGCGACCACAGCAGGGCCGTTCCCAGCGGCAGGGCAGCCACGGTCAGGCAGCAGCCTTGGCGCGCCGGTTGCTGATCAGCTGGCCCACTGCGACCAGGACCAGGGCTGCCAGGAACATCACCGTGCCGATGACGTTGATCTGCACCGGCGTTCCACGCTGGGCCGCGCCCCAGACGAACATCGGGAAGGTGATCGAGCTCGGGCTCGCGTTGAAGTTCGTGATGATGTAGTCGTCGAACGACAGCGAGAACGCCAGCAGCGCACCTCCCGCGATGCCAGGTGCCACCAACGGCAGGGTCACCCTGACGAAGGTCTGGAACGGGTTGGCGAAGAGGTCCGCCGCCGCCTGCTCCAGACGTGGGTCGAGGGAGGCGATTCGCGCCTTGACCGTGACGACGACGAAGGACAGGCAGAACAGGATGTGCGCGATCAGGATGGTGGTGCTGCCCGGCGCGATGCCCATCGCGATGAACAGGGTCAGCAAGCTCGAGCCCATCACAACCTCGGGGGTGGCCATGGGCAAGAAGATGAGCAGGTTCGTGCTCGAGCGGCCTCGGAAGCGGTGCCGACCGATGGCGAACGCGACCATGGTCCCGAGGATGGTCGAGGCCAGGGTGGCGATGAGCCCGATCCGCAGGCTCAGCCCGAGCGCGTCGCAGATACCAGGGGCCCCACAGGGGTTGGTCCAGGCGTCGACGGAGAAGCGCTGCCATTCGTAGTTGTAGTTGCCCCTCGGTTTGTTGAACGAGAACACGATCACGACGAGGTTGGGCAGCAGCAGATAGGACAGGACCAGAAGTGCGGCGATGGCGACCAGGTGCGCACGGATCCAGCGCATCAGACCAGCTCCTCGGTGCCGGCACGCCGGACGTACACGGCCACGATGACCACGATGATGAGCATCAGCACGAAGGACAGGGCGGCTGCTGTGGAGTAGTCCTGAACCCGCAGAAACTCCGAGTCGATGACCTGTCCGATCATGACGGTCTGGGTGTTGCCGAGCAGTCGGGAGTTGATGAAGTCACCTGCCGCCGGGATGAACGTCAGCAACGTGCCACCGACCACGCCGGGGAGGGACAGTGGCCAGGTGACCTTCCAGAACGTCTGGATCGGAGTGGCATACAGGTCCCCGGAGGCCTCCAGCAGGCGATGGTCGAGGCGCTCGAGACTGGCGTAGAGCGGCAGGATCATGAACGGAAGGAAGTTGTAGGTCAGGCCCCAGATCACCGCGAACCGCGAGTTCATCAGCGAGTCGTTGTTGGTCAGGTGCACCCACTGCAGCAGATCGGTGAGACGGGTCGAACGGGCCAGACCCGCAACCGGTCCGTTGTCGGTGAGGATCGTCTGCCAGGCGAGGGTGCGGATCAGGAAGCTGGTGAAGAACGGCGCGATCACCAGCACCAGCAAGAAGTTCTTCCACCGGCCCGCCTTTTGTGCCATGAAGTACGCCAGCGGGTAGGCGAGCAGCAAGGTCAGCACCGTGGCGGTGCCTGCGAACACGATCGATCGCAGGAAGTGCGGCCAGTAGCGCGTCAGTGCCTCGACGTACGTCTGGAAGTGCCAGGTCATCACATAGCCGGCGTCGACGTTCCCGGTCTGCAGGGACTGGGACGCCAGCGAGAGCATCGGCACGACGAAGAACACCACGAGCCAGGCCAGTCCCGGCGCGAGCAGCAGGTATGGCGTGTAGTTGCGTCTGGCTCGCCGCGTGCGTGGCGCCGCCACGTCAGCCACTAGGCGGCTCCGCTGTCATCGGCCTGGTCCTGCGCACCGGCGTGCGCGTCCTGGCCGGCGTCCAGGGCAAAGCCGTGCTCGGGAGCCCAGCCGAGGGTGACCTGCGCACCTGCTGAAGCACGCGGCATACCGTCGTTCTGCTGCACCACCATGAGCTCTTGGCCCCACGGCAGCCGGACCAGGTAGTTGGTGGCCAGACCGGTGAAGGAGGCATCGGTGACGACACCGGTCAGCCGGTTGCCGTCGGCGCTGCCCACATCCGTGGAATCGGGCAGGATCAGCCGAAGCTTCTCGGGGCGTACCCCGAGCCACACCGCCGACGTGGCCTTCGCCAGAGAGTCAACCGGCAGAGCATCAACCGGCAGACGCAGGTCCACGCCGTGGACATCGAGCCCGGCGATGGTCCCTGCGCGACTCCTTACGGTTGCCTTCAGCAGGTTCGACTGCCCAAGGAAGTTGGCCACGAACGTCGACTTCGGGTGTTCGTAGAGCGTTGTCGGGTCCCCGACCTGTTCGAGCCGCCCGGAGTTCATGACCGCGATGGTGTCGGCCATGGTCATGGCCTCCTCCTGGTCGTGGGTCACATGGACGAAGGTGAGACCGACCTCGGACTGGATCCGCTTGAGCTCGATCTGCATCTGCCGGCGCAGCTTGAGGTCGAGGGCGCCGAGGGGTTCGTCGAGCAGCAGGACGTCTGGCCGGTTGACAACAGCCCGAGCCAGCGCGACTCGTTGTTGCATGCCACCGGAGAGCTGACCGGGCTTCTTCTTCGCAATGTGGGCAAGCTGGACGAGCTCGAGCGCCTCCATGGCCTTGACCCTGTGGTCCGAGACCTTGCGGCGACGCAGCCCGAAGGCAACGTTGTCGATGACGCTGAGGTGGGGAAAGAGCGCATAGCTCTGGAACACAGTGTTGACGTTGCGCTGGTAGGCCTTGGTATTGGTGATGTCCCGGTCGCCAATCCAGATCTGGCCGATGGTCGGCTGGTCGAGCCCCGCAACCATCCGCAGCGTTGTCGTCTTGCCACACCCCGAAGGGCCGAGCAGGGCAAAGAACGAGCCGCGCGGGATCACCAGGTCGAGCTGGTCGACCGCGGTGAACGCGTCATACGTCTTGGTGACCCCCGTCAGACGCAGGTCACCCGAGGTCTGCTCGGCCACTGACCCACTCACCCCGTCACGATGGCCTGGAACTTGCGGTTGTACTTGGTCTCCTCGTCCGCACTCAGGCCGCGAAAGACGTGCGAGCGGGACAGGACGTCCTGGCTCGGGAAGATCAACGGGTTCTTGGCGACGGCGGGGTCGGTCTTCTCCAGCACCGGCTGCACCCCCTTGACCGGGGAGATGTAGTTGACGAAGTCCACGACCTTGGCCATGACGGCAGGGTCGTAGTAGTAGTTGATCAGGATCTCGGCGTTCTTCTTGTGCTTGCTCAGGTTGGGGATCACCAGGTTGTCCGACCAGACCATGAAGCCCTGTTGCGGCAGTACGTAGCCGAGGTCGGGGTTGGCCGCCTTGAGCTGGACGATGTCACCGGTCCACGCGATACAGGCCGCCGTGTCACCGGCAGCCAACGGCTTGGTGTAGTCGTTGCCGGTGAAACCCTTGATCTGTCCGGCGTCCTTGGCCTTCTGGATCTCGGCGCACGCGGCGTCGAAGTCCGCGTCGGTGAACTTGGCGGGGTCCTTGCCCAGCGCGAGCAGAACCAGCCCAACGGTGTCGCGCAACTCGGTGAGCAGCGTGACCTTGCCCTTGAGCTTGGGGTCCGTGAACAGCTGGTCGATGCTCTCGATCTTCTTGCCACCGGTGGATTTAGGGTTCCACGCGATTCCCGTGAACCCGCTCTGCCACGGCAAGGAGTACAACCGGCCCTTGTCGAAGCCGACGTTGAGCAGCGAGTCCTCGACGTTGCCGTGGTTGGGGATGTTGGTCAGGTCGAACTTCTGGAGGTAGTCCAGGCGGATCAGCCGGGCCACCATCCAGTCGGTACTGACCCACATGTCGCGGCCGGTGTCGGCCCCGGCATCGAGCAGGGGACGCACCTTGGCGTAGAACTCGTCGTTGTCGTTGTAGTCCTCGGTGTAGTTGACCTTGATCCCGGTCTTCTTGGTGAACTCGTCCAGGGAAGGGTGGCTCTTGGTCTTGTCGTCGACGTCCATGTACGACGGCCAGTTCGACCAGTTGACCAGCTTGTCCGTGTCGGACGTGTCGACAGCTGCCTTGACCCTGCTCTTGGTCGTGGCTCCGCCCGTCGAACCGGCCGCGGGGCTCTTGCCCGCCGAGCCGCAGGCCGCGAGCGAAGTCACGGCGGCGACTCCTGCCAAACCGGCCATGCCGGCCATTGCCGTACGCCGGGAAAGCAGACCCCGGGCCATTGCCGCCTGGAAGACCGACGGAACCTGATCGCTCATGAACACTCCTTGGTGTGCTGTAACTGGTGGGAAACGTGGCCTATGCGTCAATGTTGGCCATCACGTGCTTGATCCGCGTGTAGTCCTCGAAGCCGTACATGGACAGGTCCTTGCCATAGCCACTGTGCTTGAAGCCGCCGTGTGGCATCTCGGCCACGATGGGAATGTGGGTGTTGATCCATACACAGCCGAAGTCCATCTTTCGCGACATCCGCATGGCCCGGCCGAAGTCCTTGGTCCAGACACTGCTGGCCAGGCCGAACTCGACGCCGTTGGCCCAGGCGAGCGCCTCGGCCTCGTCGGAGAACTTCTGCACCGTGATGACCGGGCCGAAGATCTCCTGCTGGATCGCCTCGTCGCCCTGGCGTAGCCCGGACAGCACCGTCGGCGCGAAGAAGTAGCCGTCACCGAGTCCGCTGACCCGACTGCCACCGGCGGAGATCGTGGCGTGGTCCGGCAGCCGGGACAGGAACCCCTCGACGTGCGCGAGCTGGTTGGCGTTGTTGACCGGACCGAGCAGTGCGTCCTCGTCGTCGGGCAGGCCGACCTTGGCACTGGACCGGGCGTACTGCGCCAGGGCGGCGACAAAGTCGTCGTAGATGCGCGGACCGGCGATGACGCGCGTGGCCGCGGTGCAGTCCTGCCCGGCGTTGAAGTAGCCGGCAACGGCTATGGCTTCCACGGCTGCCTCCAGATCCGCGTCATCGAAGACGACCACCGGCGCCTTGCCACCGAGCTCGAGGTGGACCCGCTTGACATCGCGCGAGGCGCTTTCGGCGACCTGCATGCCGGCGCGAACCGAGCCGGTGATCGAGACCATGGCCGGCGTCTTGTGCTCGACGAGCGCGCGTCCCGTGTCCCGGTCGCCGGTGACGACGTTGAGCGTGCCGACGGGAAGGAACTCGGCGGCGATCTCGGCCAGCAGCAGCGTGGTCTCCGGCGTGGTGTCGCTCGGTTTGAGGACCACGGTGTTCCCCGCGGCCAGGGCGGGAGCGATCTTCCAGATCGCCATCATCATGGGGTAGTTCCATGGCGTGACCTGGCCGATGACACCGATCGGCTCACGACGGATCCACGAGGTGTGACCCTTGAGGTACTCACCGGCCGCCCGCCCCTCCAGGACCCGGGCGGCACCGGCGAAGAAACGGATCTGGTCGACCATCGGCGGCAGCTCTTCGCTGGCCGTCAGCGCGTACGGCTTGCCGGTGTTCTCTGCCTCGAGGTGCACGAACTCCTCAGCGCGAGCCTCGACGGCATCAGCGAACTTCAGCAACGCCTGCTGACGCTCGCTGGGCGTCGTGTCACCCCAGACCTCGAAGGCAGCCGCAGCTGCGCCATAGGCACGGTCGACCTCCGCGGCCGAGGACACCGGCGCCGTGGCGACCACCTGGGCGGTCACCGGGCTGATGATCTCGGAGGTCGCGTCGCTCTCGGGCTCCACGTACTCGCCGTTGACGAAGTTGCGAAGGATGCGGGGGCTTGCACTCACAAAAGACTCCTGATGCGAACTGGTTCCGGTTAGGGAACTCTAACCACACAGGAGCCTTTTCAACAGGGTTCAGGGGAAAAAAGTGTGGAATCCGTTGCTGTTTTGGTAGATCAGCAACGGTTTCCGCCGCACAGGGACTTGCCAAAATGGGTGGGACCAGACACCATCGCCTCGTGAGCCCACGAAAGCCGGTGACCAGCAATGGCCGCCTGGTCGACCGCAAACCGTCCGGCGGCGGCCTCGACGACCTCTCCAAGGCGATCATCGAACACCTGCAGACTGACGGCCGCCGGTCCTACGCGACCATCGCCAAGAGCGTGGGACTGTCCGAAGCCGCTGTCCGGGCACGTGTTCAGCGCCTGCTCGACAGCGAGGTGATGCAGATCGTGGCGGTCACCGATCCCTTGCAGATCGGGTTCACCCGACAAGCCATGGTCGGGATCCGCGTGGAGGGCGACATGCAGCTGGTCGCCGATCGCCTCACCGACATGTCCGAGGTGTCGTATGTCGTCACCACGGCGGGCAGTTTCGACCTGATCATCGAAGTCGTCTGCGAGGACGACGACGAGCTTCTCAACCTGTTGTCGCGGCGCATCCGCACCCTGCCGGGCGTGGTCTCCACCGAGACGTTCGTCTATCTGAAACTCAACAAGCAGCACTACAACTGGGGTACCCGATGAGCACTGCTCAGACAAGCAACAACGCCACCCGACCGCCCGGCACCACACCCGCGGGCACGGCATATGCCGATGCTGCGCGCGATCACCTGTGGATGCACTTCACCCGTCATTCCACCTACGAACCAACCGAGTCCGGCGGCGCCGGCACTTCGGTCCCCATCATCGTCAAGGGCGAGGGTGCCTACATCTGGGATGACCAGGGCCGCAAGTACCTCGATGCCCTGGCCGGGCTCTTCGTCGTACAGGTCGGGCACGGACGCGAGGAGCTGGCCGAGGCGGCCGCCAAGCAGGCGCGCGAGCTGGCCTTCTTCCCGCTGTGGTCCTATGCCCACCCTGCGGCCATCGAGCTGGCCGAACGTCTGGCGGCCGGCGCGCCCGGTGACCTCAACCGGGTCTTCTTCACCACCGGTGGTGGTGAGGCGGTCGAGTCGGCCTGGAAGCTGGCCAAACAGTTCTTCAAGCTCACCGGCAAACCGGGGAAGTACAAGGTGATCAGCCGCTCCATCGCCTACCACGGCACCCCTCAGGGCGCACTGTCCATCACCGGTATCCCGTTCGCCAAGGAGCCGTTCGAACCACTGGTCCCCGGTGCTCACAAGGTCCCCAACACCAACCTGTATCGCGCGCCGGAGCACCTTCGCGAGGACCCCAAGGCGTTCGGCCGCTACTGCGCCGACCGGATCGCCGAGGCGATCGAGTTCGAGGGCCCGGACACCGTATGCGCCGTCTTCCTGGAGCCGGTACAGAACTCCGGTGGCTGCTTCCCGCCGCCGCCCGGGTACTTCGAGCGGGTCCGCGAGATCTGCGACGAGTACGACGTGCTGCTGGTCTCCGATGAGGTCATCTGCTCCTTCGGTCGCATCGGCAGCATGTTTGCCAGCACCGACTTCGGCTACCAGCCGGACATCATCACCGCCGCCAAGGGCATGACCTCGGGCTACTCCCCCATCGGCGCGATGATCGCCAGCGACCGTCTCTTCGAGCCCTTCAAACAGGGTCACACGATGTTCCCCCACGGCTACACCTTCGGTGGTCACCCGGTCTCTGCTGCGGTCGCGATGGCCAACCTGGACATCTTCGAGCGTGAGGGCCTCAACCAGCACGTCAAGGACAACGCACCGGGGTTCCGGGCCACCCTCGACAAGCTGCTCGACCTGCCACTGGTCGGCGATGTCCGCGGCGAGGGCTACTTCTACGGGATCGAGCTGGTCAAGGACAAGGCGACCCGCGAGACGTTCAACGACGAGGAGTCCGAGCGTCTGCTGCGCGGGTTCCTGTCCAAGGCGCTGTTCGACGCCGGTCTGTACTGCCGAACCGACGACCGCGGCGACCCGGTGATCCAGCTCGCACCACCGCTGATCATCGGCCAGCCGGAGTTCGACGACATCGAGGAGCGACTGCGCACTGTCCTGACCGAGGCCGAGAACCACCTGTGAGCAGCCACCCGTGAGCGCCGGGGCCTCGGGGCCCCTCTGGTGGTCCGGCCTCCCAGCCGGCGCAACCCGGCCCGTGCTGACCCGGGACGAGAGCGTCGACGTCGCCATCGTCGGCGCCGGCTACACCGGGCTCTGGACCGCGTACTACCTGCTGGAGGCCGACCCGTCGCTGAGCGTGCTGGTGCTGGAGGCCGAGCACGTCGGCTTCGGCGCCAGCGGACGCAACGGTGGGTGGGTCTCAGCCCTGTACCCCGTGGGGCTCGGGACGCTGGCCGCTGACCATGGTGAGTCCGCGGCCAGGGATCAGTACGCGGCACTGCGCGACAGCGTCGACGAGGTCGGCCGGGTGGCCGAGGCGGAAGGCATCGGGTGCGGGTTCCACAAGGGCGGGACGCTGGTCGTGGCCCGCAATCGCGCGCAGGCGGCGCGGGGCCGGGCCGAGGCCCAGGAGTCCGACTACTGGGGCACCGGTACGACCTGGCTCGAGGCTTCCGCCGCGGTCGATCGTCTTGCTGTTCAGGGACTTTCGGGCGCCACCTTCAACCCGAACTGTGCCCGCATCCATCCGTTCCGACTCGCGTTGGGGCTTGCCCAGACCGTCGAGAACAATGGCGCTCGGATCCACGAGAGCACTCGTGTGACCAGCCTGGGTGACCGTCGCCTACAGACCGACGACGGCGTCGTCATGCAGGCCCGTCACATCATCCGGGCCACCGAAGCATGGACCGCACGCCTGCCCGGCCACCGGAGGACCGTCGCACCCGTCTACTCGTTGGTCGTGGCCACCGCACCCCTGCCGCAGTCGGTCTGGGACCAGATCGGTCTGGCCGACGCCGAGACGTTCAGCGAGCATCGGCACGTGATCGTGTACGGCCAGCGCTCGATGGACGACCGGCTCGTCTTTGGCGGTCGCGGCGCCCCGTATCACTTCGGCTCCGGCATCAAACCCGAGTTCGATGCAGACGCAACAGTTTTCAGGACCCTGCGCCGGAGTCTGACCGAGCTTCTCCCGGCGACCGAGGACGTCGAGTTCACGCATGCCTGGGGTGGACCGTTGGGCATCACCCGTGACTGGCACCCCGGCGTCGGATACAACCCATCGACCGGGATGGGCCACGCCGGTGGCTACGTCGGCGATGGGGTCGCCCTGAGCAACCTGGCGGGGCGCACCCTGGCAGACCTGGTGACCAACCGCGATACAGCTCTCACTCGCCTTCCGTGGGTCCAACACCGTTCTCGGCTATGGGAACCCGAACCGTTGCGCTGGCTGGGAGTCAACGCCGGGCTGCAGCTCGCCAATCTCGCCGACGCTGAGGAACGGCTGACCGGACGTCCGGCGCTGCTGGGCAGAGCCCTCTCAGCCGTGACCGGCCACTGATTCGCACAACCGCTGAGCCGCACAACCGCTGAGCCGCACGACTCAGGACGGTCGCCAACCGGGGCCCCGCAGGACGAACGAGGCCCGGCTGGACCAGCTCCTGACCGATCGGACGTCCGCCCAGATCGCGCGGTACTCGTGGGTAGCGACGACGAGCGGGTTGTGGCTGCGCAGCTGTTTGGTCAGGCCATAGACCACCCGCTCCCGCTCGGCCTCGAAGCTGCGGAACATCCGATCCCAGATGACCAGAATTCCGCCGTAGTTGCGGTCGAGGTAGGCCTGGTTCATCCCGTGATGGACCCGGTGGTGTGAGGGCGTGTTCATCACCCACTCCAGGACGCGGGGCAGCTTCTCGACGCGTTCGGTGTGCAGGAAGAACTGGTACAGCAGGCTGATCGACTGCTGCAGGAAGATGGCCCAGGGCGGAACGCCCAGCAGTGCCATGGGCAACCAGAAGGGCAGCGACCCGAACGGTGTCCACGTCTGTCGCAACGCCGTGGAGAAGTTGTACCGCTGGCTCGAGTGGTGCACGACATGGCTGGCCCAGAGGATGCGCACCTCGTGGTGGGCCCGGTGGAACCAGTAGTACGCGAGGTCATCGGCGAAGAAGATGATCACCCAGACCCACCACAGCCCGGTGTCCAGCCTCAGCGGAGTGAGCACATAAGTGGCCGAATACACAAGCAGGGCAACAACTTTGTACCCGATGCCGACCACCAGGCTGCCCAGACCCATGCTCAGGCTGGTGACTGTGTCGCGGACCTCGTAGCCGACCTCGCCATCGTCCGGCGCGAACCACAGCGAGGCGATTTCAACCATGATGAAGAGAACGAAGAACGGAACGGCCGCCAACAAGATGTTGACCATCAGGCACCTCCCGCTCCGCGGCGTGCCTCACTGCGTGCCTCACGGCGGTCGAGCCCTTCCAGAGCGGTGAGCGCCTGCGTGAGGATCGCCTCGGCGTACCGGGACGCTGCGTCCTCGTCACGGCGTGAGATCGCCTGCGCCAGCTCGGAATGCGACAGCTTGTCGGCACGGTCCGCGGCCAGCAGGTCGTCCATCAGGTCTGGTTGGGCGTCGATCATCTGGAGCAGGCTGTTGAGCGCGAGCCGGAAGGCCACGTTGCCGCCGGCGTCGACGACCTCGCTCCAGAACGCGCGGTCAGCACCATCTGATGACGTGTTTTCATGCCCGTACGTCCTGGCAGCGGCCTGAATGCGCCGGCGCGCGGCTCCGCATCCGCGCCGCGCGGCCAGGCGTGCCGCCTCGACCCCGATGCACCGCCGCATCTCCAGGCCATCACGCAGGAGCTCGCGTCCCGGCTCCTGGTCCGCTCGGGCCAGGTGGCCCAGCAGGTCCAGCCCGGCAGTCCGACGGACATCGAGCACGCGGGTTCCGCCGCCATGCACCACGTGAACGAAGCCCGCCTCCTGAAGACGCTTGACCGCTTCACGAACGGCGTGCCGGTTGACGGCGAACGACTGTGCCAGCTCACGCTCGGGCGGCAACGAGTCGCCCGGGCCGAAACGACCCGCCAGCACAGCGTCACGCAGCTCCGCGAAGATGCCGTCGGACAGTGACTGGCGGGCAACGGGAAGGAACTCGTCTACGGGCATGGCGCGAGACTAGATGCCTTTAGGTCCAGTCATCAAGAGGTTGTACCAATTATTCTCGACCCTCGGCGTGGCGACAGCGCGGCCTCAGCTCCGCCGCAGGACGGGGGTCAGAGCCTCCAGCACCGACGCGTCCTCGATGGTGCTGGGAACTGCCGGAGAGCCGCCATCGGCGATCTGTCGCATGGTCTTGCGCAGGATCTTGCCCGACCGGGTCTTGGGCAACGCCACGACGACGTCGACCAGACGCAGCGCCGCGAGCGCGCCGACCTCGTCACGGACCCGCTGGACCAACTCGGCCCGCAGTGCCTCCACAGCGCCCTCCCCCGAGACGTCGACGCCGGCCTTCAGGACCACGAGCGCCCGGGGCACCTGCCCCTTGAGCTGGTCGGCCACCCCGATCACTGCGCACTCGGCCACTGCCGGGTGACCGGCCAGTGCCGCCTCGAGCGATCCGGTGGACAGGCGATGTCCAGCCACGTTCAGCACGTCGTCGGTACGGCCCATGACGAAGAGATACCCGTCCTCGTCGAGATAGCCTCCGTCGCCGGTCAGGTAGTAGCCCTCGAACGTCGAGAGGTACTCCGAGACGTAGCGCTCGTCGTCCCGCCACAGCGTGGGCAACGTGCCGGGCGGCAGGGGGAGCTTGAGGCAGATCGCCCCCTCCACCCCGGGCTCCACCTGCTCCCCTCGCTCGTCGAGGACATGCACGTCGTAGCCCGGAACCGGCACCGTTGGCGACCCCGGCTTGACCGAAAGACGTTCCAGACCAATGGGGTTGGCCGCGATCGGCCAACCGGTCTCGGTCTGCCACCAGTTGTCGATCACCGGTATACCGAGGCGTTGCCCTGCCCAGGCGTACGTGTCCGGGTCGAGACGCTCCCCTGCCAGGAACAGCGTGCGCAGCTTCGAGAGGTCGTGGCCGGCAAGGAACGCGCCGTCAGGGTCCTCCTTCTTTACTGCACGGATCGCCGTCGGAGCCGTGAACAGTGCCGAGACGCCGTACTGCGCGGCCACCCGCCACAAGGCCCCCGCGTCAGGCGTGCCCACCGGCTTGCCCTCGTAGAGCACCGTCGTACAACCGGCCAGCAACGGCGCATACACGATGTAGGAATGGCCCACCACCCAGCCGACGTCACTGGCCGCCCAGAACACCTCACCCTGGTTCATCCCGAACACGTTGCTCATCGACCAGTTCAGCGCCACGGCGTGGCCACCGTTGTCACGCACGATGCCCTTGGGCCGGCCCGTGGTCCCCGAGGTGTAGAGGATGTAGAGCGGGTCCGTCGCCTCGACGGGCACACACTCGGACAGTGTCATCTGGTTCGGATCCATCAGGACGGACCAGTCGAGGTCGCGTGGCCCCATCGCCGCCACGGCCTGTTCCCTCTGCAGCACCACACAGTAGTCGGGCTTGTGCGCTGATCGCTCGATGGCCGCATCGAGCATCGGCTTGTACGCCACCACCCGCGAGGGCTCGATCCCGCACGAGGCCGTCACCACCACCTTCGGCGCGGCGTCCTCGATCCGGGCGGCCAGCTCGGCAGGGGCGAAACCACCGAACACCACCGAGTGGACCGCCCCGATCCTGGCGCAGGCCAGCATCGCCACGACGGCCTCGGGAATCATCGGCATGTAGATGACCACGCGATCACCCTTGCCGACGCCGAGCCCCCGCAACGCGCCACCGAACCTGGACACCTGGTCGAGCAGCTCGACGTAGGTCAGTGTGCGCGAGGTCCCGGTCACCGGGCTGTCGTAGTGCAGCGCCGGCTGGTCACCCCGGCCGGCGATCACGTGCCGGTCGAGGGCGTTGAAGCAGGTGTTGAGTCGGCCGCCGCGGAACCACCGGTAGAACGGCGGTCGGGAGTCGTCCAGCACCTGAGCGGGTGCGGTGATCCAGTCGACGCCGCGGGCAGCCTCTCCCCAGAACCCTTCCGGGTCCTGGATGCTACGGCGATGGGCGCGCGCATACGTACCGTCCGTCATACCGGCATCTTCGTCCCTCACGCACGGTCAGACCACACCTGCCACCACACGGTGCGACGAACCGTCGCCTTCGCGCGATGAACGGCACAGCCGTCAGGGACTCAGCTCGCCCGGAACTGGTCGATGAATATGTCGTCACCCACGGGCGCGGTACCTCCCGATGAAACCTGGATGCCGGTTAAGGATGTCGTCCCCCGTGTCAGGGGGACGCGGGAAAACAGCCGACCGTTGACATAGACCCAGGCGGCGGAGGTGTTCGCGTTGATACGGATCCCAGCCCAACCGGTCTTCTGGACCAGCCCGGGGGCGGACAGGTTGACCCAGCGCGACCCGGTCCAGCGACGCAGACTTCCATCGGGGAATACGCCGAGGTGCAACGCACGCTGGTAGGTGCCGCCCCGACGCCCCTCGAGCGAGATCAGGAAGGCGGAGGCGATGCGGTTGGGCCTGAGACTGAGCTCGAGGCTGCGGGTCGTGCGTTGCGGCAGACCCAGCGCCATCACCGCTGCGGCACGCGGCGACGTGTCGTTGAGGCGTACCGCCCGGTCACTGTCCAGTCCAACGCCCCCGGAGGCGACGGTCACGAGGGGCATCCCTGCGGGCAGGACCACGAACCCCTGCGGGGCCTTGCCGACGAGGTCATCCTCGAACGTGCTGGCGTTGGTGCGTAGCTGCATCTCGCCGAGAGCGGTGACACCGCCGATACCGGTGACCCGCACGCGGACGTATCGGGCAGCGCTGCCGGCTGGGAATGGGCGCGCGGTCAGCGAGGGGTAGTGGCCCGAGCTGACCCAGCCGGCGACGGTGCGCCAGGTACGTCCGTCGTTGGACAGGTCGATCGCCGCCGAGCCGCGGTCGCGGGGCAGCGCGATCGAGGCGCCGGTCAGGACGTTCGTACCGCCGAGGTCGATCTGGTAGAAGCCGTCGTTGGCATAGCGGACCGCAGCCGACGAGGGGTCGACGCTGCCGTCGATGGCAGCCGCCGGGCCGGCAGCGGCGGTGGGACGGTCCGTGAGGTTCGTGACCACGTTGAGCGAGCCGTTGAGGTAGCGGGTGCGCAGGTCGATCCGTTTGGTGTCCGAAGGGCGCAGCTCGATGGTCCTGGCCCAGATGCCGACCTTGTGGAGCCCGCTTCCAGCGGGGAAACACCAGTTGGATCCGTAGTCACCCACCTGAAGCGCAGTGGTCTCGGTCAACGGCACGATGCTGGTGTAGCCGCTCGAGGTCCCTGCCTTGGTGACTGTCAGGTTGCTCCAGGTCGTGCCGTTTCCGTCCTCGGAGACGAGAATCTTGTTCCCAGGGCGACCGTAGCTGAGTATCAGCTGACCCCCCGGCATGCTGGTGAGGCGCGGGTCAGCGCTCGACACGTTGTAGACATCGAGCCCAGCTCCAACCAACGATTGTGCTGGGGTCCAGCTCGCGCCGTCGTCACTGGATCGGGAGGTCATCAGACCTGCGCCCTGGCGCGACCCGTTGCAGACGCTGGGATTGACCGGCGCGCTCTGACGCATGACCACGACCAGGTCTCCGTTGGCTGCCCTGGCCATGGTCGGCTCGGACCGGCCCTCGATCCTCCACCCGGCAGGCGTCGTCGCGATGGTCGAAACGATCCGCCA
>JAYSQM010000082.1:0-2232 GCA_043721575.1 Phycicoccus sp.
CGACGTCGGGCCGTCGGCGGCCCCTCGGACCTGGCCTGGTCCGGTGCCTCTTCGCCGATCACGACGTTGGCCGGCATGGCTCTGCACCGGACCGAGGACAACGGGCTCATCGAGCGACTGGACCTTGCGGCGACGAAGGATCCTGGGTCGGTTCTGGTGACAACAGTCGGGGCTGATGGCCAGGCCAGCACGAAAGAGGTGGCCATTGGGGCAGACTCGGTGACCACGCTGTCGTTGGACGGCGCCACGTCGGTGTGGGTCACGCCCCGGACCGGGCTCGTCCGGGCTGCCGTCGTGACGTTTGTTACCGACGCCGAGGGAGTGCTGTTGAGCTTGACGCCACTGGCTGATCTCACGCTGACCACTACGTCTTGGCCGCTGCGCGAGCTGCGTGACTAGCCGGGCTCCGCTGCGCCGACCCGCCCTAGTTGCCGTCGGGGTCGTATCCGGCGTCGAGGTCGCGCGGGTCGACACCCAGCAGCGAGGCCACCTGCTCGACGACCACGTCGTTGATCAGGGCGGCGAGCTCGCGAGCGTCGGTGGCCCGGGTCTCGACCGGCCGCCGGTAGACCACGATGCGAGCCGGCATCTTGCCCTGCGCGGCAAACAGGCGGCCGAGGGGCACATCGGAGGACTCCCACGGTGCGGGGTCACTGGGCGGCACGTCCTCGACCGCGAACTCGACATCACCGAACGCCTTGCCGGCACGGTGCTCCATGCGGGTTGCAGCGTCAAGGACGAGCTCGTCGAACTGTTCGGCCCGGGTCGCCATCGCCGGCACGGGTGGCCAGGTCATCGGGCCGCGCCGGCCCCGGCCGCGACGGTCTCGGCGAGGGCGAAAAGGCACACCCGCGGAGGTCATGGCGCCACTCTACGGCGTGGTGTGTGCCGGACGTCGGTGCAGGCGAATACAGTCCATCCGTGAGTCTGTCGCGCCAATGCTCCCGCACCGCCTGCTCCGGCGGCGCCGTCGCGACGTTGACCTACGTCTACTCCGACCAGACCGCAGTCCTGGGGCCGCTGGCGACCTATGCGGAGCCCCACACCTATGACCTTTGCGTCAGGCACGCCGAAGGTCTGACAGTGCCGCGCGGCTGGGACGTCGTCCTCCTCGCGACGGAGTTCGTGGACCCCGGCCCAACCCAGGACGACCTGCTGGCGCTGGCCGATGCAGTGCGCGAGGCTGGCCGGCCTCGCCAGACACCCGGCGCAGTGGCGGCCGTGGGAGCGCGATCCGAGGTTGAGACGAACGGCGTCATCGAGACCGGCCGTCGCGGCCACCTGCGCATCCTGCGCGATGGATAGGCTCTGGCGCGTGAGCACGCCCAGACTGTCCGAGTTCATCAAGGCATATGACGTGCGCGGCCTGGTGCCGCAGCAGCTGAACGACGCCGTCGCCTTCGCGATCGGCTCGGCGTTCGCGCAGGTCGTCGCCCGCCCGGATGGTGCGACCTCGATCGTCATCGGGCACGACATGCGCCCGTCCTCGCCCGGCCTGTCGCGATCCTTCGCAGCCGGGGCTGCCGCCCACGGCCTGGACGTCACACTCATCGGGCTGTGCTCCACCGACGGCCTGTACTACGCAAGCGGCGCGCTCGACGTCCCCGGCGCGATGTTCACTGCCAGCCACAATCCGGCGCAGTACAACGGCATCAAGCTCTGCCGCTCGGGCGCGCGCCCGGTCGGTCAGGACACCGGCCTGAGCGAGATCCGCGATCTGGCTCAGGCGCTGCTCGACTCCGGTGAGGCGCCTGGGCCGCCTGGAACGCCCGCGGTCGACGCCCCCGCCGGCTCTGTGCCGCCCACGACTGCCCCCGGGGTCATCAGCGAACGTGACGTCCTGGCGGACTACGCACAGTTCCTGCGTGGTCTGGTCGACCTGCGCGAGCTTCGGCCCCTGACCGTGGTCGTCGATGCCGGCAACGGCATGGGTGGTCACACCGTGCCTGCGGTGTTGGGCACCCAAGGGGCGTTGCCCGGGCTGCCGCTGACCGTCATACCGCTGTATTTCGAGCTGGATGGGACGTTCCCCAACCACGAGGCCAACCCCCTCGAGCCCGAGAACCTGCGCGATCTGCAAGCTGCGGTCCTCGCACACGGCGCCGACCTCGGGCTCGCGTTCGACGGTGACGCCGATCGCTGTTTCGTGGTGGACGAGCGCGGCGAGCCGGTCAACCCGTCCGCGATCACGGCGCTGGTGGCGACGCGTGAGATCGCCAGGGAGCGCGTTGC
>JAYSQM010000083.1:0-4647 GCA_043721575.1 Phycicoccus sp.
GGCTTCAGTCGTGGCCGCAACCTGGACAAGCTGGGTCTGAAGTCCCAGGACACCGGCGAGCTCTTCTTCGACAACGTTCGTGTGCCGACCGCCAATCGCCTTGGTGTCGAAGGCAATGCGTTTGCCTACCTGACTGCCAACCTGCCGCAGGAACGGATGTCGATCGCGATCTCGGCCCAGGCCTCGAGTGAGCGGGCGATCGACCTGACGCTGGACTACACCCGGGAGCGCAAGGCGTTCGGCACCCCGATCGCCTCTTTCCAGAACACCAAGTTCGTCCTCGCGGGGCTCTCGGCCAAGGTCGAGGCCGGACGGCAGATGGTCGACCGGGCTCTTGAGGAGCTGGATGCGGGCGCTCTCACGGTCGCCGACGCCGCCAGGGTCAAGCTGTTCACCACCGAACTGCAGGCAGAGGTCATGGACGCCTGTCTGCAGCTACACGGCGGCTACGGATACATGCTCGAGTACCCGATCGCCCGCATGTATGCCGATGCCCGGGTGTCGCGGATCTACGGTGGGTCCAGCGAGATCATGAAGGTCATCATTGCCAAGGACCTTGGCCTGTAAGGCATTTCGCCTGTCGGGCGATGCGGTGCCCTTGAAACAGTGCCCCTGAACGCAGTGCCCTTGACTGTAGTGGTGCCGGGACCCGGGACCCATCTGATCCCGACTCCCGGCACCGCCCCCTGCGGTTGCCAGCCCACTGTCACCAGCGGGGCGGCCGTGACCTCGGGCGGTTTGTCCCCTGCTGCCTCGTCCAACCTCGGTCGGGTACATCATGCACTGCTGCGACCCCTCAGGGTGGCCTTAGTATGCCATTGGCCTTAACCTGCCGATCATGGCTTACATCGCGCCCACCGCCGGCTCCAGAACGGATCACCTGAGGGTGAGTTCGCTGTGAGCTCGCACCTGTCCGTCTTTCAGGTCTCCGCCGACGCCGAGGAGCTCTATCGGCGCATCCTGCGCTCGGGTCCCTCAATGCTGGCACCGTACGCCGCCGAGCTCGGTTGGAGTCTCAGCCTGGCGGCCGAGGCCCTCGAGTCCCTCATCGCTGCCCGGCTCGTCCGCGAGACGGCCGATGGTCTGGTGCTGGTCGAACATCCCCGGACCGCCCTGGAACGCCTGGTCGGGAACGAAGAGGCCAAGCTGGACCTGCGGCGCCGCGAGCTTGCGGACGCCCGCGCCTCCTTCGGGAAGTTCACCGCCGAGCATCGCGCAGCCGGTTCCTCCGGGGGCTGGGCGGTCACCCAGCCCGCCTGGGAGATCGTGTCGCCACAGATGGCCGCGAGCATGGTCGAGCACACGTTGCGCAGCACCAGCGGTCTGATCCGTACCAGCATCCGAAGTCTGCAGGTCGGCCCCGGGCTGGACGACGAAGCTGCTCGCACGGGTCAGGCGGCGCTCGCCGGCGGTCGGGAGCAAAGGGCGATCTACCCCTTTGCGGCGCTGGAGGACCTCGCTGGTCGGCGGTGGGCACAGGCGTGGGCAGATCTGGGGGAGCAACAACGAGTCAGCGAGAGCCCACCGAGCGAGTTCGCAATCTTCGGCGACGAAGTCGTCCTGGCCGTGGCCGTTTGGCGGTCCACCGAGTCCGACCACGTCATCATCCGCGACCCGATGCTCATCGCGGCGTTCACGGCCCTGTTCGACTACGCGTGGGACCTTGCGCTTCCGATGCCCGGAGCCCGCTCAGACACCGCCGAGGACCGGCAGCTGCTGACGTTACTCGCGAGCGGCTACAAGGACGACGCGATCGCGCGCTACCTGGGTTGGGGCGTGCGGACGGTGCGCCGCCGGGTGGCCAAGATGATGGGCGACCTCGGGGCAGACACCCGCTTCCAGCTGGGAGCCGCGGCCCAGCGCCGTGGACTCCTCAAGGCCGGTCGTCGTCCGACGTCAGTCTGACGGCACGGTTCGGTGCCGAAGCGGCTGTGCCGCTACCCTTTGGTCGCACGGGCCCCGTGCGCATGCGCGCAGGGCCCGCGCCATTCCCGCGCCGGACGGCATACGGGCGTGCCAGTCCAGTCATAGTTGAGTTGAGGAGGCCCGGATGCCGGCAATCGTGCTGGTCGGTGCCCAGTGGGGCGACGAGGGCAAGGGCAAGGCGACCGATCTGCTGGGGAGCAGGATCGACTATGTCGTGAAGTTCAACGGCGGCAACAACGCCGGTCACACCGTCGTCATCGACGGCGAGAAGTACGCCCTGCACCTGCTGCCCAGTGGCATCCTCACCCCGGGCTGCATCCCCGTCATCGGCAACGGTGTCGTCATCGACCTGGCAGTGCTGTTCGAGGAGATCGACGCGCTCAACGTCCGAGGCATCGACACCTCCAGGCTGGTCGTCAGCGCCAACGCCCATCTGATCGCGCCATACAACCGGGTGCTCGACAAGGTGACCGAGCGGTTCCTGGGATCTCGCCGGCTCGGCACGACCGGTCGCGGCATCGGGCCGACCTATGCCGACAAGATGTCGCGGGTCGGCATCCGGGTGCAGGACCTGTTCGACGAGTCGATCCTGCGCCAGAAGGTCGAGGCCGCTCTCGACGTCAAGAACCAGATGCTGGTCAAGATCTACAACCGTCGTGCCGTCGAGGTCGACGAGGTGCTCGCCGAGTTCAAGAAGTATGCCGACCGGTTGCGTCCGATGGTCGTCGACACCGGGCTGCTGCTCACCCAGGCACTCGACCAGGGCAAGACGGTCCTGTTCGAGGCCGGTCAGGCGACCCTGCTCGACGTCGACCACGGCACCTACCCGTTCGTCACGTCGTCCAACGCAACGTCAGCCGGCGCCTGCACCGGTTCGGGGGTGCCGCCGACCCGCATCAACCGGGTCATCGCGATCCTCAAGGCCTACACCACGCGGGTCGGCGAGGGTCCCTTCCCGACCGAGCTCGATGACGACATGGGCGAGTTCCTGCGCAAGACCGGGGCCGAGTACGGCACCACGACCGGCCGACCCCGCCGCTGCGGCTGGATCGACACGGTGGTCGGGCGCTACGCCACGCGGATCAACGGCGTCACCGACTTCGTGGTCACCAAGCTCGACGTCCTCACCGGGCTGGACCAGGTGCCGGTCTGTGTGGCCTACGACGTGGGCGGCGTGCGGCACGACGAGATGCCGATGAGCCAGAGCGACTTCCACCACGCGAGCCCCATCTACGAGCACCTCCCGGGCTGGTGGGAGGACATCTCGACCTGCCGCTCCTTCGAGGAGCTGCCGGCCAACGCCCGCGCCTACGTCCTGCGCGTCGAGGAGCTGATCGGCGCCCGGGTGTCGGCGATCGGGGTCGGCCCCGGCCGCGACGAGATCATCGAGCGCCACTCGCTGCTCGGCAATGACTGAGGCGCACGGCGATGCCTGAGGTCAGGCTCCGTCACACCAAGTGGGGCGCCCGGCCGCACTGGGAGGTGACGTTGACGCGTCTGGGCGAGGACACGTTTGGCGTGTGGCTGGGTGGCCGGGCCGGCGTCACATTCACCCGGCCGGGCGTGAGTTTCGAGACGACTGGCGCGCTGGTCATCCTGGTGCCCCGCGACCGACCGTGGGTGGCGACCTTCTATGGCGGCGAAGACTTCGGCCACGTGCATGACTGCCTGGTCTACGTCGACATGACCACGCCGGCGCTCTGGTCGCAGGACGGCGCGGACGTCACCATGGTCGACCTCGACCTCGACGTCTTTCAGCGCAACGACGGGTCTGTGCACGTTGACGACGAGGACGAGTTCGCGGTCCACCAGGTCGAGATGGGCTATCCGGCCGACATCATCACCATGGCCGAGCAGTCGCGCGACGAGGCGCTCCGGCTCATCCGCGGCGCCGTCCCGCCCTTTGACCCGGCCACTCACGTGCCCTGGCTGGCGAAGCTCGCCTGACGGCAGACCGCACCGTGGGCACGTGACTCTGAGCTCAGCGCAACGAGGGGGATGGCGTCGGGTCGTCGGTCACCGGGTCACCTCAAGGACGGTCATCCGGTGTGCGGCGCGGGTGAGTGCGACGTAGAGCACGCGGATGCCGCCGGGGGACTCTGCGGTGATTTCGGCGGGGTCCACGATGACGGTGGCGTCGTACTCCAGGCCCTTGGTCGACATCGGGTCCACGACGCTGACGCGACCCGAAGAGTCGCCGGACAGCGACCTGAGCGAGGTGACCCACCGTGTTGGTGAGATGACGGCAACCGACCCCTCGACCTCGCCCAGCAACGCCTCCACTGCATCAGCGACGGCGGTGGGGATCCCTTCTGCCGCAACCGATGTGGTGATCGGGGAGACGCCGGTCTCGCGTACGGCGAGCGGGATGTCGGCGTCGGGCACCTGGGCCCGGATGACGTCCGCGGCGTAGGCGAAGATTTCGCGTGCGTTGCGATAGTTGGTGTCCATGTGGAACAACGAACGAACCTGGCTGCCGAACGCCTGTTCACGAGCCTGACGCGCCTCAGCCGCATCAGGCCACGAGGCCTGCGCCGCGTCGCCGACCACGGTCCAGGACGACCAACGACCGCGACGACCGAGCATGCGCCACTGCATCGGTGAGATGTCCTGTGCCTCGTCGATCAGCACGTGTGCGTACTTGCCGGGCTTCTCCAACCGGCCGCTCATCAGCCGCTCCCGCATCGTGTGGGGGGTGATCTGGTAACCCCTCCGGGTGGC
>JAYSQM010000084.1:0-37377 GCA_043721575.1 Phycicoccus sp.
GTGGGCCCCGTCGGGCTCGAACCGACGACCTACGGATTAAAAGTCCGCTGCTCTACCAACTGAGCTAGAGGCCCGGGCACGGCGACAATGGTGGAGAAAACTCGCCGAGCCAAGACGCCCGCACGAAGTGCTGGTGCTCGGCGCGACCACATCGTCGCACGGTGGGTAACCGATGGGGTCGAAGGGTCCGCACTGGGCCACAGCGGGGGCGGCTATCGAGCGTCAGCACCGACAGGGTGGGGGGAGCTGATCAAGGCCAGGCCGACGCGCAAGAGCACCACTCGCCGCGCGGAACCTGGAGTGTGTTCCCAGATTGACAATAATTGAAATGTCAACTATAGTTGAAGGAGCGATCTACCGAATCCCGGCAACTGCCAGATCGCCCCAGACATCGCTTCGCCCCAAGGAAAAGGACTGCAGACCATGAGCATCTTCCGTCGCAAGACCATCACCGACGTCCGCACTGTGAACGCCCCCGTCTCGGCCGCTGCCGGGGCCGTTGCCACCCTCGAGTTCGACCCCGCCACCTCGGCCCTCGCGGATGTGACCGGCGACTACACCCTCGACGTGACGCACACCCGCATCGGTTTCTCGGCCCGCCACGCCATGGTCACCACGGTCCGCGGCCAGTTCGACGAGTTCGAGGGCACCGCCCACCTCGATCTCAACAACCCAGCCTCCTCGAGCGCCAAGATTCGCATCAAGGTCGCCAGTGTCAGCACCGGCCAGGAGCAGCGCGACGGCCACCTGCGCACCGGCGACTTCTTCGACGCTGAGGTGTTCCCCGAGATCGTGTTCGCCTCCACCAAGGTCGAGAAGGCCGACGAGGAGACCCTGCTGGTCACCGGTGACCTGACCATCAAGGACGTCACACGGCCGGTCGCGGTCGAGTTCACGCTCAACGGCTCCGCCAAGGACATCTACGGCAACATGCGTGTCGGCTTCGAGGGTGCCGCCACGATCAACCGCAAGGACTGGGGTCTGTCCTACAACGCCGCTCTCGAGACCGGTGGCGTCCTGATCAGCGACAAGATCAAGCTCGAGTTCGACGTGTCGGCCATCGCCGCCTGACACGCCTCTATCGCCTGACACGCCACCGCGTTCGCCCATTGTCGGCGAACGCGGTGGCGCTCTCATTGGCCCGGTTACGCTTGGCCTCCCCTGAGGCGTACAAGGAGAGGCCCGATCGTGCGCAAGGCAAGTGCTCGTCTGGTGTTACGACTGGCCCGTTGGCACACGGTCGGTGACATCCCCAGCTCGGGCGTTTTGGTCGGCGCGCCCCATACGTCCAACTGGGACTGGGTCGCCATGCTGCTGTTGATGTGGAGCGGCGGTGTGCCTCCCCGGGTGCTGATCAAGGCGGAGATCATGCGTACGCCGCTCGGCCCCCTGCTGCGCGCCAACGGTGGTATCGCCCTGGATCGCAAGAACCCGGGCTCCGTCGTGCGGGATCTGCTCGCCGAAGCCAAGAGCGGCGAGCCGTTCCTGTTGATCATCGCCGCCGAGGGCACCCGCAAGAAGGTCGACTACTGGAAGTCCGGTTTCTATCGGATCGCCCAGCAGACGGGCCTGCCGATCAGCATGGGTTTCATCGACGGCCCCACTCGCACCATGGGATTCGGTCCGTCGTTCATGCCGACCGGTGATGTCGTGGCCGACATGGACGTGGTCCGCGCCTTCTACGCGGACAAGCACGGCGTACATCCCGAGCTGCGGACCGAGCCTCGGCTCCGAGAGGAGGACGCTGCCGGACGGCCCGCACTCGGATCCTAAGCTCTGACTCCTTCCGGCCCCGCTCGCTGGGGGAACCCGTGCGACATACCGGTACGTCCACCGGAGGTGAACCTGACGCGCCCGATGTGCACCAGCGAGATGCCCAACTATCAACGGAACCGGATCCTGGTCGACGACCGTCGCGACGGCAGCTACGACCGCCGCGCAAGAAGAAGTCGTTCCTCTCCGAGCTGTTCGACGGGTGACGTCGCGGGCTGCTCGGGGTGACCGGGCGGCATACGGCAGTGAGCATGGGTCGTGCAGTGAGGCACGATGGTGCCCTCATGTCGCTCACCGACCAGATCCCTACGCCGCCCGAGCCGGACGCCCTGTATGACGCGTTCGCGACCTGGGTGAGGCAGCAGGGGATCACCCTCTATCCGGCACAGGACGAAGCCGTGATCGAGATCATGACGGGGTCGAACGTGATCCTGTCGACGCCCACAGGCTCGGGCAAGACCCTGGTGGCGACCGGCGCGCACTTCGCCGCGATGGCTCAGGGGAAGCGCACGTTCTACACGGCGCCGATCAAGGCCCTGGTGTCGGAGAAGTTCTTCGCCCTCTGCGACATCTTCGGCGCAGCCAACGTCGGGATGTTGACCGGCGACGCTGCGGTCAACGCCAAAGCACCGATCATCTGTTGCACCGCAGAGGTATTGGCCAACATCGCGCTGCGCCAGGGCGCGGGCGCCGACATCGGCCAGGTCATCATGGATGAGTTCCACTTCTACGCCGAGCCTGATCGTGGCTGGGCGTGGCAAGTGCCGATCCTTGAGCTGCCGCAGGCCCAGTTCGTCCTGATGTCAGCGACATTGGGCGATGTCGAGCGGTTCCAGTCCGACCTGACGCGACGCACCGGGCGCACCACGGCCGTCGTGACCTCGGCCGAGCGGCCGGTGCCGTTGAGCTACTTCTACGTCCTGACCCCCCTGCACGAGACGATCGAGGAGCTGTTGGAAACACATCAGTCCCCGGTCTATGTCGTGCACTTCACCCAGGCGTCGGCGCTCGAACGCGCTCAGGCGCTGATGTCGGTCAACGTCTGCACCCGTGAGGAGAAGGACGCCATAGTCGCCCTGATTGGCGGGTTCAGGTTCTCGGCCGGCTTCGGCAGGACGCTGTCGCGCTTGGTGCGCCACGGGATCGGCGTCCACCACGCCGGGATGCTGCCGAAGTACCGACGACTTGTTGAACAGTTGGCGCAAGCTGGCCTCCTGAAGGTCATCTGCGGCACCGACACCCTCGGTGTTGGCATCAACGTGCCGATCCGCACCGTCGTCCTGACCGGGCTGACCAAGTTCGACGGCTCGCGCCAGCGGGTGCTGAAGGCCCGGGAGTTCCACCAGATCGCCGGGCGCGCCGGCCGGGCCGGCTATGACACCTCCGGCACGGTAGTGGTGCAGGCCCCGGACCACGACGTCGAGAACGCCAAGGCTGTGGCCAAGGCTGGTGACGACCCGAAGAAGCTGCGCAGGATCCAGCGCAAGAAGGCGCCCGAGGGGTTCGTCAGCTGGAACGAGGCGACCTTCCAGAAGCTGGTCGCCGCCGAGCCCGAGCCGTTGGTGTCACGGATGCGGGTCAGCCACTCGATGTTGCTCAATGTCATTGCACGAGAGGGTGATCCGTTCGACTCGATGCGTCAGCTCCTGCGCGACAACCATGAGGAGCCACGCAACCAGGCCCGGCTGTCACGGCGGGCGATCGAGATCTACCGGACGTTGCTGAGCGCTGGGGTGGTGGAGCGGCTCGAGCCGCCGGACCAGACCGGTCGCACCATGCGGGTGACCGAGGACCTGCAGTTCGGCTTCGCGCTCAACCAGCCGCTGTCGACCTTCGCCCTCGCGACTTTCGACGTCCTGGATCGCGAGTCGCCGACATACGCGCTCGATGTGGTCTCCATCCTGGAGGCCACCCTTGAGGACCCACGACCGGTTCTGTCCGCGCAGCGGTTCAAGGCCCGGGGCGAGGCGGTTGCCCAGATGAAGGCCGAGGGCATCGAGTACGACGAGCGCCTCGAGCTGCTCGAGGACGTCAGCTGGCCCAAACCCCTGCTCGAGCTGCTCGAGGCCACGTACGAGATGTATCGCCAGGGGCATCCATGGATCGCAGAGACCGAGCTGTCGCCCAAGTCCGTGGTCCGGGATATGTTCGAGCGGGCGATGACGTTCGGTGAGCTCGTCGCGTTCTACGGACTGACGCGTTCGGAGGGGCTGGTGCTGCGCTACCTGTCCGACGCCTACAAGGCGCTGCGCCAGACCGTCCCCGACAACACCAAGACTGAGGAGCTCGTCGACCTGATCGAATGGCTCGGCGAGGTCGTCCGCCAGACCGACTCCAGCCTGCTCGACGAGTGGGAACAGCTAACCGACCCCGACGATCCCGAAGCACTGATCACGCCCAGTTCGCTGGCGGCACAACCCAAACCGATCACCTCGAACGAGCGCGCCTTCCGCGTTCTGGTCCGCAATGCGATGTTCCGGCGGGTGCAGCTCGCCTCCCTGCGGCGCTGGATCGACCTCGGCGACCTGGACCCCGACTTTGGCCAGGATGCCTGGGAGGACCGCATCCAGGTCTACTTTGCCGAGCACGACTCGATCGGCACCGGACCGGACGCGCGCGGCCCGCAGATGCTGCAGATCGCCAAGGAGCCGGGGCGCTGGGTTGTTCGCCAGGTCATCGACGACCCCGATGGCGACCACGACTGGGCGATTACCGCAGCCGTCGACCTGGAGGCCTCCGACGAGGCAGGCGGCGCCGTCCTGACGGTCACCGCCTTCGAATCTCTCTGAAAGTCCACAGCGCAGGGAGATCGTGCGAAAATCGGTAGATGGCAGAGGGCAGCACAGAGGGCAACCAGGACCGAGCGAGCCCTCGGCGGCCGGCGTTCTTCACGCCGTTGTCGATGGACTCCCGGGGTGGGCCGGAGTCACTTGACCCGGCTCGCGTCACCGAGGTCGCACACGAGACTGCTGCCGTCATCGTCAGGACGGGCAGGGCCGCCCACGATCCTGAGCTCACCTCCAAGCTCGTTGCACTTGTCGACGACCTGGGGCTGTCCACTCTCGCCGACCTCTGGGCAGACCGTCCCGCGCGCAGCCTCCCCGGGGCGCTGTGGCGGCTCTACGCGCTGCGGGAGTGGGTGCGCTGCGACCCCGCGGGTGCGAGCGCGGACTATGCGGCCGGCATACGGTTTGCCGATGTGCCGCATGTTGTGGCGGGCGTTGCCGAGCCCCCGGGGCCGGCTGAGGTCCAGCAGCTCACGGACGCCATCCTGACCGGCGTCTTCGATGGCGACCTGGCGATCGCACTGGAGCGGGCTTCTGCGTTCTGCCGGGTGGTCGCGGCCGGACGTGCGCAGCGTGCCAACGACTCTGATGCTGTCGACCCGCTGTGGGGCTCGGCTCAGACCCGGCGCGCGGCCTCGCTGCTGACCACTGGGGATGACCTCGAGGCGTGCGCGCGGCTATGGCGTAAGGACGACCTTCTCTGACCGTCGGGCGACATCCAAGGGCCTTGGCGGGTTACAGTTTTCCTACGTCGGGCCGCGGTAGCCCCGGGTCCCAAATCAAGCCGCCATGAGCGGCCACGTGCCGTGAGGCGCTCCCGGCCCGACGTCACATGCCGGCTCTTGGGCAGCGAAGGGTGCTGACCGCTCTCGCAGCCGGCCAACGCAGGTAGCGCCACCTCGCCCTGCCGGCCAACGCAGCTGCTCATTTTCGCCGCGACGACGACCGCTGAGCCGACCGCTGGGGCGACCGCTGGGGCGACCGCCGGATGACATTGTGGTCATCTGATGGAGCCAGTAGGGCCGCTGCGCGTAGATTGGGCACATGGCGGCAGTCCAAGCTCAAGGTGACAACCTCACAGACATTGACCTGCAGTCCGAGATCGAGCTGGTTGGTGATCTCGTGGTGGCGGCGACATCCAGCGACGGGCCGCTGCCCCAGGACGAGATAGACCGGCTCCTGGGTGTCCAGCCCGGCGAGGATAAGCCAACCTCCGAAAAACCTGACAGCTAGACCACCCTCAGATGAGGTAGCGGTGGACGGCCGGGTGCGCGGTGGGGTGTCGGGGGCTTTAGCATCATGTACGGCCACCTCCCCGATAACCGGAGTCTCCCCGTGGGTTTTCGCCTCACTCCGCAAGAAGACAGTTTCTACGACCTTTTCGCAACGTCGGCCAGCCACCTCGTGGACGGCGCTCGTGAACTGACCAAGCTGCTCGGCGTCGAGCGCTCCGAGCGTGAGGCCGTCGCCTCCCGGATGCGAGACCTCGAGCACGCCGCAGACGAATCCACCCACGCGATCATGCGCAAGGTGAACTCCTCGTTCATCACGCCGTTCGACCGCGAGGACATCTACGGTCTGGCGTCCAACCTTGACGACTGCATGGACCTGATGGAAGCCGCGGCCGACCTGATCGTGCTCTACCGCATCGGTGACCTGCCCGACGGGATCTCGGCCCAGGTCGAGGTTCTTGCCCGGATGTCCGAGCTGACCGCGGAGGCCATGCCACGGCTGCGCTCGATGCGGGACCTGTCGGAATACTGGATCGAGATCAACCGCCTCGAGAACCAAGCCGACCAGATCTACCGACGGCTGTTGGCCGAGCTGTTCAACAACGGCGCGGACGCGATCACCGTGCTCAAGCTCAAAGAGGTCATCGACGAGCTCGAGGCCGCCGCGGACGCGTTCGAGACCGTGGCGAACACGGTCGAGAGCATCGCCGTCAAGGAGTCCTGACCTTCGTGGACTGGCTGCCTGTAGCCATCGTGATTGCCTTGGCGATGGGCTTCAACTACACCAACGGATTTCACGACGCCGCCAACGCGATTGCGACCTCGGTCTCGACTCGGGCGCTGACGCCGCGGATCGCGCTCGTCATGGCCGCGGTCTTCAACCTCCTCGGGGCCTTCATCGGCACCAAGGTCGCCAGCACCGTCGGCAAGGGCATCATCTCCCCGCCGTCCGGCACCGTCGGTCTGCTCATCGTCGGTTCGGCTCTGATCGGCGCCACCGTATGGAACCTCCTGACCTGGTGGCGAGGCCTGCCGTCGTCGTCCTCACATGCGCTGTTCGGCGGTATGGGCGGCGCGGCGCTCGCCGCTGGGGCGCCGGTGCTCTGGCGAGGCGTGCTGGAGAAGATCGTCATCCCGATGGTGCTCTCGCCCATGATCGGGCTCGTCCTCGGTTACGTCGTCATGACCGCGATCAGGTGGCTCTTTCGTCGCCAGCATCCTGGGCGTGCGGCGCGCGGGTTCCGCTACGCCCAGACGTTGTCGGCGGCCGCGATGGCACTGGGCCACGGTCTCCAGGATGCGGGCAAGACAATGGGGATCGTGGTGCTGGCCCTTACCGTGGGCGGCTACCAGAAAGACTCGTCGATCCCCTTCTGGGTCAAGATCTCCACTGCGCTGGTCATCAGTGCCGGGACGTACTCCGGTGGGTGGCGCATCATGCGGACGCTGGGCCGCAAGATCATCCACCTGGACCCACCTCAGGGGTTCGCCGCAGAAGCCTCGGCAGCGTCGATCCTCTATGTCGCCGGTCTGACCTTTGGTGCTCCGATCTCGACCACCCACACGATCACCTCGACGATCATGGGCGTGGGCGCCACCAAGCGACTCTCCGCGGTGCGCTGGGGCGTGGCCAAGAACATCGTCGCCGGCTGGGTCCTGACGTTCCCCGGCGCCGGTCTGGTGGCGGCCGTGGCCTACGCGGTGACGATGCCCTTCCAGTAACCGCCCCTTGATCGCGTCAGGTCGGGCGCAACGTTGCCTGAGCTCGGTGGGCCGGCCGGGACCGTCTGCCGCGTTTGGTCGGAAAATGACCCGGTACGCCCGGCCAGCTGGGACCGGCTGCCGCGTTTGGTCCGAAAATGACCCAGCAAAGGGTCAGCCGAAGCGCCCGGAGATGTAGTCCTCGGTGGCGGGCTGGGTCGGGTTGCTGAAGATCTTCTGCGTGTCGTCCATCTCGATCATCCGCCCCGGCTTCCCCTGCGCCGCGAGGTTGAAGAACGCCGTCCGGTCCGAGACCCGAGCGGCTTGCTGCATGTTGTGTGTCACGATCACGATCGTGTACTTGCTCTTCAGGTCGGTGATCAGGTCCTCAATGGCCAGCGTCGAGATCGGGTCCAGCGCCGAGCACGGCTCGTCCATGAGCAGCACCTGAGGCTCGACAGCGATGGCCCGGGCGATGCACAGCCGCTGTTGCTGACCCCCGGAGAGGCTGGCGCCGGGCTTGTTCAGCCGGTCCTTGACCTCGTTCCACAGGTTCGCACTGCGCAGCGAGGCTTCGACCTTCTCGGCGAGAATCTTCTTGTTCTTCTGTCCGTTGAGCCGTAAACCCGCCGCTACGTTGTCCGCGATCGACATCGTGGGGAACGGGTTCGGCCGCTGGAAGACCATGCCGACGGTGCGTCGAACGGCCACGGGGTCCACGTTCGCGGCATAGATGTCGGCGTCGTCGAGGTGCACCGACCCTTCGACCCGGGCGCCGGGGATGATCTCGTGCATGCGGTTCAGCGTCCGCAGGAGCGTCGACTTGCCGCAGCCGGACGGGCCGATGAAGGCCGTCACCGAGCGCGGCTCGACCGTCATCGTGACGTCCTCGATCGCCTTGAAGGCGCCGTAGAAGGCGTTGAGGTCCTTGACGTCGATTCGCTTGGCCATGAGGTGATGTCGTCCTTCGTGTCTGAACAGCAAAAGCGGGGGTATGCCGGGTGGCCCGGTCAGCCCTTGGTCCTGCCGAAGCGGGCTATCAGGCGCCCGGCCAGGTTGAGGAGCAGGATCAGCAGGATAAGGGTGAGCGCGGACGCCCACGTGCGGTCCACTGCCGGCGCAAGGCTCTCCACCCGGTTGGTGTTGATCATGGTGGGCAGCGTCGCCATGAAGCCGTCGAAGAGATTCGTCGCGATGTTGGGGGTGTAGGGCCCAAGGATCAGCAGCGGCGCCGTTTCCCCCATGACCCGGGCCAGGCCCAACAAAATGCCGGTGATGATGCCCGAGAAGGCGGTCGGCAGGACGATCCGCACGATCGTCTTCCACTTTGGGACGCCCAGGGCGTAGGACGCCTCCCGTAGCTCGTTCGGCACGAGCTTGAGCATCTCCTCGGTCGACCGCACGACGACCGGGATCATCAACAGCACGAGCGCCAGAGACACCGCGAAGGCGACACGCTGGAACCCGAAGGTCGTCACCCACACGGCGTAGATGAACAGCGCCGCGACGATGGACGGGATGCCGGTGAGGATGTCGACCGTGAAGCTGACCGCCTTGGCGGGCTTGCCGCGACCGAATTCCACCAGGTAGATCGCCGTGAGCACACCGATCGGGACAGCGATCAGGGCCGTAACTGCGCCCTGGATGAGTGTCCCCTGGATCGCGTGGACCGCCCCGCCGCCGGTCAGGCGAGACGTGATGCCACGTTGGGAATTGGTCCACCATGTCGACTGCGTAAGGAGCTCACCGCCCCTGGACAGCACGGTCCAGAGGATCCAGGCCAGCGGGATCAGGGCGATCGCGAAGGCCACCCACATCACGGCGCGGGCCAGCTCGTTGCGCAGGGCCCGGCCACGCGACCTGTGGCTGAACCCGGACTCGGGCCCCCCCGGCCTCACCGCGTCCAGGTTCGAGTCTGATGTCAGGCCCACCGCGGTCATTCGCTGAAGGCCTTCCTGCGTTCGATCGCGATGCGTGCGATCGCGTTGACGATAAAGGTGAGGACGAAGAGCACCAGGCCGGCCGCGAGGTAGGCGCCGGTCTTTTGCGGAGAGTCGAACTCGGCGGCATTGCCGGCGATCTTGGAGGCGAACGTCTCACCACCGTTGAAGAAGGACCAGGTCCACTTCGCGCCGTCGGGCAGCGTCGACAAGATGACGAGGACCGCGATCGTCTCGCCCAGTGCGCGACCCAGACCCAGCATGGAGGCGCTGATGACTCCGGGCCGGCCGAACGGGAGCACGGCAGTGCGGATCATCTCCCACTTGGTGGCGCCCAGCGCCAGCGCCGCGTCCTTGTAGGGCTGTGGCGTCTGCGCGAACACCTCGCGCGACAGCGCAGTGACGATCGGGAGCACCATGATCGCCAGGACGAGGCCGATGATGAAGATCGTTCCTGTGCTCTGCGCCCCATCGGTGTTGTTGCCGAAGATCGGGATCCAACCGAATGCTGTTTTCAGGAGCCCCTGGATCGGCACGATGTAGTCGGCGAAGACGAACGCGCCCCAGAGGCCGTAGACGATGGAGGGGACCGCGGCGAGCAGGTCGACAAGGGAGGCGGCGGGCTGGCTCAGCCACCGGGGTGCGTACTGCGTGACGAAGAGCGCGACGCCGACCCCAACCGGAACGGCGATGCACATGGCGATGATCGATGAGGCGACCGTCACCCAGAGCATCGTTGCGATCCCGAACCGCGGGCTGTCACCGGCGACCTGCCACTCGGTCGAGGTCAGGAAGTTCGCGCCGTTCTTGGCCAGGGCGGGTAGCGCCTGGGACAGCAGGAACGCGCCGATCAGGATGACCAGGAGGATAACCAGCAGACCGGCGCCTCTGGCCGCGCCGCCGAAGAGGCGGTCGCCGAGCCGCCCCGTGGAGGCGCGGTCTCCCTGGAGGGGACCGCGCCCGTCGGAGTCGGGCAGCTCGTCCACGGTAGAGACGCCGGTGATGCTCGACACGTCAGGTGGTACCTGTCTGTTGCGGGGTCAGGAGAGGGCGTCGATCGCGGCAGTGACCTTGGTCTGGATCTCGGTGGGAAGCGGTGCGTAGCCGAGGCTCTCGAGCGACTTCTGGGTCTCTGTGGAGGAGAAGTGCTTCAGGAAGGCCTTGGTGAGCGCCACCTTTGACGGGTCCTTGGCCTTGGAACAGACGATCTCATAGGTGACCAGCAGAACCGGGTAGGCCCCGGCATCCTTGGTGGCGTAGTCCAGCTTGAGGCTGAGGTCGTTGCCCTGGCCCACCTGCTTGGCGGTGGCGACCGACTTGCCCACCGACTCGGCGCTGAGCTCCACCGGCCCGCCACCGTTGTCGATCTGGGCGATGCCCAGCTTGTTGTCCTTGGCGAACGACCATTCGGTATAGGTGACGCCGCCTTCGGTGTTCTTGACCGCCGAAGCGACACCGGTGTTCTGAGGCTTGCCCTCGCCCTTGCCGGTCCACTTCTTGGCCGGCGCCGCGGTCCACACCGACGGCGCGGCGGCGTTCAGCCACTTGGTGAAGTTGTCGGTGGTCCCGGATTCGTCCGAACGGAAGAACACCTTGATGGCCATGTCCGGCAGCTTGGCATCCTTGTTGATCGCCGCAATGGCCGGGTCGTTCCACTTGGTGATGACGCCGTTGAAGATCTTGGCAGCAACCTCGGGCGTGATGATGAGCTTGTCAACACCCTTGAGGTTGTAGGCGAACGCAACCGGACCGGTGACCATCGGCAGGTTCCACGCCGGAGATCCGCAGGTTTTCGCGGCCTCGTCGACCTCGATCTTGCCGTCCTTCTCCTTGGTCTTGAGCGCGGAGTCGGAGCCGCCGAAGTTGACCTGGCCGGCGATGAACTGCTTGACACCGGCGCCGGACCCGGTTGCGGCGTAGTTGACCGTCGCGCCCGAGCACTTCGCCTGGAAAGTGCGGATGGCCTCCTCGATGGCGTTCTTCTGGGCCGATGAGCCTTCGCCGTTCAGCGTGCCGGTGGCGCAGTCGGTCTTGGCGCCTGCCGCGTTCGTCGTGCCGCTGCCCGCGCCTGGCGCAGGGGTCACGTTCTGATCGGAGCCACAGGCAGCCAGGGCGAGCGTGCCGACCAGGGCAACGCCCGTGACACTGGCGAACCGATGGCGAGACTGGATCTTCACGGTTTGGAGCCTTTCCACAGCAGGGATGAATGCGGCGGGCGCTGGTGCCCGCCAGGGACCACGGTAGGCAGGCTGGGTGACGCAATGCTTGGTGGGACGTGAACGGGACATGAACGGCACGCGGCGTTCGGGCGGTTGTTGACCAGCCCGGCGAGGAACAGGTGAACGCCACATCAAGGGGCAGTCAAGAGGCCGTTCACGACGCAGCCCAACTCAAGGCGCGGCGTAACGCTCGACGTCGACGACTCGGGCCCGGGTTCCCGTCCCGACCAGGTGGGCCACCAGCGCCTCACCTTTGCCCATTCCGCGCTGAGCGGCCTCGGACAGCGTGACCTTGGGGTCCGACTCGCCGGAGTCGGCGATCCCGGCAAGCCGTTCGAGCAGCACCGGCAGTACCGGCCCGTGGGTGCACACGACCGCCGCGTTTCCGCGTTCGAGCAGCCGGGTCAGGTGACAGGCGGCGCGCTCAGGCTGTTCGGCGAAACCTTCCTCGGACAGCCCGGCCCTGGGTCGCGCCTCGTGTCCGGCGGCGACGGCATACGGCAGGACGGTGTCGAGGCAACGCACGGACGGGGAGGTGACCACCCGGGTCACCCCGTAGGCGGCCAGGATCGGGACCAGAGCCTGCGCGCGCCGACGGCCGCGGGCGTTCAACGGCCGCAACGGATCCGCGTCGGGCCACGTCGAGCGGGACCGGGACTTGGCGTGGCGCACGATGACCAGCGGCCACGTGGTCAAGGTCTCGTCACCGTCTGCCCGCACCAGTGCGCGGAGCTGGTCGCGGTCACGGGCGTAGCTGAGCCGGGCGGTGGCTGCGGCGACATCGAGCCAGGCGACCTCGTCGATCTCGTTGACCAGCGTTCCGTCACCGCCCACGACCTCGGCCAACCAGTAGCGCACCTGCTTGGTCGCCGGCTGACCGGTGCTGTCCGGTGCGGTGTACTGCGACGAGGGGAGGGGGCGACCCAGGCGCACCTGTAGCCCGGTCTCCTCGAAGACCTCGCGCACCGCGGCGACCGGCCACTCCTCGGCCGGATCGAGCTTGCCCTTGGCCCAGGCCCAGTCGTCGTAGCGGGGTCGGTGCACCAGGGCGACCTCCAGCTCCCCGCGTCGGCGACGCCAAGGCAGGGCTCCGGCGGCGGAGATCACCGTGTCCTCACCTGCGGAGATCACGGTGTCCTCACTTGCGGAGATCACCGTGTCCTCACCTGCGTAGCCATTACCTGCGGAGCCGTCACCTGCGGAGCCGTCACCTGCGGCGGGCCTTGCGGCGGCGGGCGTTGCTCTCGATCAGCGCGCCCTGCAGCTCGAGCAGCTCGTTGCCCTGGGCGTCGCGGCAATGTCGGGTCCACCGGCCGTCGCTGTCGAGGTGCCAGCTGGACACGTCGTCGCTCATCCCCATGCCCATCAGCGACTCCATGTCCGCGACATGCCCCGGGTTGGAGAGCCGGACCAGGGCCTCGACGCGGCGGTCGAGGTTGCGATGCATCATGTCGGCGCTGCCGATGAGCACGATCGGTTTGCCACCACCGCCGAAGGTGAACAGCCGTGAGTGCTCCAGGAACCTGCCCAGGATCGAGCGCACCCGGATGTTCTCGGACAGGCCCGCGACACCCGGACGAACGGCGCAGATGCCGCGGACCCAGAGGTCGACGTCGACACCGGCACGCGAGGCGCGGTACAGCGCATCGATCAGCTGATCATCGACGATCGAGTTCACCTTGAAGCCGACATAGCCGCCGAGGCCGGCCGCCACGTTGGCGATCTCGGCCTCGATGTGGGCGATCAGGCCCGAGCGCAGCGAGCGTGGTGCCACGAGGAGGCGCTTGAACTTGCTGCGCGGCGCCCACCCGGAGAGCTGGTTGAACAGCCGGGTCAGGTCCTCGCCGACCTGGGGGTTGCAGGTGAGTAGGCCGACGTCCTCGTACATGCGGGCGGTCTTGGGGTTGTAGTTGCCGGTGCCGACGTGGCAGTAGCGCCGCAGCCCCTCGGCCTCCTGGCGGACGACCAGTGAGAGCTTGGCGTGGGTCTTGAGGCCGACGATGCCGTAGACCACGTGGACGCCGGCGTGCTCGAGCTTGCGGGCCCACGAGATGTTGGCCTGCTCGTCGAAGCGCGCCTTGATCTCGACGACGGCGAGCACCTGCTTGCCGGCCTCTGCGGCATCGATCAGGGCGTCCACGATGGGGGAGTCGCCGCTGGTGCGGTAGAGCGTCTGCTTGATGGCCAGAACCCGCGGGTCGGCTGCCGCCTGCTCGATGAAGGCCTGCACCGACGTCGAGAAGGAGTCGTAGGGGTGATGGAGCAGGATGTCCTTGGCCCGGATGCAGGCCAGGATGTCGCTGGCCTGTGAGCTCTCGACCGCAGCCAGGTCGGGGTGGGTCTTGGGCACGAACGCGGGGAAGCGCAGCTCCGAACGTTCGAGGTCGGCCAGCACGTTGAGCCCCCGCAGGTCCAGCGGAGCGGGCAGGCGGTAGACCTCGCCGGAGTGCACGCCCAGCTCGCGCTCGAGCAGGTCCATGACGTGGTCGTCCATGTCCTCGGCGATCTCGAGGCGCACCGGCGGGCCGAAGCGACGCCGGGTGAGCTCCTTCTCCAGGGCAGTGAGCAGGTTCTCGACGTCGTCCTCCTCCACCTCGAGGTCCTCGTTGCGGGTGACGCGGAAGGTGAAGTGCTCGCTGACCTGCATGCCCGGGAACAGCTGGTCCAGGTGTGCGGCGATGATGTCCTCGAGGGGAACGAACCGTGCGTTGTACAGATCGGCCAGCGGCGAGTCGAGCGACTGGACCTGCACGAAGCGGGGCAGCAGCGGCGGCACCTTGACCCGGGCGAAGTGCTCGTTGCGGGTCTTGGGGTTTACCAGCAGGACGGCGAGGTTGAGCGAGAGCCCGGAGATGTAGGGGAACGGGTGGGCGGGGTCGACGGCCAGAGGCGTGAGCACCGGAAAGATCTGGTCCCGGAACATCCCGTGCAGCCCCTCCTGCTCCCCGCTGTTGAGCTCGTCCCATCGCACGATGGCGATGCCCTCCTCGATCAGGGCGGGGCGCACCTGGTCCTCGAACACGCGGGCGTGCCTTGCCATCAGCCGGTGGGCGACCAGCGAGATCTGTTCGAGAACCTCACGCGGTTCCAGACCGGAGGCGGAGCGCACGGCCAGTCCGGTCGCGAGACGGCGCTTGAGGCCTGCCACGCGGACCATGAAGAACTCATCGAGGTTACTCGCGAAGATCGCCAGGTAGCGGGCGCGTTCCAGCAGCGGCACCGAGTCGTCGGCGGCAAGCTGTAGAACGCGCTCGTTGAACTGCAGCCAGGAGATCTCACGGTCGAGGAAACGGTCCTCGGGCAGTGCTTCGGGGTCGATCGGCGCGCCCGAGGACGGGACCACGCGCATGAAGCGGCCGTTCGAGGACCGGGGGCGCGCGCTGGTGAGGGACTGCAGCCCCGGCTCGGACGAGTCGGGCGTGGCTGTGTCGGCCTGCTCGACAGCGTGCGTGGCCCCGGCTGTGTGCGCGCTCATGTCCCTATCCTGACACTGGCGCGTGAACGGCGCGCGAATACATGACGTCCACGGTGAAGCGGGCGAAGCCGAGTCGGGAGTAGGTCGCGACCGCCGCGCTGTTGTCGGCATCGACATAGAGCATGGCCCCGGTCAGGCCCCGATCACGCAGGTGCGCGAGCCCGAGGACGGTCACCGCCCGGCCCAGCCCCAGCCCTTGGTATGCCGGGTCGACCCCGACCACGTAGACCTCGCCCTGCGTCGGGCTCACCCGCGGGTCGTCGGCGGGAACGACCTTGGTCCAGTGCGATGCGGCAAGCACCGGTGCGAGCCCCCGAATGTCCTCGATGAGAATGAATCCTGTTGGGTCGAACCATGGTTCGGCGATCCGCAGGTCGAGATCGAGGCGGGTCATTCGGCCCTGCTCGGGGTGGTCGACGAAGGCGCGGGCGTTCACCCGCAACCAGGCATCCTCGTCCTGGCCGATGACGAAATGTCGGGTCCTGAAGCCCTCGGGGAGACGGACGGCGGGCAGCGGGTCGGCGTCGGACAGCGACCGGCGCATCGCCCAGAGCTCACGAACGACCGAGTAGCCGTCGCGTACGGCGAAGGCGCGGGCGCCCTCGAGATGGCCATGCGACCAGACCTGCAGGGTCTCGGTCTCAGGCCCAACGGTCTCGGGCCGCAGGGCAGTTTCGAGGGAGTGGACCAGCGCGGTCCCGACGCCCTGTCGCCGATGCGCAGGGTCCACCACCAGCTCCGCGGTGGTGGCCTGGCCGGCCAGACCTCGCCCGAGGTGAGCGTAACCCGCGAGGTGCGTGCCGGCATACGCGAGGAAGTGCGACGAGCCGGTGGTGGAGCCGGCGGGCTGGCCACCGCGGGCGGCCAGCAGCACCTGCTCGGACAGCGGTGCCACCTCATCGACGGTCTTGGCTGTCCGGCAAAGGGCGAGGACCTCGGTCAGCTGCCCGTCACCGAGTCGCTCCACGTTGTCCACCTGCATGGCGGCATTCCATCACGGGGGGCGCAGTTCCCCCGTATCGCGTCCCCGACCTCTTCAGGCGTCTGTCAGCGACTCGCTCGCGCGCGGTGAGGACTCGGGCACGAAGCGGTAGCCGACGTTGCGCACGGTCCCGATGAGCACCTCGTACTCCAGGCCCAGCTTGGCACGCAGCCGTCGCACGTGGACGTCCACCGTGCGGGTCCCGCCGAAGTAGTCATAGCCCCACACCTCCTGAAGCAGCTGCGCCCGGGTGAAGACCCGGCCGGGGTGCTGTGCGAGGTGCTTGATCAGCTCGAACTCCTTGTAGGTCAGGTCGAGCAGCCGCCCGTCGACCCGCGCCGAGTAGGTGGTCTCGTCGATGACCAGGTCGCCGGCGGTGATCTGGCCGCTGGCCGGGTCGCCGGCGACGGCCAGGGCCAGCGAGCCGATGGCCAGACGCAGACGGGCCTCGACCTCGGCCGGTCCGGCGGTGTCCAGCAGGACGTCGTCGACCCCCCACTCCGCGGTCAGCCCGGCGAGGCCGCCCTCGGTCAGGATCGCCAGCAACGGCACAGAGACGCCGGTGGCGCGCAACAGTCGGCACAGGGACCTGGCCGCGGCGAGCTCACGACGCGCGTCCACGAGCACGACGTCGGCGACCGGACTGTCGACCAGGGCGGCAGGCTCGGCGGGCAGAATACGCACATGGTGGCTGAGCAGGGCGAGCGCTGGCAGCACCTCGGCACTGGGTGCCAGGGCGTTGGTCAGCAACAACAGGTGGGCCACCCTTGGCAGAATAGGTCAGTGTTCGGCCGATCGGGGTGTTCGTTCGCCTCATGAGACCCCTCACACACGCAGGAGATGCCGGTATGACGAGTGACCCAGTGGGTGCGACCCGCACCAGCGTGGACGTCACGATCCGCTACTGGGCGTCGGCGCGTGCGGCGGCCGGGTGCGACAGCGAACGCTTCGCCGGCCACCAGGTCGGCGACGTGCTGGAGGCGGCTGCGGCCGCGCATACCGGCCTGGGTGTGGTCCTGGAGGTGTCCACGATCTTGCTGGACGGGCGCTCGGTGACCGCCGCTGAGCCGTTGTCGGAAGGGACCACCCTCGAGGTGCTGCCACCCTTCGCCGGCGGGTGATGGGAGGATGCCGCACGTGACTGATGCCATCCCGGAACCCCCCGCGATGACACGCGCGCAGATGCGCGCCGCTGCTGCGGCCGCCAGCCCGGTCCTTGTCCCCGTTCCCGAGCTGCGCGTGCAGCCCCTCTTCACGGTCGCCGTCGTCGCCCTCGCGGGTCTGCTGACCATCAGTGCGTTCGCCGGGCCGGTGCTGGTCGCTGTCGCGGTCGCCCTCGCCGCAGGCGTCATCGCGTGGGGCTGGTCGGGCCTGATGGGGTTGCCCAGTCCGCGTGGCACCGCATTCGTGCTGGCTGCGGGGTCCGGGGCGGCGATCGGGACGGCGTTGGCGACCCGTGCCGAGCCCTTCCTGGCCTGGATGCCGGCCGCGTTGGCCGGCTCCATGATCGTTGCGTTCCTCCACCAGCTCGCCCGCAGGGACGGGCGGCCGCGTCTTGTCGAGTCCATCGCCTCGACCATCACCGCGATCGCGATCGTGGTCTCCGGCGCCAGTTTCGTGGTCCTGCCCCGAACCCAGCGCGGCGCCTGGGTGATGGCCCTTGCCTTGAGCGCTGTGGCCGTATCCGCGCTGACCGACCTGGTTGGCGGCTGGCAGCGGTTGCGCGCGTGGCTGCTGCCCCTGGCGATGCTGGCCGGAGGCGGTGCCTCGATCGCCGTCGGCCTCACACTCGGAGCCGTCAGCTGGGGGCCTGCGGCCCTCCTGGGGGTGCTGGCGGCCGCGGTCAGCCATGCAGTTCGCCGGGTGCTAGCCATCTTGCCGGCGATCAGCGGCGCCCGCTCGCAGCTGGTGAGCGCCAGCGCCTCGGTACTGACCGGCGGAGTGGTGGTCTACGTCGTGGGCCGACTGTTCATCGGCTGACCCCTTCCTTCTCCCGGTCGACGGGGGTGGGGCTCAGTAGACCAGCGCCTGGGCGCCGTCCGCCAGAACCTCCTCGACAAAGGCAGCAGCCCCCCGGATCAGCGTGCCCGGCAGCAGATCGGCTTCGGTGAGGTTCCGGCGGGCCGCGCACTGGCTGCACACCGTCAGGGCACCGTCGGCGATCACCGCATCGCGCAGGTCGGCCAGATCGGCCGCATGGGGCAGTGAGAACTCCTCGGCTCTCCCGGGGACCGCCAGCCACGTGGACTCCCCGGTGAGCCAGAGGCTGACCCGAGTGCCGCTGGCCACTGCCGTGGCGGCAACGGTGAACGCCTGGGACAGCTTCTCGGGGGACTCGAGTCCCGTGGTGAGCTTGATGATCAGTTGGCGCGAGTTCGACGGCATGCGGTCAAGGCTACGATCAGCCCTGATATGGCCTTCGAACTAGATGTCAACCTGCCGCCCGCCCTGGCGCCCCTCGCCTGGCTGGTCGGACGCTGGGAGGGTGCAGGCGTCGTGGGTTACCCGACCATCGAGTCGGCCCACTTCGGCCAGGAGATCATCTGCTCGCACGATGGTCGCCCCTTCCTGGAGTGGCACAGCCGCACCTGGCTGCTCGATGAGGCCGGGAGCAAGGTGCGTCCGTTGGCCACCGAGCTCGGTTTCTGGCGTGTCCTGAAGGACGGCGAGATCGAGCTGCTGCTGACCCACCCGACCGGGGTCCTCGAGATGTACGTCGGTCGTCGAGACCCGGACAAGCCTGCCATTGCGCTACGCACCGACGGGGTCCTGCGCAGCCCAGCGGCCAAGGAGTACAACGCCGGGTCGCGGATGTACGGACTCGCGGACTCCCAGCTGCTCTGGGCGATGGACATGGCTGCCGTCGGCCAGGGCCTGCAGAGTCATCTGTCGGCCCAGCTCAAGCGCGTGGGCTGAGCGGGTCCGGGGTCATGGGCGACGAGGCACGGATCCTGATCGTGTGCACCGGCAACATCTGCCGGTCACCGTTCATCGAGCGACTCCTTCAGCGCCAGCTGGACCAGCGTCGGCCAGGATCCGACCCGGGGATCCTCGTGCACAGCGCCGGCACGGGTGCTCTCACCGGGTCGGACATGGACGAGCAGGCAGCTGCGCAGCTCGTGGCGCACGGCGGTGACCCCGCGGGGTTCAGGGCGCGAGATCTCACCGCTGCCCTCATCGCCGAGTCCGACCTGGTTCTCACCGCTACCCGTGCGCATCGCGGCAAGGTAGCGGTGATGTACCCCAAGGCTCTGCGCCAGGTGTTCACCTTCTGCGACTTCGCCGATCTGGTCGACGGGGTGGACGGGCTCAGTGCCCGTGTCACCCACACGGATCCGCGGGCGTGGGTCCGTCAGGTGACCGAGGAAGCTGCCGCGAGTCGGGGCCTCAAGCCCCCGCTCGAGCCGGCTCAGGCCGATATCGTGGACCCTTTCCGGCGCGAAGACGAGGTGTTCGCCACCATGGCACAACAGATAGTCGGGTCAATGCCCGCCGTCGTCCGCGCTCTGGCCGGCTGACATGGCCCTGATGAACGTCAGCTCGCGCCTTGCCACCACCGGCCTGGTCGGGCTGGTGGCCCTCGATGTCGTCCTGGTCGGGATGGCGTTGCGGTCCAACCACACCAGCGGTATCGACACGAGCCCGGTGAGCTCGGCCGCCCCCACCTCCGCGGGTGTCCCGGGGAGCCCTTCGTCAACGCCTTCGGTCTCGTCCTCAACGACAGCGACCGTGACTGCCACTACGGCTGCGGCGGCCCCACTGCAGACCATGCTGGTGGCCCTCGACAACAAGCGGGCCTGGCGCGTCAGAGCCGGTTCGTGTTCCGCCGGCGGCGCGACCCTGGCCACCACCACCGATGGCGGCAAGACCTGGGCCGACGCCAAGGCGCCCCTGCGCACGATCGCCCGGGTGCGGCCCACGGACAGCCAGGCCGCGTTCGTCATCGGCGCCGACTCGAGCTGCGTGGCCGAGCTCAAGAGCACCAGCGATGGTGGTGGCACCTGGGGATCGGCCGCCACGGTGGGAAGCGCATGGTTCCGCGACCCCAAGAACCCCAGGGTCGTGGGGGCCCCTGGCCCGTCCACCTCCCAGCCCTGTGGCGAGCGTGCTGTCCTGGACCTGGCTGTCATCTCGGCCGGCACGGCTCGGGTGCTGTGCGCCGACGGTCTGGTCCGCTCGACGACGAACACCGCCTCATCCTGGACCGACTCGGGCAGGGTCACCGGCGCCGTGGCCCTGGCTGTGCTGTCGGCCAATCCGGCGCAAACCTTTGTCGCGCGCCTGGGCGCCCCCGACTGCGCGGGTGTTCAGGTCCAGCGGGTCGACCAGAGCGTCGCAACCTCGTGCCTCGCGACGCCGGTCCCCAAAGGTTCCGGCCAGATCGCACTGTCGCTGGTCAACGGGGGAGGTTGGCTGGCGGTCGGCGACACCACGATGCGTTCGACCGACGGGCTGGTCACCTGGAGCGTGTCCTAAGGGATGTGCTGCCTAGGGGATCTGCTGACCGAGCGGGATGCTGCTCATGTCGTCGCTTCGCAGGGCGGCCGACAGCCGGGCCATCAGGGCGTCGTCCACGATATCGATCGAGGCGCCCTGGGGGCTGGTACCGAAGCCGGTGATAGGTGCGGTGATGAAGATGATGTCCTTGCTGCGCAGACCTCTCATCGCCAGTGCCTGCGAGCGCATGTCGGCGACGGAGAACGCGTTGTCAACCGTGAGGTTCCGGGTGCCGGCGTCCACGAACTGCGCGAAGCGCAACGGGTTGGCCAAGGTCGCCTTGCTCAGCCCCTGGAGCATCAGCGCCTTGATGAATGCCTGCTGGCGACGGCCTCGGGAGATGTCGCCCTCGGCGAGCTGGTGTCGCTCTCGGACGAACGCCAGGGCGGCCTCACCCCCCAGGTGGTTCACGCCCACCCGCACAGCGCCACTGCCGGGCTCGGTGCTGGCCTCCTCGGCGTAGACGTCGACCCCGCCGACTGCATCGGTCATGGCCTTGAAACCTTCGAAACCGATGACGGCCACATGGTCGAGTGGCACGTCGACCAGGTTCTGCAGCGTGCGGGCGAGCAGCTGCGGCCCGCCATACGCGTAGGCGGCGTTGATCTTGTCCTTGCCACGCCCCGGCACGTCGACGTACATGTCGCGCGGGAAGTGCACGAGGTAGACCTTCTTGCGGTCGCTGCTGATGTGCATCAGGACGATGACGTCGGAACGTCCGTTGGCCACGCTGCCGCGGCTGTCCGAACCGATCAAGAGGATGTTCTGGGCGTCCTTGGCCGAAGGGTCCTTGGTGGGCACGGACTCGCCCGCGCTGGGGGTCGGCAGCAGAGCCGCGTGCTTGACGTTGGTCGTGACCGTGTGGTTCAGGAACGCCAGGTATGCCGCACCGGTCCCGACCGTGAGCACCAGCAGGATCGCGACCAAGCTCACGATGATCCGACGGGTGCGGTGCCTCCTGGGCGCAGCGACTTCCGCGGTCTCTGAGGTGGTGAACTCGTCCAGCATGCGGCCCAGTCTAAGGTCGAGCCAGCCCTGAGGGCCGCGCGAGCGACGAGTAGGCTCGCCGGTATGAGGGACCTTGGCGAATCCCTGAGGGCCAGGGGCATGCGGCTGACCCCGCAGCGGGAGCGGATCATCGATGCGGTCCGTGTGCTCGTCCACGCCACGCCCGACGGCCTCGCCACGGCCGTAGGGCGGGACGGTGGGCCGGCCCTGTCCCTGTCCACGATCTATCGAAACCTCGAGGTGCTCGAGGAGGTGGGCGTGGTCTCCCACACCCACCTGGACCACCGTTCGCCGACCTATCACCTGTCCGACCACGCCGACCACGTGCACCTCGTGTGTCTGACGTGCGGGACGGTCATCGAGAGCGCGGTCGCAACTGCTGATCCGTTCGTGGGGAATCTTTTAACCCGCCACGGCTTTGTGGCGGATGTGAAACACATGGCGATACACGGATGGTGCGCAGCATGTTCGGCCCAGGAACCCCAGTGAGCACAGACATCCGAGCGAGCACAGGAACTCCAGCGAGCACAGGAACTCCAGCGAGCACAGTTGTCGTCGCGCCGCCCAGCCCGTTGTTGGGCCGGTCCGGAGCCGTGGCCGGTGAGGGCGTTGATGCTGGCGTTGCCGCGCACTACGGCGATCCCCTGCGCGAGCAGCGGCTCCTGGTCGAGGGCCTGGCCGCGGTCGACCTGTCCCATCGCGGGGTCCTCACGATCGCCGGGCCGGACCGACTGTCCTGGCTGCACTCGGTCACCACCCAGATGCTGACGGGGTTGGCTGCGCGCAGGTCCGCCGAGACGCTGGTCCTCAGCCCCAAGGGGCACATCGAGCATGCCCTGCACCTCGTGGACGACGGCCAGACCACCTGGGTCACCGTCGAGCCCGGCACGGCTCCGGCGCTCGCCTCGTGGCTGGACTCGATGCGCTTCATGCTGCGCGTCGAGGTCCGCGACGTCAGTGCCGACTACGCCGTGATCGGTGAGCCAGTGCGGTCCGAGACCACACCGGCGGAGCCCTTGGCCTGGAGTGACCCATGGCCGCTCATGGTGGGTGACACCGCGGCATACAGCGTGGTGGTCGACCCGGCCCTGCACCCGGGGAGCCAGCGCCCCTGGCGCGAGCTGATCGTCCCCCGCGACCAGCTGGAGGCGGCGATAGGGGATCGGCCGATGGCGGGGATGTGGGCCGCGGAGGCCCTACGCGTCGCTGCCTGGCGTCCGCGCCTGGGTTTTGAGACCGACCACCGTACGATCGTTCACGAGGTCGACTGGCTGCGTACGGCCGTACACCTGCACAAGGGGTGCTATCGCGGCCAGGAGACCGTGGCTCGCGTTCACAACCTTGGGCGACCGCCGCGTCGGCTGGTGTTCCTGCACCTCGATGGTTCCGGTCACACCATGCCCGAGCGCGGCGCCGATGTCGAGGTCGACGGCCGGGCCGTCGGCCGCCTGACTTCGGTGGCGCGTCACCACGAGCTCGGCCCGATCGCCCTGGCCGTCATCAAGCGCAACACCCCACTGGATGCGGTGTGCCTGGTCGCCGGGCTCAGTGCCAACCAGGAGGAGATCGTCCGGCGCTAGGGCGCTTCGTCCAGAGGGCGATCTGTCCAGGTCAGGAACCCGCCCGTTCGCGCTCCTTGGTGCGCTGACGTGGTGACTCCGGGGCGTAGCCGTCGCGGTAGTAGGAGTAGGCGTCGGAGCCCTTGGTCGGCAGCCGATTGAGGACAAGGCCCAGGACGCGACCCTTGACGGCGTCCAGGGACTGCAGCGCTCTGGCCAGGTGGTCGCGATTGACCAGCCCGGCACCGACCACCACGACGGTCCCGCCGACGATGGTGCTCAGGACGGCAGCGTCGGTCACGGGCAACAACGGAGGTGCGTCGATGATGACGACGTCGAAGCGGGACTCAAGCTCACGCAGGGTCTCGTTCATGGCGGCCGAGCCGAGCAGCTCGCTGGGGTTGGGCGGAACTGAACCGGAGCCGATGACATAAACGCTGGTGTTGGTGAACTGCTGCAGCACGTCGCTGAGGTCGGCCTGGCCGATCAGGACGTTGGTGAGGCCGACGGAACCATCCAAGCCCATGTACTCGAGCAGACGTGGGCGCCGCAGGTCTCCCTCGATGATGCACACGCGGGCGCCGCTGGCGGCCATGGTGATCGCGAGGTTCGCCGTCGTCGTCGTCTTGCCCTCACCGGGCAGGGACGAGGTGAACATGATGGATCGGGGGTGGTTGGCGGCGTCCACGAACTGCAGGTTCGTCCGCAACGTGCGGAAGGCCTCGGCGCGAGGACTGTGCGGGTCGGCCTGGACGATCAGCGGACGCTTGGTGGCCTCCGGGTCAAAGGAGATGCCGCCGATGACTGTCACGTCGGTGACGTCCTTGATGTCCTTCTCGCCCTTGATGGTCGTGTCGAGCAGGTCCCGGACCAGGGCCAGGCCCAGGCCCAGTAGCAGACCGAGCACCACGCCAAGGGCCAGGTTGCGGGTCGGCTTGGGGCTGATCGGCGTGGTGGGAACGGTCGGGGTGCTCACGACGGTCACCTTGACCGGGCTGGACTTGCCGTCCGCGACGCTTTCGAGGTCAGCGACGGTTTTGGTGAACTGCTTGCCGACGGCGTCGGCGACCTGGGCGGCCACGCGCGGGTCGGCGTTCGTTACGGCGACCTCGATCAGAACGGTGTCGAGCGGGACCGTGGCGGTGATCTGGGTTCCGAGCTTCGCCGCGGTCGTGTCGAGCGTCAGCGTCTCGATCACCGGGTCAAGGACCTTGGGGGTGGTGATGACGTCGGCGTAGGACTTGACTCGTTGTTGGGTGAAGCTGCTGCCCTGAAGGAGGGCCCCGCTGTCACTTCCACCGGATGTCGAGACGAAGAGCCGGGTCTGCGCCTGGTAGACCTTGGGGCTCAGGGCGGTCGCCAAGGCGGCGCCCGCCAGGACGACGAGCATGGCAGCCACGATGATCCGCCACCGTTTCCGGATGATGCGGATGTAGTCCTTCAGCTCCACAGGTGTTTCTCTCCGTCGCCCAGCGATGCTTGGCTTCTCGCCGTTGGCAAGGGTACTGCGCCCAAGCGCCAGCGGTGGTATCGGCGCCCCGGCTGGCAGGATGTCAGCCATGAGCAAAGACTTTCCCCGGACTGTGCCACCTGCGGTCCCAGCTGGGCAACCCGCGGTCCCAGCCGCGGGGACCCTGATCACTGTCGCGCCCACCGGAGCCGAGACCGCCAAGGCCGACTGCCCCCAGCTGCCGACGACGCTGGCCGAGCTGGTCGAGACCGCCGTAGCCTGCGAGGCCGCCGGCGCCTCCCTGATCCACATCCACATCCGCGACGCCGACCACCGGCCCAGCCTGGATGCGGTTCTGCTGCGCGAGACCGTCCAGGCCGTGCGCGAGCAGACGTCGATGGTCATCCAGCTCTCCACCGGTGGCAGCGTTCACGACCCGCTCGAGAAGCGCCTCACGGTCCTGGACGCCGGGCCGGACTCCTGCAGTCTGACCTGTGGCACCACCAACTTCGGCGACGACGTCTTCCTCAACCCCTACCCGTTCATGGCCCAGCTCTACCGGCAGGCCCAGGAGCGCGAGATCGTCCCCGAGTTCGAGCTGTTCGACCTCGGGCACGTCGCGGCGCTGCGGCGCCTGATCGACGCCTTCGGGTTGCCCTACGGCGGCAAGGTGCACGTCGACTTCGTCACCGGAGTCCCAGGCGGTATGCCGGGCACGCCGGCGGCGCTGCTATCCGGCATACAGGCCCTGCCTGCTGAGGTGACCTCCTGGTCGGCGACCGGCATCGGTCGTAGCCACCTCCCGATCGCGGCCGCGGCGCTCGCGTCCGGCGGGCACCTGCGGGTCGGAATGGAGGACAACCTGACCTACGCCAAGGGGCAGCCGGTGCAGCGCAACGACGAGCTGGTGTCGCGGGCGGCGGATCTGGCCCGGCTGATGCAGCGTCCGCCGCTGACGACCGACGAGGCGCGCGCCTTGCTGTCGATCAAGGAACGTCGCACCACCGCCTAACCACCAACCCACCAACCCACCCAGCCACCAACCCACCCAGCCACCCAGCCACCCAGCCACCACACCTTCTCGTCCTTGTTGCGCCGAAACCGTTTGAGGGTCTGAGTCGGCCTCAGACGGTGGTTTCGGCGCAACAAGAGGGATGAACGTGAGCGGGCTCACGCTTGCTCAGTTTGCAATCTGCTAACTAGAGCAAGCACAATGGGGTCATGCCCAAGTTCACGCCGATCTCCGTTCACGATCTCGGCGACCACCTGCGAGAGCAGCGCCACTCGGCTCAGCTCTCGTTGCGGCAGCTGTCCGCGGTGGCGGGGATCAGCAACCCCTACCTCTCCCAGATCGAGCGCGGGCTGAAGAAGCCGAGCGCCGAGATCCTGCAGGCCCTTGCCAAGGCCCTGCGCATCTCGGCCGAGTCCCTATACGTCCGCGCCGGCATACTCGAGGAGCGCACCGATCGAGGTGCTGCCGCTTCGGCTGATGTCCCTGCCGCCATCCTGGCCGACCCCAGGCTGAGCGACCGACAGCGCGGAGTCCTGCTGGACGTCTACGAGTCCTTCGTAGGGGAGCCGGCACCCAGCAAGTCTTCGAAAGCCTCGAAGCCCACCAAACCCCGTCCGGCACCAAGTCCGGCACAGAAGTAACCCGACCCAGCAGTCACACACCAAGGAGAAGCAGTCATGACTCTCGTCAAGGACATCCGCAAGACCGTCACCGACACCACCCCCGTCTACGCCGCCGTCGGCGTTACCGACCTGGCCGTCGAGATGCTTCGGGCCGTCCGCGTCCGCGTCGGCGCCCGCGCCGCTGCCGCTCGCGGCGACCTCGACGTGAGCGCGCTGCAGGGCAAGGCCGTCAAGCGCGCCGAGAAGGTCGCCGAGCAGGCCCAGCAGATCCCCGCACTGGCCCTGAACCAGACCCTCGAGGTTGCCGGCAAGGCCCACGAGACATACTCCGAGCTCGCCGTCCGCGGGCAGAAGCTGGTCAAGCGCATCCGCAACCAGAAGGCCACCAAGGACCTGCTGGCCCAGGCAGGCAGCACCGTCTCCCTCGGCAAGGGCGCCGTCACGACCGTCCGCAAGGCTGCGGTCGACACCCAGCGCGCAGCCAAGGCCACGCTGACCAGCGGTCGCCATGAGGCCGAGGTCGTTCTGGATGCCGTTGTTGCGTCTGTCCACCACGAGGCCAAGGCCACCACCGGCACCGTGGGCAAGTCCGCTGCCGCCACGCGCACCTCGGCCAGGCGCACCACCGCCACCGCCAAGAAGGGCACCGCCTCGGCGCAGCGCGCCACCCGGTCCGCTGCCACCGGCGCTCGCAAGACGGCGACCACCGCCACCAAGGCCACCAAGACCGCCACCGCCAAGGTGGGCGACTGACCGCAGCCGCAGCTGCCCCTGTTCGGCCAGCTGAGCAGTGACCGGCGCGGCCGGTGTCGATCCCTCGACACCGGCCGCGCTGTCGTTGGATGCCGCTGTCGTTGGAGGGCATTGTCGTTGGAGCAGTAGGCTCGCCGCCGTGACTGAGCAGCGAGTTTCCCTGTATGACGCACCCGTGGTGGCCCATGTCGTCCGCTCCGGCTTCGTGGAGTCCGTGCATCACGGCAGCGTGGTGGCACTGGACGCGAACGGTTCGACTTTGCTGGCGGTCGGCGACGTCTTCGGTCCGATCTTCCCGCGGTCCTCCAGCAAGCCCATCCAGGCGCTGGCGATGCTGCGCGGCGGTCTGGACCTTGACGGCGAGCTGCTCGCGCTCGCGGCCGCGAGCCACTCGGGGGAGCCGTTCCACCTCGAGGGCGTCCAGCGGATCCTCGCCGGGGCCGGGCTCAGCGAGCAGGACCTGCAGAACACCCCCGACCTGCCGTACGACGAGTCGGAGCGCACGGCCTGGATCGCTTCGGGCCGAGGGGCGACCCCGCTCGCGCAGAACTGTTCCGGCAAGCACTCGGCGATGCTGGCGACGTGCGTCGCGGCCGGGTGGGACACTGCGACCTACCGCCAACCGCAGCATCCCTTGCAGCAGCTGATCGCGCAGACGTTGTCCGACCTGAGCGGCGAACCCGTTGCGGCCACGGGGACTGACGGCTGTGGCGCTCCGGTCATGGCTGTGTCCCTGAGCGGCTTGGCGCGGGCCTTCTCCCGCCTTGCCATTGCTCCCGCGGGCACCGACGATGCCAAGGTGGCGGCCGCGATACGGGCGTATCCGCAGTGGCTGGGCGGGACGCGACGCGACGTCACGTCGCTTATCCGCGGCGTTCCCGGACTGATCGCCAAGGACGGCGCGGAGAGCGTGTATGCCGTGGGGCTGGCCGACGGGCGTGCGGTCGCTCTCAAGATCGCCGACGGTGGTCAGCGTGCCCGGCCTGTCGTGATGGCAGCAGCGTTGCGGCGCCTCGGTATCGACGCTGAGGTTCTCGACGAGCTGGCCAACGCCCCGGTGCTCGGCCATGGCCAGCAGGTCGGGTCGATCGTCGCCGTTGGGATCTGAGCCCCTGCGGGCATTGGTCGTCGACGTCTGAACCGGGCTCGGCCACGTACGCTGGAAGCATGTTGGACATTTTCGGGAGCCTCCTGGGGCTCATCGCGCTCGTCTTTGGGGTCGCCGCTCTCGTGCTGTCGGTTTTCGGTCTGGTCGATGCTCTGCGGCACCGGCCCGACGCGTTCACAGCTGCCGACAAGGCGTCCAAGAACATCTGGCTGGTCATCCTCGGGGTTGCCGTCGCGTTGAGCTTCTACAGCCTCGCCTCCCCGTTCTCGCTGCCCTGGATCCTGGCCGTGGTCGGCTCGGGGGTCTACGCCGCGGACGTGCGTCCCGCGCTGCGCAAGGTCATGGGACGCGGGTCCTCGAACAACGGTCCTTACGGCCCCTGGTGAGCGTGCGTCCAGCCGGCCCGACCACGTCGCCGCTGGATGGTCCGAACACGTCGCTCGAGTTCATCACCACCGGATCCGGTTCGCCCGCAACGGTTTTCGCTCATGGCCTGACCGGTACCATCGAGACGACTCGACCGTTCGGGTCGGGGGTCAAGGGCAGTCGCACGTTCATCAACTTCCGGGGTCACGGACCCCCCGCCGCTCCGGAGACGTCCTGGACCTATGCCGCCCTCGCCGATGAGCTGAGTGCGGTCGCCGACCGGGTCGGGGCGACTCAAGCCCTTGGGGTGAGCATGGGTGCCGGCGCGCTGTGCAGTCTGTTGGCACACACCCCGCTGCGGTTCGAGCGGCTGGTGTTCGTCATGCCGGCGGTCCTGGACCGACCCCGCACCGACGACGCGCTGGATCGACTGGCGGAGATGGCGCTGTGCGTCGACCACCGCGACGTGGAGGGTCTGGCGGCGCTCCTGCTTCAGGAGCAGCCGGTCGCGGCGCGGACCCAGCCGGCGGTGCGTCTCTGGTGCAGACGTCAGGCCAGCGCGCTGGTGGGCCCCTCGGTCTCATGTGCGCTGCGGGCGTTGCCGGCCGCGGTGCCCCTCACGGACCGCGCGGTGCTTGCGACGGTCATCGCACCGGCCCTGGTCATCGCCCAGGAACAGGACCCTGCACACCCGGTGTGGGTGGCCGAGCAGCTGGCCGCCTCGCTGCCCCACGCCCACCTCGAGGTGATGCCTCCCGGCGGCATCATGTGGCGCCACCGTGGTGAGATGAGGGACCTGATCGGCGGGTTCCTGTCCGGAGAACCGTTGTCAATGGGGCAGACTTCGACAGAACCAATCCATCCGGGCTCTGAGGGGAACGATGTCTGAAACACCCAGCCGCTGTGACGAGGTGTTCGCCACCGAACGTCCCTGGGGTCAGTTCGAGCAGTTCGTCTCCAACGAAGCCGTCACGGTCAAGATCATCACCGTGAACCCCGGGCACCGGCTCTCCCTGCAGACCCACGGTCACCGCGACGAGATGTGGCAGGTCCTGGACGTGCCGATCGACATCCAGATCGATGACCGCATCTGGACGGCACAGCCCGGCGAGCGGATCTGGGCGCCCCAGGGTTGCCGGCACCGGATGGCCAACAGTGGGACCGAGCCGGGCCGAGTGCTCGAGATCGCGTTCGGGGACTTCGACGAGGCCGACATCGAGCGCCTCCAGGACGACTACGTGCGGCTAGACCGCTGACCGCCCCGGAAGCGGGGCCGGGCTGCTGGCCAGGCAACGGTGATCGCTTCCTGATGACGTTGCGGTGGATTGGTGGACGCCACGGGGCGCAGGTATCGCCCTGTGCTGACTGAAGGTGGCGAAATACCCGGCGGTCCCGCGGCGTTGGGACTGAGGGTTCAATAGCACCGAGGGTTCAATAGCCCTGTGCCCAGGGACGAGGAGAGACCCATGCCGGCAGTGCCGCAGGTTCGTCGGGTTGCCATGCTCAGCGTCCACACCTCGCCGCTCGAGCAGCCAGGGACCGGCGACGCGGGCGGGCTGAACGTCTACGTCGCCGAGGTCTCCAAACGGCTCGCACGACGGGGCATCGAGGTCGAGATCTTCACCCGGAAGACAGATGGCGGACTGCCGATCGAGGCCGAGCTGGCGCCCGGGGTCCACGTCCGCAACGTCATCGCCGGGCCGTTCGAGGGCCTGGGCAAGGAAGACCTCCCCGGCCAGCTGTGCGCCTTCGCCCAGGGGGTCATGCGCGCCGGGGCGGCCCGACCCGAGGGCTGGTACGACCTGGTGCATTCCCATTACTGGCTCTCCGGGCAGGTGGGTTGGCTGGCGGCAGACCGTTGGCGGGTGCCGCTGGTGCACACCATGCACACGATGGCTCGGGTCAAGAACTCCCAGCTGGCAGAAGGGGATACGCCCGAGCCGCCCGGTCGTGAGATCGGTGAGACCCAGGTCGTGGAGTCCGCGGACCGCCTCGTGGCCAACACCCGGGGCGAGGCAGTTGACCTGATCGACCTGTATGACGCGGACCCCGGCAAGGTGCGTGTTGTTCCGCCCGGTGTCGACCTGGAGCTGTTCACCCCCGGGGACATGGCCGCAGCGCGCGCCCGGGTGGGGCTGCCCCAGGACGCCCACGTGCTGCTGTTCGTGGGCCGGATCCAGCCGCTCAAGGCTCCCGATGTGCTGCTCAAGGCGGCCGCTGACCTGCTGGCCCGGCGACCCGAGCTGCGACAGCGACTGGTTGTCGCTGTCCTGGGTGGTCCCAGCGGCTCCGGTCTCGGCAAGCCCCGCGCGCTGCAGGAGCTGGCGGGGCAGCTCGGCATCGCCGCGCAGGTACGCTTTGTGCCCCCGGTCGACCGAGCGACCCTGGCCCGGTGGTATCGCGCCGCTGACCTGGTCGCCGTCCCGTCCTACAGCGAGTCGTTCGGTCTCGTGGCCCTCGAGGCCCAAGCCTGCGGGACCCCGGTGGTCGCCGCCGCCGTGGGTGGCCTGCCGTTTGCGGTGGGCGACAGCGGCCTGCTCATCAACGGGCACGAGACGGCCGACTGGAGTGCTGGACTGGAGGGTCTTCTCGATGGCCCCCGTCGCCGAGAGCTATTGAGCCGTAAGGCTGTCGAGCACGCCTCGCAGTTCAGCTGGGAACGCACCACCGACCGCCTGCTTGAGGTCTACACCGAGTCCATGATCGACTGGACGGCCTCGCCGATCGACGACCCTCGCGGCCTGGTCGGTGTCCCGGCGGCGGTGATCCCGTGACTGGATCCAACCCCGGTGGCAGTGCTGCGGTCCATGAGTCCGTGCGCCAGTTTCTCGACGATGCCGGTATCGAGTGGGAGCTCGGAAGGCGCGCCGGGGAGCTCGTCGTCACGCTGCCGGGGGAGCGCAAGCTCAAGACGGTTTGCTCGGTCGTCATCGGTGAGCAGTCCTTGTCGATCTCTGCCTTCGTCGTGCGCAACCCCGACGAGAACCACGCGGCCGTCTATGCCTACCTGCTGCGCCGCAACCTCAAGCTGCCCGGTCTCGCCTACGGCATTGACAGGTCCGGCGACGTCTACGTCACCGGGCGCGTGCCGCTGGAAGCTGCGAACGCGGCATACCTGGATCAGATCTTCGGCGTGATCCTGGAAGCTGCCGACGGCGCCTTCAACGAGCTGCTGGCGATGGGATTCCTGGAGTCGATGAAGAAGGAGTGGGCTTGGCGCATCTCGCGGGGCGAGTCCACCCGCAACCTCGAAGCCTTCCGCCATCTGCTCGAGTGACCGAACACCGCGCCGGCACCGTTTCTTGGCCTTTCGGCCCCCCAAACGGTGCCGTGGCGGTGTTCGGTGGGGTGGGGTGGGGTGGATTCGGATGACTCGGATGAGCAAATAGACTCGGACGCATGACCACTGCCGAACCTCTTACTCTCATTCTTCTGCGCCACGGTGAGAGCGAGTGGAACGCCAGGAACCTGTTCACCGGCTGGGTCGACGTCGACCTGACCGACAAGGGCCGGTCCGAGGCCGTGCGCGGCGGCCAGCAGCTCAAGGAGGCCGGACTGCTCCCCGACATCGTGCACACCTCGCTGCAGCGTCGTGCCATCACCACGGCCAACCTGTCGCTGGACGCGGCCGACCGTCACTGGATACCGGTGAGCCGTTCGTGGCGCCTGAACGAGCGCCACTACGGCGCCCTGCAGGGCAAGGACAAGAAGGCGACCCTCGAGCAGTATGGCGAGGAGATGTTCATGCTCTGGCGCCGCTCCTTCGACGTCCCGCCGCCGCCGCAACCGGCCGACGACGAGTTCAGCCAGGCCCACGACCCGCGCTATGCCGACATCGAGGGCGGCCCGCCCGACACCGAGTGCCTCAAGGACGTCGTCGAGCGGATGCTGCCCTACTGGGAGAGCGCGATCGTGCCCGACCTGCGCGCCGGCCGGACCGTCCTGGTCGCCGCCCACGGCAACAGCCTGCGCGGAATCGTCAAGCATCTCGATGGCATCAGCGACCAGGACATCGCCGGGCTCAACATCCCCACCGGTATGCCGCTCATCTATCGCCTCGACGACGACCTCATGCCGCTGACGAGGGGCGGGGAGTACCTCGACCCCGCGGCGGCCAGGGCTGCTGCCGAGGCTGTCGCCAACCAGGGCCGCTGACGCCGGCTACAGATCCTCCTCGTTGTCCAGCTGAGCGTCCGTGTGCCACTCGCCGGTGACCAGATAGACGACCCGACGAGCGACCGACACCGCGTGGTCGGCGAACCGCTCGTAGTAACGGCTCACCAGGGTTGCGTCGACCGCCGCCTCGGTGCCATACGTCCACTTGTTGTCCAAAACCATGTTGAAGATGTCCCGGTGCAGGCGGTCCATCTCGTCGTCGTCGCGCTCGAGGGCGATCGCAGACTCGATGTCCTTGCCGGCGATGACCGACCCGGCCTTGGCCACGATCCGCTCGGCCACCTGACCCATCTCCAGGACGGTGGAGCGCATCACCGGGGGGATGGCGGAGTTCGGGTAACGCAGCCGGGCCACCTTGGCCACGTGCCGGGCAAGGTCCCCCATCCGCTCGAGGTCGGAGCTCATCCGCATCGCGGTGACCACCATGCGCAGGTCGGTGGCCACTGGCTGCTGACGGGCGAGCAGGTCGATCGAGCGGTCATCGAGGTCCCGGCGTAGCGCGTCGATCTGCTCGTCCGCGGCGATGACGCTCTCGGCCAGCTGAAGGTCGGCGTCGAGCAGCGCCGTGGTCGCCCGTGACATGGCGGACCCGGCAAGTCGGGTCATCTCGACCAGCTGGTCGGAGATCTTGTCCAGGTCATCGTGGAAGGAGTTGCGCATTTGGGTCCTTTTTTCAGGTCACGTTTTCAGGTCACGCATTTCGTATGCCGGGCACGCGTCACCCGCGTGCCTGCCGAGGGTCGCACCCGCCGGTGAACGATCCTCGGCGCTGAGGTGAACAGTAGGGGGTTGGGTGCTCGGCAATGGAGCCGACGGTCCGGTCAGGGCCCTGGCCGTGCGTACGCTGAGTGTTGTGGACTCGACAGCTGCGGCCATTCTCGGTGGCGCGCTCGGCCTGGTGACCGGCGCCGTATCGGTGGCTTCGGTGCGCCTGTCCGAGCGTTCGCAGCGCCATGTCCCGCAGGCTCCGGATCCTCTGGCGCTGCCGGCCGGGGTGTCAACCGTGCTGGCCGTCCTGCGTTCAGGGGCGATCGTCCTGGACACCGCCGATGCAGTCGTCAGCACCAGCCCTTCGGCCGTGGCTCACGGCCTGGTCCGCGATGACGACCTGGTCCACGACGAGCTGCGTCATCTGGCCAGACAGGTCCGCCGCGACGGTGTCATCAGGGAGGTCGAGCTCGATCTGGCCCGCGGTCCCCTCGGGCGTGGCCGGATCACGGTCGGAGTGCGGGTGGCCCCGTTGGGCAGCGCCTACGTGCTCCTGCTGGTGGACGACCGCACGAAGGCTCGACGCGTCGAGGAGGTGCGTCGTGACTTCGTCGTCAATGTCAGCCACGAGCTCAAGACCCCTGTCGGCGGGCTGGCCCTCCTGGCGGAGGCCGTACTGGAGGCCAAGAACGATCCCGAGGCGGTGGCCCGCTTTGCCCGAAGGATGCAGGTGGAGAGCACGCGGCTCACCGGCCTGGTCCAGGAGATCGTCGACCTCTCCCGCCTTCAGATCGCCGACACCTTGCACGAGCCCGAGCTGGTGGACGTCGGCCTGGTAGCGGCCGAGGCCATCGAGCAGTCCAGGCTGGTCGCCGGGTCCCGAGGCGTCGAGATCGTGTCGTCGCTGGCGCAGGGCGTGCAGGTCTTCGGCGACGCAGACTTGCTTGCCACCGCCATCCGCAACCTCGTCGGCAACGCCATCAACTACTCAGCGTCCGGCGCTCGGGTCGCGGTCAGCCTGCGTTCTGAGGAACAGCTGGTCGAGATCGCGGTCGCCGACCAGGGCCAGGGCATCCCCGAGAGCGAGCAGGCGCGGATCTTCGAGCGGTTCTACCGTGTCGACGCCGCCAGGTCCCGCGCCACCGGCGGCACCGGACTGGGACTGGCCATCGTCAAGCACATCTGCGCCAACCACGGCGGAGAGGTCACGGTCTGGAGTGAACAGGGCCACGGCTCGACGTTCACCATGCGCCTGCCGGCGGCACCCACGACCCGGGCAAGCGATGACGCAGCACCCGGCATACCGGCCTCGGAGATCCCGACGCCCGGCCATCGCACGCGAGAGGTCTCCCGATGACGCGCATCCTGGTGGTCGAGGACGAGGAGTCGTTCTCCGACCCGCTGTCCTACCTGCTGCGCAAGGAGGGGTACGAGGTGGCGGTGGCCGAGACAGGGCCCGCGGCGCTGGAGGACTTCGAGCGCGCAGGCGCGGACCTGGTGCTGCTCGACCTGATGCTCCCGGGCCTGTCGGGGGTGGACGTATGCCGGGCCCTGCGGCGGCGCTCGTCCGTGCCGGTCATCATGCTGACCGCCAAGGACAGCGAGATCGACAAGGTCGTCGGACTCGAGATCGGGGCGGACGACTACGTCACCAAGCCGTACTCCAGCCGGGAGCTGCTGGCCCGGATCAAGGCGGTTCTGCGTCGTGGTCAGGAGCCCGAGGAGCTGCTGCCGGCCACGCTGGAGTCGGGACCGGTTCGGATGGACGTCGAGCGACACGTCGTCACGGTCAACGGGAAGCACACCCCGCTGCCGCTCAAGGAGTTCGAGCTGCTCGAGATGCTGCTGCGCAACTCTGGCCGGGTGCTGACCCGCATGCAGCTGATCGACCGGGTGTGGGGCAGTGACTATGTCGGTGACACCAAGACACTGGACGTCCACGTCAAGCGTCTGCGCGCCAAGGTCGAGCCCGACCCGGCAAGTCCGCAGTTCATCGTCACCGTGCGCGGTCTGGGCTACAAGTTCGAGACTCCCTGAGCCTGGCGCCAGAGCTGAGCGGACGGGCTTCAGGCAGTGGTCTGGGCCGGTGCCGGGGTGGTCTGGGCGGGTGCCGGGGTGGTCTGGGCCGGTGCCGGGGTCAGGCTGGCGTAGTAGCCGTCGGGCAGCAGGACCGGGACGGACACCTCTGGAGCGCCACCGGTGGGGGTGCTGACGGTGACCTTGATGATGCCGCCGGGTGCCGCGGGGATGGCCGGCAGCGTGACGGGCGCCGTGCCCTGGACGCCTGACAGCCGGGTCTGCGTGCCGGCGGGGATCTCGGCCTTTGCAGAGCTGCCGTCGGTGCCGACAGCGAAGGTGACCGTGACCGCCTCGGCGCCCTTGTTGACCACCATGGCGGACAGTGTGCCGACCTCGCCCTGGGCGCCGGCGATGACCACGAGGTCGCGGATCTGTACGTCGCCCAGGTCAACGGCCACGCCGTCGGCCGGCTGGTAGGGCACGTTGGTCTGGATCGGCGAGAAGGCCTGGCAGCCGGACAGGGCAAGGGCTCCCGTCAGGGCTGTGGCCGCGAGGGTCGGGGCGCCTCGGGTGCTCCAGAGTCCGGAAACTTTTGCGGGGCGAGGGGATCGACGCTTCACGGATGGCAGCCTACCGGTCGCCCTCGAGCAGGCCGCAACGGCACGCGCTGTCTCCGTGCCATGCACGTGAATCGGCATTCTGTCAAGACCGCCTTCACCTCCAACTTTGGGCCCATTGTGGCTCTGACCTGCACAAACGCGTGAGCGCCGATTCCGTGATGTCGCCGTGACGTGTTACTCTTGAGATCGCGAAAGGGGTACACAGCAGATGGTTTTCAAGGTCGGCGAAACGGTCGTGTATCCGCACCACGGTGCGGCATTGATCGAAAAAATGAAGACTCGCACCATCAATGGCGAGGACAAGGTCTACCTCGTGCTCAAGGTCGCTCAAGGCGATCTGACCATCGAGGTTCCCGCCGAGAACTGCGACCTCGTGGGTGTCCGCGACGTCGTCGGCCAGGAGGGTCTCGAGCGCGTCTTCGAGGTTCTGCGCGCGGCGCACACCGAGGAGCCGACCAACTGGTCGCGGCGCTACAAGGCCAACCTCGAGAAGCTCGCGTCCGGCGATGTCATCAAGGTCGCCGAGGTCGTGCGCGACCTGTGGCGTCGCGACAAGGACCGTGGCCTCTCCGCCGGAGAGAAGCGGATGCTGGCCAAGGCCCGTCAGATCCTTGTCTCCGAGCTCGCGCTCGCCGAGAAGACCAATGAGGACAAGGCTGAGGCCATCCTCGACGAGGTGCTCGCCTCCTGAACGTCGTCGCGACTTGAACGGCGTTGTCAGGTGAGCCCGGTAACACATTGAGCGTGGTAACACATTGAACGTCGTGGCACATTGAACGTCGCAGTGATCCTGGTCGCCGCCGGTAGCGGTGTGCGGCTCGGTGCTGAGCTGCCCAAGGCGTTCGCCCGGTTGTGCGGGGAGCCGTTACTGGCTCACGCACTTCGAGGTGTCCTGGGTTGTGGCGAGGTGGGACACGTGGTCATCGTGGCGCCTGTCTCCCACCTCCAGCAGGCACGGGACGTCGCCGGTCAGGACCCCCGGGTGGATGTCGTGGCCGGGGGCGCGGATCGGTCGGCCTCGGTCGCGGCGGGGCTCGCGGCGCTGCGCCACGACGATGGCATCGTCCTGGTTCACGACGCCGCCCGGTGTCTGGCCCCGGCGAACCTGTTCGCCCGGGTGATCCACGCCGTACGCGAAGGCCATCCCGCCGTCGTCCCCGGCCTCGCGGTGACCGACACCGTCAAGGTTGTCGACGCCCAGGGTCGCGTCCTGGCGACTCCCGACCGCAGGTCGCTGCGCGGCATCCAGACCCCGCAGGGGTTCCTGCGTGAGGTGCTCGAGCATGCCCACGCCAGCGGGGCCTCCGCCACCGATGACGCCGGGCTCGTCGAGCGGATCGGGGGACACGTGCGCGTCGTCGACGGCGATC
>JAYSQM010000085.1:0-10200 GCA_043721575.1 Phycicoccus sp.
TCGGGGTGCACGGCCTGCACTCCTGTTGGGGAGATCAGCACGGGTAAGGAGATCGATTGCCCCATGACGGTCGTTCCCTGGTCGCGCTGCGCCGACAGCCCGGCCACGTGCGGCGCGAATCCCAGCTCCGCGAACGCCGCAGTGTTGTCGTCGTAGGACACGCCCTGTTCGGAGCCCGCCAGCAGCGCGCTGTACACCGACTTCGGCAGTCGCTTCTCGGCCCGCCGCTGCGCCTCCGCGACGGACTCGAACCATGCATTCTTGCCCATAACAAACCTCTCCAGTGCGGTCCCCCCAAGGGACATGTCGCCGATATCGTTCAACCCGGCTGTGGGCTGAATCCGGCTAGCGGGTTGTCCTCGCACGCACTGACCGGGCGGGGCCGCGGACCCGAGCCGATGGTGACCGGGACCGATCTTGAGCCGCGGGAGCCGACCTCGCGGTGGCTGGTTCGGTGCGAGTGGTCTGCGCTCGGTTTTGGGGCGCCCGCGCCGACTCGGGCCAGCAACGCCTCGGCGCCGTAGCCCTTGACGCACTCCGGGTCCGGTCCGTTCAGCGCAAGCCCGGTGAAGAACTTGGCGGCCATGCAACCGCCACGGCAGGTGTCAAAGGCGTTGCAGGTGGTGCAGACTCCGGCGTCCTGGGGTGTCCGCAGGTCGGCGAACAGGTCCGAGGATCGCCATACCTGCTGGAATCCCCCTGCCTCGCGGACGTTTCCAGCCAGGAAGTCCTGATGAATGGCGAACGGGCAGGCGTAGACGTCACCGACCGGGTCGATCAGAGCGACCACCCGCCCGGCCCCGCACAGGTTCAGACCGGGCATGTTCTGGCCATACGCGGACAGGTGGAAGAACGAGTCGCCAGTCAGCACGCCCTCACCGTGGGCCACCAGCCAGTCGTACAGCTCACGCTGCTGCTCCGGCAGCGGGTGGAGCTCCTCCCAGGTGTCGGCTCCCCGCCCCGACGGACGCAGCCGGGTCAGCCGCAGCTGGGCGCCGAAGCGGTCGGCGATCGCCTTGAACTGGTCCAGCTGAGGGATGTTCGCCCGCGTGCACACCACCGAGACCTTGAAGCCGCGCAAACCCGCATCGGCCAGGTTGGCCATGGCGCGCATCGCGGTGTCGAACGAGCCCGGCCCCCGGACGGCGTCGTTAACCTCAGCGGTCGCGCCGTCCAGGGAGATCTGCACGTCCACATAGTCACTTCCGGCGAGCCGCTGCGCGATGTCGGCGTTGATGCGCACCCCGTTGGTGGAGAACTTCACCCCCACGTGATGCGCGGTGGCGTAGTCCACCAGCTCCCAGAAGTCCGGACGCGCCGTGGGCTCGCCACCGCCGATGTTGACGTAGAACACCTGCATCCGCTCGAGCTCGTCGATCACGGCCCTGGCTTCGGCCGTGTTCAGCTCCCGGGGGTCACGTCGCCCCGAGCTCGACAGGCAATGGACACAGGACAGGTTGCACGCGTAGGTCAGCTCCCAGGTCAGGCAGATGGGAGCATCCAGGCCGCGCTCGAAATGGCCAACCAGCCCCCTGGCGGATGTGGACGTGGCGGTGAGGGTCACGAAGTCTGCTTCGATGACAGGTTCGGCGCCGGTGCCAGGATCTCGCTGGCAACAAGGGCGGTCAGTGCGGTGTCGTATCTGGGCCAGTCCCGGCCCGGTATGCCGACCGCGATGTATGCGGCCCGGGCGCTGTCGTGGTCACCGAGCACCTCCACAAGGTCCAGCAGGCGCCGCTCCTTTAGAAAGGACAGCCGGCGGTTCCCGAAGTGGTAGAGCAGCGCACCGAACGGCTCAGGACGCACGGAGACCTGTGAGCTCAGCATCCATGCACGCTCTGGGTCGAAGGGCTCGGGGCCAGGTCTGGTCACGGGCAGGCCCAACAGGTTCGAGGAGACTCTCATGGTGTGCGCAGGTCAGTACACGCCGCACATGCCGTCGATCGAGATCTCCTCAACAAGGAGCTCTTCCTCGACCAGTGACGTCTCGTGGTCAGACTCGGCGGCCTCAACCGACGTCTGGGCTTCGTCGCTCATGACATGCTCCTCAATTCTTGTAGAAGGCTTGCGGTTGCCGTGAGCAGGACCATAATGGCACTCAGTGCCGAAAGGGAAGGGTAGGTCTCAAACTTTGTCCCCCAGAGCGGCGAACTCGTCTGCAGGACAAGGGCGGCGGCCCAGTTCGCCTCCGGCCCGAAGCGCTTCCCGGGTGGGTCGGGGCCCGTCGACCTCGCGGCAGAAGCTGGAGCGGATCTGTCTGGACCTGTTCACCCACCAGGGTTTCGAGGTGACGTCGATCGAGGACATCGCCGATGCCGCCGGCATCGGCCGGCGCACGTTCTTTCGTTACTTCCCTTCGAAGAACGACGTCGTCTGGGGCGACTTCGACGAAGCCCTTGGCCAGTTCGAGGACTGGTTCGCCAGGTGTCCTGGCGACGTCCCGTTGATGACGGCGATCCGGCGCGGCATCGTCGCCTTCAACGCGTTCGACCCGGCCAACAAGCAGTCCCATCGGAACCGCATGGCGCTCATCTTGAACAGCGATGCCCTGCAGGCGCATTCGACGTTGCGCTATGGCGAGTGGCGGCGGATCATCGTCCGTTTCGCCGCGCTCCGGTTGGACTGCCGACCGGAGGACCTGCTGCCCCGGGTTGTCGGTCACTTGGCCCTGGGTGCCTCGTTGGCGGCTTACGAGCAGTGGCTTGCCGAGGACGGCAGCGACTTGCTGACCCATCTGGAAACCGCGTTGTCCGTCCTGGGCGAACCTTCGGTCCATGACGCGGCAGGGTCTCGCCGGTGACCGGCCGGCCGATGGCGGTGATCACGGGTGCGGCGCGAGGTATCGGTCGTGCGAGTGCGATCGCCTTGGCCCGCAACGGGTTTGACGTCACCTTGGGAGACGTTGCTTCGCCAGGACAGGTCGCCGGACTGGCCTACCCGCTTGCCTCACCCAGCGACCTGCAGGAGACGGCCCGGCTGTGCCGCGAAGACGGCGCCGGCGCCCACGTGCAGGCGTGCGACGTCCGCAAGCCCCAAGACGTTCAGTCCCTGGTCGACCTTGCTCTGGCACACGTCTCGTCGCCCGATGCGCTCATTGCCGCGATCGCCGTGGCAGGAATCATGGGATCGGACGGCCACGCCTGGGAGCTCACGCCAGAGGACCTCGACCGCGACCTGGCCGTCAACCTTCACGGCGTCGCCAACCTCGCCCGCGCCGCCGTACCCCACCTACTACGAGCAGGTCAGGGCCGTGGCCGGTTCGTCGCGGTGGTCTCCTCCGCTGGAGGGGCCGGACTGCCCCGCCTCGGGGCGTACGTGGCAGCAAAGCACGCCGCGCTCGGCTATGTCCGCTCCCTGGCCGCGGACCTGGGGCCGTTCGGGGTGACCGCGAACGCCGTGATGCCGGGCAGCACCCGCACCCGGCTGCTGGAACACACCGCTCACGTCTATGGGCTAGGTGACGTCGAGGACTTCGCCGACCACCAACGTCTCCAACGCCTGCTCGACCCGCAGGAGATCGCTTCTGCGGTCGCCTGGCTGTGCAGCCCCGGGGCTTCGGCGGTCACCGGCCAGGCCATCGGCGTCGACGGCGGGTTCGTCGGATGAACCACTGGCAGTTGGCCGCCGGCACCCGGTGGCTCGATCCCGTGACCCTCGCCGGCGGGGCGCCATACCGGATCATGCGGTTCAGCCCGCGAGGCGCCCAGATGGTCCAGAGGGTCCTCGCCGGAGGGGACGAGCGCGCGATGACGCCCGCGCACAGGGAGCTGCTCGACCGGCTCGCGGTGGGCGGCCTGATGATCAGGCCCCCACCGGAGCCGGCAACCGTGCTGAGCGTGACCGTGGTCATCCCCGCCCGGTCAGCTCCGGACCCGATCCGGCGGATCCTGGCGGCGTTGCCCCCGGGCGTCGCCGTGGTCGTGGTCGACGACGGCTCTCCCAACCCCCTGCCCGAAGCGCTCCAGCCACAGCCGAACCTGAGCATCCTGCGGCACAGGTGTTCTCAAGGGCCAGCGGCCGCGCGCAACGCAGGGGCCGCCGCTGCGGACACCACCTGGCTTCTCTTTCTGGACGCCGACGTCGAACCGCGCGCCGACACGCTGCCGCGGCTGCTCGGGTTCGCAACCGGGCGCGATGTGGTCGCGGTCGCCCCGCGCGTCGTGAGCCGGCCCGGCCCCGGTCTCGCGTCGTGGTTCGAGAGTTCCTGCGCCCTGGATCAGGGCCCGCACCCTGCCAATGTCGGCCAGGGACAACCCGTTTCCTACGTTCCCGGCGCCTGCCTACTCATCAAGACCGCCGTATTCCGGGACGCCGGTGGGTTCAGCGAGGACATGCACGTCGGCGAGGACGTGGATCTGGTCTGGCGGCTCGCCGACCACGGCCGGATCCGCTACGAACCCAGCGTGGTCGTAACCCACGAACCCCGCACCCGGATCCTCGACGCACTGGGCCGACGACGGTTCTACGGCACCAGCGCGGCTTCCCTGTCCCGTCGACACCCCGGCAAGGTCAGACACGTGGACGTTTCCGCGTGGTCCTTCATCCCCTGGGCAGCCGGAGTGAGCCTCAGCCCATCGCTGGGCTGCGCCATGGCCGTCGCCACCGTGCTCGCCGCACCCCGAGGCCTGCCCTCGCTGGACCCACGACACGCCCGACAGCTCGCGGCCACCGGGCATGTCAGAGCCGCCGCGGGACTCGGGCGATGGCTCATCCGACCACTCCTGCCCCTCACCTTTGCCCTCGCCCTGGCCGTGCCACCTCTGCGAAATCGCCTGGCGCTGGCTGCGCTGGCCGGCGCGGCCGACCTGGCCTGGACCACCCACAAGCAGACGTCCACCGGGAGCCTTCAACGGCGCACCGCCCACGTCGCCGGAACAGTCGTGGCCTCTCTGCTAGATGACGTCGCCTATTCCGTCGGCGTCTGGCAGGGCGCGCTGAACCACAGAACCATCGACCCCCTCCTACCCAGGGTTCGTGACCTCCCCTGGCGATCATGACCACGAGCAACGACCCCTATCCCGGGCTGCCGCCACTGGCCTTGGCCAGATGGCCACAGGTGGCCCGCAGCGACCGACGACTCCTGGTCGTCCCCATCGGTTCCCTCGAACAACACGGCCCCCACCTCCCCCTGGACACAGACGCACGGATCGCATCGGCGGTCGCCGGCGCAGTGCACGCCCGGCTCCCCCGGATCGGGCTCGCGCCCTGCATCCCCATCGGCGCCAGCGGCGAGCACGCAGGGTTCCCGGGCACCCTCTCGATCGGGGCCGACGCACTATCCCTGATGGTGGTCGAGCTCGTCCGCCACGCGTCACTTTTTTGGCAGCACGTGCTGGTCATCAACGGCCACGGCGGCAACACCACGGCACTGCGATCCGCCGTGCAGACCTGCCAACACGAGCGCCGGTCCCTCACCCTCCACCACATCGGAGGAGAACACGGCGACGTCCACGCCGGTATCAGCGAAACCTCGCTCATGCTCCACCTGGCACCAGAACTGGTCCGGATGGAGCTCGCCGAAACGGGAAACACCGAACCACTACAACGGCTGCTGCCTGCCCTGATGGCTGGTGGCGTGCGTTCGGTGAGTCAGAACGGGGTTCTGGGAGACCCGCGATACGCGAACGCCGAGACTGGCGCTGGCCTCATCTCGGACATGGTGGACGCTGCGCTGGAGAGCGCACGTCGGGCGCTCGGGAACGTTGCCGAGGCGCGCTGAAGTTCCCTTTCAGCTGCCACGGCCCTGGCCGCGTGGGGAAACAGCGGTGTGATTCCTGGGGGGACTGCCCCGGTTCGAGTCGAGTCGTGATCGGAAAAGCAAAGGCAGAGTGGGGGGCGGAGGCTCACGTACGATCGGGAGATGGATATGACAGCGCGCGAGGAGGACCTGGGCGAGCGCGCAGGTCGGTGGCCATCCCCCGCTCTGCTGCGGGAGCCGCCCGCCACTGGGCGGGGGGCGCGGACCCGCGCGGCCCTGGTGAAGGCGGCGCGGACCGTCTTCGAGCGGTCGGGCTATCTTGACGCACGGCTTGCCGACATCACCAAGGAAGCCAACTGCGCGACCGGGTCTTTCTACACCTACTTCGCAAACAAGGAAGAGGTATTCGCCGCCGTCCTGGAGGGGGCGCAGGAGGACATGATGCACCCCGGCATGGACAGGGTGCTCGGCGCCGACGATCCGTATGCGGTGCTGGAGGCCAGCAACAGGGCCTACCTGGAGGCGTACAAGCGGAACGCGAAGCTGATGGGACTGCTCGAGCAGGTCGCCCACGTCGACCCCGAGTTCCGCAAGTTCCGCACTCGGCGGGCCGACGCGTTCATCCGGCGCAATGCCCGTGGTATCGCCGATCTGCAGGCGCGAGGGATCGCAGATCCCGAAGTCGACTCGATGATGGCATCGCGGGCGCTGTCGAGCATGGTGAGCAGGCTTGCCTACAGCGTCTTCACGCTCGGCGAGGGTGCAGACCGGGAGCGGCCACTGGACGTCGAGGACCTCGTGTTCACCGTCACTCGACTCTGGGCCAACGCCCTGCGGTTCCCTGATCGCCGCTGATGTCCACTGAAGTCCGCCGGCTCTGGCCGATCGGGAATCGTAGGTGGACCGGAGGCGCAGTTCCGTGTCACCGTGACTTGAATCTGACGCCGACTTCAACTATACATGTCTGAAGAGTCCTGGATCAGGTCAGCTCGAGCTCACGAAGGAAGTCAATCGCTGTGAAGCCGGTAAGGAAGTGCGCGGACTACGACCGGTGGCTGCGCGGCATGCGACGCTGTCAGGCCGCGCTGCCGGAGGGGTCTCGATGACCGATACCAGCACCGGCCCGGACCTGGTGCTGGCTGAACGGCGCGGAGCGGTGCTGGTCCTGACCTTCAATCGGCCGGGCAAGCTCAACGCCTGGAACAACGAGCTCGAGGACCGGTATTTCGACCTGCTCGAGGATGGCGACAACGATCCAGAGGTGCGTGTCATCGTGATCACCGGCGCCGGTCGCGGATTTTGTTCCGGCGCGGACCTGAGCGACCTGATGCAGGTCTCCGACGTAACAGCCAAGGACCTGGTCCGGTCGCGCCCGCGGGACTTCCCGCTGACCGTTCGCAAGCCGATCATCGCGGCGATCAACGGCGTGGCAGCGGGGTTGGGCATGGTCGAAGCGCTCTACTGTGATGTCCGATTTGCCGGCGAGGCAGCACTATTCACGACTGCCTTCGCGCGGCGCGGACTGATCGCCGAAGACGGCATCTCCTGGATGTTGCCCCGAGTTGTTGGCCACAGCCGAGCCGTGGACCTGCTGCTCTCGGCGCGCATGGTCGATGCAGAGGAGGCCCTTCGCATCGGTTTGGTGGACCACCTGGTCCCCCAGGAGCAGCTGCTCACCCGGGTGCTCGACTACGCGAACGACCTTGCGGGCCACTGCTCGCCGCAATCCATGGCAACCATCAAGAGTCAGATGCGGCGCGACGCGGACGCGTGTTACGCCGATGCTGCCACCCGGGCCGGCCAACTGATGCTCGAGGCCTTCCACGGGGCCGATGTCGTCGAGGGCGTGGCCAGCCACCTCGACAAGCGTCCACCGAGTTTTCCTCCACTACCCGTCAGGAGTTCGCATGTCCCTGTTTGAGTTCTCAGATCGCACCAAGAAGTACCAGACGGATCTGCTCGAGTTCATGGATTCGCACATCTACCCCGCCGAGGCGATCTACGACCAGCAGATGCTTGAGTCGGGCAACCCGCACTACCAGCCGCCGATCATCGAGGAGCTCAAGGTCGAGGCCCGCGAGCGTGGGCTGTGGAATCTCTTCCACCCGCATCCCGATTGGGGTCCGGGCCTGACCAACCTGGAGTACGCGCCGCTCGCGGAGATCATGGGCCGCAGCCACATTGCCGCGGAGGCGTGCAACTGCAACGCTCCGGACACCGGCAACATGGAGGTGCTGACCCTCTTCGGTAGCGACGAGCACAAGGAGAAGTTCCTCAAGCCGCTGCTCGACGGGAAGATCGCCTCGGCGTTCGCCATGACCGAGCCCGCGGTGGCCAGCTCCGACGCGACCAACATCGAGCTGCGCATGGAGCGCGACGATGGCGAGTACGTGCTCAACGGGCGCAAGTGGTTCGCCTCCAACGCCATGCACCAGAACTGCAAGGTGCTCATCGTGATGGGCAAGACGGATCCCACCGCCGCCGCCCACCGCCAGCAGACGATGATGGTCGTCCCGATCGACGCCCCCGGCGTCACCGTCGTGCGCAATCTGCCCGTCTTCGGGTACGCCAGCCGTGAGGGCCACGCGGAGATCACCTTCGAGGACGTGCGCGTTCCGGCCAAGGACGTACTCAAGGGTGAAGGCGAGGGCTTCGCGATCAGCCAGGCCCGCCTCGGGCCTGGCCGCATCCACCACTGCATGCGTGCCATCGGTATGGCCGAGCGCGCACTCGAGCTGATGTGCAGAAGGGCCCAGTCAAGGGTCACGTTCGGCCAGCCGCTTAGCGAGCGCGCCAACATCCAGGACTGGATCGCCGAGGCGCGTATCGAGATCGAGATGGTCCGCCTGCTGATTCTGAAGGCGGCGTGGTTGATGGACACGGTGGGAAACAAGGGGGCCAAGACGGAGATCGCCGCGATCAAGGTCGCAGCCCCGAACATCGCGCTGAAGATCATCGACCGCGCGATCCAGGTGCACGGCGGCGCCGGGGTCACCGATGACTTCCCGCTGGCGATGGCCTACGCCCACATGCGCACCCTGCGTCTGGCCGACGGCCCGGACGAGGTCCACAAGCGCGCGATCGCCAGGCAGGAGCTGCGCAAGTACCGGGATCAGTCTGCGGTCAGCGCGACCTCGACCAGCTAAGAGGTGACGGTGGGCTGACTCCACCCAGGCGGGTGGAGATCATCGACGAACTGCCCAAGATCACCAATGGCAAGATGCTCGGCGCGAGATGCGCCCAGCACCCTGGCCCGATCGCTTGTGGACAAGGAAAGTTGTGAGTAGATCTACTCAGGAAGCGGCGGTTCTCTACGAGCGTCGCGAGCACATCGCCATCATCACCTTGAACCGTCCGGAGGCAATGAACGCGGTGAACTCCGCGCTGGCCACGGCGGTCGGGAGACAGCTGGAGAACTGCAACTCCGACCCCGAGGTGTGGGCGGTGGTGATCACCGGTCAGGGCCGCGGGTTCTGCGCCGGTGCTGACCTGAAGGCGATCGCCTCGGGCCAGGACATCAGTGCCGAGGGGCACCCGGAATGGGGCTTCGGCGGGATGGTCCGCCACTTCATCGACAAGCCGGTAATTGCTGCCGTCAACGGGTTTGCCCTGGGCGGAGGTACCGAGATCGTGCTGGCCTGCGACCTCGCGGTGATCGACGAGAACGCGAAACTCGGCCTCCCCGAGGTGACCCGCGGTCTGTTCGCGGCCGGCGGCGGCGTGCTCAGGCTCCAGCGTCAGGTTCCGTTGAAGATCGCGCTCGAAGCGGCCCTGACCGGCGAACACATGTCGGCGCAAACGGCACTGCAGTGGGGGCTGGTGAACCGGGTTGCCGCGGCGGGGACCTCGCTCGAGGTGGCACTAGAGCTGGCGCAGACCATCGTGGCCAATGCGCCCTTGGCAGTCCAGCAGAGCAAGGCTGTCATCCACCGCGCGGCGGCATACGGGTCGGACTGGGATGCCCCGATGTGGGACGAGTTGAATGCGGCGGCTGCAAAGGTTGTCTTCGGCAGCGAAGATGCCCTCGAGGGACCCACTGCGTTCGCGGAGAAGCGAGCGCCCCGGTGGAAGGGGCGTTGACGGCCGCTCGGCATCCGACTATGAGGCTATTTCGTCACGAGCCCTTGGCGATGCACGCCGACCATGCGCAGCGCCAGCTCGCAGTAGTAGTCGGCGATCTCCTCGGGGCTCCACTCGCCCTCGTCGCGGTACCAGCGGGCGACGTCGATGCCCAGGGACAGCAGGGCCAGCGCCGTCATCCGTGGGTTGGAGCTGCGGAAGGCAGCGCGCGCAATGCCTGACTCCACGACGCGCCGCATCTCCTCCTCAATCGCGCGCCGGATGCCGGCGATCTCCTGCAGATGCTCCGGGCTCAGCGCGGCGAGCTCGTAGTTGACGATCCGCGCACCGGTGTGGCCGCGCGCATGGTGGGCCGTGAACCCGCGAACCAGGGCCAGAAGCTGCTCGACCGGGTCGCCCGAGCTGGCGACCGCATCCTTGAC
>JAYSQM010000086.1:0-3518 GCA_043721575.1 Phycicoccus sp.
CGGCGGCAGCAGTCATCGGCGCACGCACGACCCAACGGCGATGCTGCGTGTCCTGGATGAAGGCCACCTCGTACTGATGCCCGGGTAGGTGCACAACCCCCTCGACAGTCGCGGGGTCGAGGCCCGGCACAGCGGCGCTGGCGAGTGCGGCGAGGGCGAGGGGAGTGCGGGTCACCCCGACACCGTATGACGAGTGCGCCCTTTAGGCTGGCAGGCGTGAGCCGTTCTTCGGAAACTTTGCGTGATTTGTCCCTCGCGCGCGGCACTTTGGACCGCGCCGGTCTGCGGCGCAAGGACCCGGAGCTGTTGCCTTCGCTGCTCAAAGACCCGTCGACGCGGGTCGTGGAGCTGATTGAGGGTCGGGCAGAGGTCATCGAGTCCGATCGCGAGGTGGCCCTTGTTCTGCGTTCGCCCGGTGAACGGGACGTGAACCGGCTGGCAGTCTTCCTGGGGCAGGACGGCGACGGCACGGCATACCTGGGGGTGGTGGCCGATGCCCTGGCGGTGGCGGGCGACTCCCTGGACCCACCCGAGACCTCGCAGTGGCGGACCCTGCGCGAGGTGGGCGCCCTGCTCCCGGACAGGGACGCAGGCTTGTTCGCCACGATGCAGGGACTGGCCAACTGGCACGCCTCGCACACCCACTGCCCCCGATGTGGTGCGACCACAGAGCCCGACCATTCCGGCTGGATCCGGCGTTGCACGCAGGATGGCAGCGAGCACTACCCGCGCACCGACCCGGCCGTGATCATGGCGGTGACAGACGCCGACGACCGGTTGTTGCTGGCCCGTAGCCCGCACTGGCCACCGGGGAGGCTCTCGGTGCTGGCCGGTTTCGTGGAGCCGGGGGAGTCCCTCGAGGCAGCGGTGGCCAGGGAGGTTCTCGAAGAGGTTGGCGTGGTCGTCGAACAGGTGCGCTATCTGGGAAACCAACCGTGGCCCTTCCCGTCGTCGTTGATGGTGGGCTTCACCTCACGCGCTGTCGACCCGACGCTTCACCTCGACATGGATGAGATCGTCGAGGCCGTGTGGGTCAGCCGCGCCGAGCTGCGCGAGATGGTGCTGGCCGGCCGCTTCGGCATCTCGCCGACCGTGTCCATCGCCCGACGCATCATCGAGCACTGGTATGGCGGGTCGATCGACCAACAGGTCGAGTGGACCACGCCAGTTCGTCACTAGGAGAACGGAACTCGCAATGACACGGAACCCGCAATGACACTGGACCCGAACCTGGTCGCGCTGGCCTCCGCGCGCAACATCGGCGCACTGGCCACCATCAAGCGTGACGGCCGGCCCCAGCTCTCGACGGTCAACTTCAGGTTCGACCCCGCCGCGGCGATGGCCCGGATCTCCGTGGTCGACGGCCGGGCCAAGGTGCACAACCTGCGCCGCGACCCCCGCGCCTCGGTGTTTGTCACCAGCGCCGATGGCTGGGCGTATGCCGTGCTCGAAGGAACGGTCGAGCTGTCACCGGTCGCCGCGGCCCCAGATGACGACACCGTCGAGGAGCTGGTCAAGGTTTATCGCGCCATCAGGGGTGAGGACCATCCGGACTGGGACGAGTACCGCGCAGCAATGGTCGCCGACCGCCGTTTGGTGGCCAGGCTGCGCATCGAGCACGCGTACGGCCTCGCCGGACCGTAGTAGCCCGGGTGGCAACACCTCCCGTGGCGGCGGCCCTCAGGCTGCCAGGCGCAGTCGAACCTCGGCCACTGACGGGTTGGTCGCCGAGGTGCCGTCCGGGAACACCACGGTCGGGACGGTCTGGTTGCCACCGTTGACGCTCATGACGTAGTCGGCGCTTGCCGGATGCCGCTCGATGTCGACCTCGGTGTAGGCGATGCTCTCGCGGTCCAGGGCGGTCTTGAGCCGGCGGCAGTAGCCACACCACGACGTGCTGAACACCGTGATGGTGCCGGCGGAGGGCAGGGCGGGGGCCGCGGACATGCGAGATCTCCTCAAACGTCAGTCAATGGGTGATCTCGTCAACGGCGACCAGACCCGATTACTTCCCAGCACAGCCTTCCCGGCACGGACCTGTCACCCCGGTCTGAGAGAATCTGATGCGATGTCCTTCCCACCTGGCCGACCGATCGGCACCCCGACTGCCGACGACATCCTCGACGCCCTCGATCCCGAGCAGCGTCAGGTGGCGGCGTCGCCGAGCGGGCCCATGTGTGTCCTTGCCGGCGCCGGCACCGGCAAGACCCGGGCCATCACCCACCGCATCGCCTACGGCGTGCACAGCGGCGCCTACCAGCCCCAGCGGGTGCTGGCCGTCACGTTCACCGCCAGGGCGGCAGGTGAGATGCGCACGAGGCTGCGCGACCTCGGTGTTCCGGGCGTTCAGGCCCGGACGTTCCACGCCGCGGCATTGCGACAGCTCCACTACTTCTGGCCCCAGGCGATCGGTGGTGCGGCCCCAGAAGTGTTGCCACACAAGGCCTCCGTGGTCGCCGAAGCGGGCTCACGACTGCGCCTGCAGCTCGACCGCGTGGCTGTGCGTGACCTCGCCGCCGAGGTCGAGTGGGCCAAGGTCAGCATGCTCACGCCCGAGACGTATGCCGTCGCCGCCCGTCGCGCGGGCCGCGCTCCTGCCGGTCTGGACGCCACCGCGATGGCCCGGGTGCTGCAGACCTACGAGGAGGTCAAGACCGCACGAGGGGTCATCGACTTCGAGGACGTGCTGCTGCTGACCGTCGGCATCCTTGCGGAGCGCGAGGACATCGCCCGGGCCGTGCGCTCGCAGTACCGCCACTTCGTGGTCGATGAGTACCAGGACGTCAACGCCCTCCAGCAACGGCTGCTCGACCTGTGGGTGGGGGAGCGCGACGACGTGTGTGTGGTCGGTGACGCGGCCCAGACGATCTACTCCTTCACCGGCGCCTCGCCCAAGTACCTGCTGGAGTTTCCGCGGCGCTACCCGCACTCGCAGGTGGTCCAGCTGGTGCGCAACTACCGTTCGACCCCGCAGATCGTCGCCCTGGCCAACCTCGTGGTACGTGCCGGTCACACGGTTCGGGCCGATCAGGGGCAGGGCGGCACGCCCAGAGCTGACCTGCTCCAGCTCCGCGCGCAGGGGCAGGACGGCCCCACGCCCAGCCTCACGGCATACAGCGACGACCCCACTGAGGCGACCGGTGTGGCCAGGATGATCAAGGACCTGGTCGCCCGCGGCACCCCGGCGAGTCAGATCGCCGTGCTCTTTCGCACCAACGCCCAGTCCGAGGCCCATGAGTCCGCGCTCGCGGACGCCGACGTCGCCTACCTCGTTCGCGGGGGCGAGCGGTTCTTCGCCCGCAAGGAGGTGCGCGGGGCGATCCTGTTGATGCGCGGCGCGGCCAGAGCCGATGACGGTGCCAAGCCGCTCGGTGAGCTGGTCCGCGATGTCATCGCCGGGGCTGGATGGACCGAGCGGGCGCCGACCGCCCGGATGCCGGGTGCGGCCACGAGCATCGGCACGATCTCGCCGTCCCACAGATGGGCGAGCGGATCGGGCCGGCGGCGCTCACGCGGCG
>JAYSQM010000087.1:0-4500 GCA_043721575.1 Phycicoccus sp.
CCCACGGATGCACGCGAACGCGCCAGCACCGAGGCCACGATCTGCGCCATCGCCACGCAGGAGGGCCTGACGGTCCTCGGGTGGCGCGACGTGCCGATCGCCGCCGACCTCGTCGGTGAGGCCGCCCGGGCCTGTATGCCGTTCTTCCGCCAGCTGTTCGTGACCGCGTCGGCCGGTCGGGTGGTGGGAATGGGCCTGGAGCGTCTGGCCTTCTGCCTGCGCAAGCGTGCCGAGCACGAGGCCACGGTCTACTTCCCGTCGCTGTCGGCGCGCACGATGGTCTACAAGGGCATGCTCACCACCGGTCAGCTCGAGCCCTTCTTCCCCGACCTGTCCGACCGCCGGTTCGTCACCGAGCTGGCGCTGGTCCACTCGCGCTTCTCGACCAACACCTTCCCCTCGTGGCCGTTGGCCCACCCCTACCGGCTGATCGCCCACAACGGCGAGATCAACACCGTCAAGGGCAACCGCAACTGGATGCAGGCTCGCGAGAGCCAGCTGGCCAGCGAAGTCATCCCCGGCGACCTCGAACGGCTCTTCCCGATCTGCACCAGGGGGGGCTCGGACTCGGCGTCCTTCGACGAGGTCCTGGAGCTGCTGCACCTCGGCGGCCGGTCATTGCCGCACGCAGTCCTGATGATGATCCCCGAGGCGTGGGAGAACCACGAAGAGATGGACCCGGCGCGCAGGGCGTTCTACGAGTTCCACTCCACCTTCATGGAACCGTGGGACGGGCCGGCCTGCGTCACGTTCACCGACGGCAAAGTCATCGGCGCGGTCCTGGACCGCAACGGTCTGCGTCCAGGGCGCTACTGGGTCACCGACGATGGCCTCGTGGTCCTCGCCTCCGAGACCGGCGTCCTCGACCTCGAGCCCGGGCGTGTGGTCCGCAAGGGCCGGTTGCAGCCAGGTCGCATGTTCCTCGTTGACACCGAGCACGGCCGCATTGTCAGCGACGACGAGGTCAAGTCGTCGCTTGCGGCGCAGAACCCGTACGAGGACTGGCTACACGCTGGCCTGATCAACCTGGAGGACCTGCCCGAGCGGGAGCACATCGTGCACACCGCGGCGTCGGTCGCCCGCCGTCAGCAGACGTTCGGCTACACCCAGGAAGAGCTGCGGATCCTGTTGTCTCCGATGGCAAAGAACGGGGGAGAGGCGTTGGGGTCGATGGGCACCGACAGCCCGATCGCGGTGTTGTCCAAGCGCCCCCGCCTGATCTTCGACTACTTCACCCAGCTCTTTGCCCAGGTGACGAACCCGCCCCTGGACGCCATCCGCGAAGAGCTCGTCACCTCCCTCGGCACCGTGATCGGTCCGGAGGGCAACGCACTCTCGGCCGGACCGGCCTACGCCCGCCAGCTCGTCCTGCCCTTCCCCGTGCTCGACAACGACGAGCTGGCCAAGATCGTCCACATCAACGCGGACGGCGATCTGCCCGGCTATGCCACTCACGTGGTCAAGGGTCTGTACGACGTGTCCGGTGGGTCCGTCGCGATGCAGGCCCGCCTTGAGGAGATCTTCTCCGAGGTGTCGGTGGCCATCGCTGCGGGCGCGCGCTTCGTCGTGCTCTCCGACCGCGACTCCGGCCGCGACCTGGCGCCGATCCCGTCGCTGCTGCTCACCTCGGCTGTCCACCACCACCTGCTCCGGGAGAAGACCCGGACCCAGGTCGGGTTGCTCGTCGAGGCCGGAGACGTCCGCGAGGTCCACCACGTGGCACTCCTCATCGGCTTCGGTGCCGCGGCCGTAAACCCTTATCTGGCAATGGAGTCGGTGGAGGACCTGATTCGTTCAGGCGCCCTTTCCGGAGTCGGCGCCGACAAGGCGGTCGCGAACCTCATCAAGGCGCTCGGCAAGGGCGTGCTCAAGGTCATGTCCAAGATGGGCATCTCCACCGTGGCCTCCTATCGCGGCGCGCAGGTCTTCGAGGCCATCGGGCTCTCACAGGAGCTGATTGACTCCTACTTCACCGGAACCATCTCCCAGCTCGGCGGCATCGGCCTCGATGTCATCGCCCAGGAGGTGGCGGCGCGCCACGCCACGGCATACCCGCTTGATGGCGTGCGTCTGCCGCACCGCAGGCTGGACGTGGGCGGGGAGTACCAATGGCGCCGTGAGGGCGAGCCCCATCTGTTCGACCCGGACACCGTCTTCCGTCTGCAGCACTCCACCCGAGCACGACGCTACGACATCTTCAAGCAGTACACCGCGCTCGTGGACGAGCAGTCCGAGCGGCTGATGACGTTGCGCGGTCTGTTCGAGTTCGCGGCGGGTCGCACCCCTGTGCCCATCGACGAGGTCGAGCCGATCAGCGCGATCGTGGCCCGCTTCAACACCGGGGCGATGAGCTACGGCTCGATCAGCCAGGAGGCCCACGAGACGCTCGCCGTGGCGATGAACCGCCTTGGCGGCCGGTCGAACACGGGTGAGGGCGGTGAGGACGAGGACCGTCTGCTGGACCCGGTGCGCCGGTCGGCGGTCAAGCAGGTCGCGTCGGGCCGCTTCGGCGTGACCTCGCTCTATCTCACCCAGGCCGACGACATCCAGATCAAGATGGCGCAGGGCGCCAAGCCCGGCGAGGGCGGTCAGCTGCCCGGCCACAAGGTCTATCCGTGGATTGCCAAGACGCGTCACTCGACCCCCGGAGTGGGACTGATCTCGCCGCCCCCGCACCACGACATCTACTCCATCGAGGACCTGGCGCAGCTGATCCACGACCTCAAGAACGCCAACCCTGCGGCGCGCGTGCACGTCAAGCTGGTGGCCGAGATCGGTGTGGGGACGGTCGCCGCCGGGGTCAGCAAGGCCCACGCCGACGTCGTGCTCATCTCGGGCCATGACGGTGGCACCGGCGCTTCGCCGCTCACCTCACTCAAGCACGCTGGTTCGCCATGGGAGCTGGGGCTTGCCGAGACCCAGCAGACGTTGGTGCTCAACGGTTTGCGTGACCGGATCGTGGTCCAGGTCGACGGTCAGCTCAAGACCGGACGGGACGTCGTGATCGCGGCGCTGCTCGGCGCCGAGGAGTTCGGCTTCGCCACTGCTCCGCTGGTGGTGAGCGGCTGCATCATGATGCGCGTGTGTCACCTCGACACCTGCCCGGTGGGCATCGCGACCCAGAACCCCGAGCTGCGTGCGCGGTTCTCCGGCAAGCCCGAGTTCGTCGAGACGTTCTTCGAGTACATCGCCGAAGAGGTCCGTGAGCACCTGGCCGCCCTCGGGTTCCGGTCCGTCGAGGAAGCCATCGGCGAGGTGTCGATGCTCGACACCGCAGCGGCGATCCAGCACTGGAAGGCCAGCGGCCTCGACCTCACGCCGATCCTGACGGAGGTCGAGTCGGCGGACGGCGCGCCTCGTCGCAACACCGTCGGCCAGGACCACGGACTGGAGAAGGCCCTCGACCACTCCCTGATCGCGATGAGCCAGGAAGCGTTGCGGGACAAGACTCCTGTGCACATCGAGCTCCCGGTCCGCAACGTCAACCGCACCGTCGGCACCATGCTCGGCCACGAGGTGACCAAGGCCCACCCGCACGGTCTGCCCGACGACACGATCGACATCTTGCTGTCGGGGTCGGCCGGTCAGTCGCTGGGTGCGTTCCTCCCCGCCGGCATCACGTTGCGGCTGTATGGCGACGCCAACGACTATGTGGGCAAGGGACTTTCGGGTGGGCGGGTCGTGGTTCGGCCGGACCGTTCGGCTTCGCTGCCGGCCGAGCACAACGTCATCGCCGGCAACGTGATCGCCTACGGAGCCACCAGTGGCGAGGTCTTCCTGCGCGGCCAGGTGGGCGAGCGGTTCTGCGTGCGCAACTCCGGTGCCACGGCCGTTGTCGAAGGACTGGGTGACCACGGTTGCGAGTACATGACCGGTGGCATGGTGCTGGTCCTCGGACCGATCGGCCGCAACTTCGCGGCCGGCATGTCCGGTGGTGTTGCCTATGTCCTGGACCTGCGCGAGGAGCGGGTCAACCGCGATCTCGTCGACCTTTTGCCACTGCGTGACAGCGACGTGGACGTCGTGCACGAGCTCCTGACCAAACATCGTCAGTGGACCGAATCCGCAGTCGCCGGAAGGCTGCTCGCGGACTGGGACAACGTCCAGAGCCGTTTCACCCTCGTCCTGCCACGGGACTACCAGCGTGTCCTCGACGTTCGCGCAACGGCGCAGGCCGAAGGACTCGACCTCAACGGCCCACAGGTGTGGGAGCGGATCATGGAGGCGTCTCGTGGCTGATCCTCATGGATTCCTGTCAACCCGTGAGCGAGAGCTCCCCAAGCGCCGTCCGGTGTCGGTCCGGCTGATGGACTGGCGCGAGGTCTACGAGCAGCAGGAGGTCGGCCAGCTGCAGAAGCAGGCGGGACGCTGCATGGACTGCGGTATTCCGTTCTGCCACAGCGGTTGCCCGCTGGGGAACCTGATACCCGACTGGAACGACCTGGCCTGGAAGGGCGACTGGCGTGAGGCCATCGAGCGGCTGCACGCCACGAACAACTT
>JAYSQM010000088.1:0-1680 GCA_043721575.1 Phycicoccus sp.
GCGCGCTCCATCGGCATCTGTTGGTCCAGGAGCATCCCCAGCAGCAGCGCGAGCGGGTCCCGGGTCAGAAGATCGTCGGCCTCGGGTTGGAGGGTGAGCGCGAGTGGGTTCATATTTTCCAAAAACAAACACAGAGTGGACAAAGCCGGGCACGCACAAACGCGCCCCGGGTCAACTCGGGCGCCCGGTCAACTCGGGCGCCCGGTCAACTCGGGCGCCCGGGTATGCCGGGTGGCCGGTATGCCGGGTGGCCGGCCGGGCGCGCCGTAGCACGTCTTAGTCGTCGGCGCCGGCCTTGACGGCGAGCACCGGGCACGTCGCGTCGAGCAGGATTCGCTGGGCGTTGGAGCCCAGGATCAGCTTGCCGACCGGGGTGCGTCGGCGCAGGCCGATCACGATGAAGTCTGCGTTGACCTCCTCGGCCACCTCGATCAGGTCTTCAGCGGGCTCGTTGCCGCGGACGAGCTGGCGGACCTCATGCTCGACCCCGACCTCGTCGAGCTGGGTCTGGACGGTGAGGAGCTCAGCCTCGAACCGACGGGCCTCGCTCGCGTCGAAGTCCTTGCCGCCACGGTTGGAGTTGATCACGATCAACTTGGTGCGCCGCAACAAAGACTCCTCGGAAGCGCGGCGTAATGCCGCCCGGCCTTCCTTGGTCGGCACATAACCCACAACAACGGCCACCTGGAACCTCCTTGTTCACCACGTCACGGCGACACTGCCGCGCATGGTCACGCTATCGGATTTCCGCGTCGGCGTCCTCAGCGCCCAAGGCTGCGAGACAAGGTTTCGCGCACGATCTGGCCGACCTGGCCGATCTCGATGAGGAAGCCGTCGTGACCGTGGTCCGAGGTGATGACGTGAGCGGGGCCAGAGCTGGCGCTGGCCCGCGCGATCTCCTGGGACAACCGGGGAGGATAGAGCCGGTCGGAGTCGACGGCCACGACGACCAGGTCGGCCGTCACTCGTTGCAGCGCGGCTTGGACGCCACCACGTCCGCGACCCACGTCGTGCGAGTTCATCGACTCGGTGAGCACGACGTAAGAGTTGGCGTCGAACCGGGTCGCCAGTTTGTCGGCCTGGTGGTCGAGGTAACTCTCGACAGCGTAGCGACCGCCGCCACCGAGAGGCTGTTCCTGACCCTGGGCCTGACGACCGAAGCGGGTGTCGAGCTCGGGTTCACTGCGGTAGGTCACATGCGCGATCCGACGAGCCAGCCCCAGTCCGAGGTCGGGGCCTTGCGGCCGGTCGTAGTAGTCACCGCCGGCGAAGTTGGCGTCCTGGCGGATGGCCAGCAGCTGCGGCTGGCACCAGGCGATCTGCTCAGCCGAGGCGTATGCCGAGCAGGCAAGCACGATGCAACGGCGGATGCGTTCGGGGTAGGTCACAGCCCACTCCAGCGCGCGCATGCCGCCCATGGAGCCCCCGAGGACCGCAGCCCATGCGGAGATCCCGAGCTGGTCGGCCAGAGCGGCCTCAGCGGCGACCTGGTCGCGAACGGTCGTGAAGGGGAACCTGCTCCCCCACGGAAGCCCGTCGGGTGCCTGGGATGACGGGCCGGTCGTGCCCTGGCACCCGCCGAGGACGTTGCTGGCCACGACGAACCAGCGCTCGGTGTCCAATGGGGCACCCGGGCCGATCAGTCCGTCCCACCACCCCGGTGTCGGATGGCCGGCACCG
>JAYSQM010000089.1:0-3692 GCA_043721575.1 Phycicoccus sp.
GTAGCCCCGACGGGATTCGAACCCGCGCTACCGCCTTGAGAGGGCGGCGTGCTAGGCCGCTACACAACGGGGCCCTAGCTGGTGCTCCCGAGTGGCTCAATGCTCCTCGGCAGCGGAGGAAACCCTACCGGTAAGGGCGGAATATCTCCGAATCGCGCCCCACTCACACGGAGTCGGGCGATCAACGCTGGGGTACAAGGACTCGAACCTAGACTAACTGAACCAGAATCAGTCGTGCTGCCAATTACACCATACCCCATAGGGGTATCACTTCCCGCGCGCCTCACGGCGTTCGGACGGTGACCCGAGGATGAACCCTACCGGCCGGATCGCCCGGCCCCCAAATCGGTCGAGTCTGTACGCCGAAGTGCGGCCTACAGGGCTACAACGGACCGAACGCCAGCGCCAAATGGGGATACGTCAACTGGGCTCGCGAGCTGGCACGACGCCCTCGGTGTCGCCGGGGGTCGCGTCGCAACCACACGCCATACAGTCCGGCCTCGTCGCACCCAGAACTCGTCGCACTCAGAGGGAGGCGCGCAGCGACCGGAGACGGGCCAACGTGGAATCGCGCCCGAGGATCTCCATCGACTCGAACAGCGGCGGCGAGATCCGGCGGCCGGTCACCCCGACGCGCAAGGGCGTGAAGGCGAGCTTGGGCTTGATGTCGAGCCCCTCGACCAGGGCCGTTCGCAGTGCCGCCTCGATGTCCGTGTGCTTCCACTGGTCAAGCGCCTCCAGCGTCGGGATCGCCGCATCGAGCACTGCGGCCGCGTCCTCGTTGAGCTGGGCCCGTGCGTCGTCCTGGACGACGAGGTCACCGTCCCCGACGAGCAGGAAGGCGAGCATGCCCTCGGCCTCGGACAGCAGCTGCATGCGCTCCTGGACCAGTGGCGTCGCAGCCCCGATCAGCTCGACCTGCACTGCCGCAGGCTCCGCGTCCAGCACTCCGGTCAGGGTGAGGTGGCTGACGATTCGGGCTGCCAGCTCGTCGGAACTCAGCGACCGGATGTAGTGACCGTTGAGCCACCCGAGCTTGTCGAGGTCGAAGATCGGGCCGACCGGGTTGACCTTGGCCCAGTCGAAGTCGGCGACGAACTCTTCGAACGTGAAGATCTCTCGCCCGTCCTCCTTCGGCGGATAGGCAAGCAGGGCAAGGAAGTTCACCAGCGCCTCAGGCAGGTAGCCCTGCTCGCGGAACCAGGTCAGGCGGGCCGCGGGGTTCTTGCGCTTACTGATCTTGGACTTGTCGGGGTTGCGCAAGAGCGGCATGTGAGCGAACGCGGGCAGCTCCAGCCCGAGCCACCGGTAGAGCAGGACGTGCTTGGGCGTGGAGCTGATCCACTCCTCGCCGCGCACGACGTGGGTGATCCCCATCTCGTGGTCGTCGACGACAACCGCCAGGTGGTAGGTCGGGAAGCCGTCTGCCTTGACGATCACCTGGTCGTCTGGGTGCGGGGCGTTGAGCTCGCCCCGGATAAGGTCGGTGAACCTGGTGTCGAGGTCGGCCGGGATGAGCATGCGCACGACCGGGATCTCCGAGAAGCCCGGGAGGGCGGCGCGGTCGTCGCGGGTCTTGCCATAGCACAGCCGGTCGTACCCGGTCGGCTGCTTGGACTTCTGCTGCGCCTCGCGCATCTGCGCCAGCCGCTCGGTGGAACACCAGCAGTGGTAGGCGTGCCCGCTCTCCAGCAACCGGTCGACATACGGCGTGTAGCGCTCGAGGCGCTGCGACTGGCGGTACGGCCCGAACGGCCCCCCGATGTCCGGGCCCTCGTCCCAGCTCAGGCCCAGCCAGTGCAGGGTGTCGAAGATCTGCTGCTCGCTGTCCTCACGGAACCGGGCCTGGTCGGTGTCCTCGATCCGCAGGACGAACTGCCCGCCCTGCTGACGGACGAAGGCAAGGTCGAAGAGTGAGACGTATGCCGTGCCGACGTGGGGGTCGCCGGTGGGCGATGGCGCAACGCGCAGGCGAACCGGTCGGGAGGAGGTGGATGTACTCATGATGCTGCCGATTCTAGGGGCGAAGCGTGAATGCCAGAGCGGCAACCCGGTCGGGCCGGGTTGCCGCTCTGTTCCGTTGCGCGAACGCGAACGGCCTTGGGTGTGGGGTCAGCTGATCCGGTTGGCGTACACCCCGCGACCGTGGGTGGCGGCATACAGCCGCTTACCTGAGTCGTCCAGGGTCAGTCCGTAGACCGCGACCTTGGGCATACCCGGAGTGATGAGGAAGGTGCTCGTGCCGGCCGGTTTGACCAGCACGCCCCAGTCGGTTGCTGCGTAGACGTTGCCGGTCCGCCAGTCGAGCGCCACGTCGAGCACCGGCATGTCGCCGAGGTCGCCCGAGATGTCCTTGGCGTTGACGGTCTTCGTCGCCGGGTTGTAGGTGACGTCGTACACGTGGCCACCCGCGGCGTAGGACGTGTAACCGCTGTAGGACACCACCGCGTGGTTCGGGTTGGTCGGGTCGACCTGGATGCCCGAGATGAACCGCACCGGCAGAACGTCGCCCGTGACGGTCTTGTCCAGGCGGGTGAAGGTCACCGATGAGGCGTCTGCGGCGTTGGCGTTGGTCGTGATGAACAGACGACCGCGGCGCGTGGCCGCCCACATCAGGTTGGTCTTGCGCTGGCTGTGCGCGATCGCGGTGACGTAGTTGGCGCGGCCGGCGTTGTCGGTGCCGTAGAAGGAACCGGACAGGTCACCGGCGTTGTTGGCACCCGCCGTGCCCAACGGTACGAAGTCTCCACAGCTGATGGTGAAGTCGCCGGAGAGCTCGTTGCAGTGCTTGTCCAGCACGGCCTGCTCGCCGCCGTTGTCCGTGGTGCGCCAGATGTGCTGGAGACCGTCGTAGAGCGTGCCCGGGGCGGTCTGGTCCGCCTCGACCGGTATGTAGAACGAGGACGCCTCATTGCTGGCCAGCAGCGGGTCGGCGATCCAGTCCCAGCCCTTGGGGTCCGAACCCTTGAAGTTCACGTCCATCTGCGGGTTGTAGTAGGTGTGGTAGCGGATGTTGGAGTTACCGGCGTTGAAGGCCGACTGACCACCGTCGCCACCGACCGACTCGGCCCAACCGCCGGAGGAGTCCGACGCCCAGGTGCCGTTGTCCTGCGTGCCGCCCTGGACGATGCCGTTCTGCACCGAGACCGACCCGAACTCGAGGTCCTGCAGGCCCTGGTTGACCTCGCGGTTGGATGTCGGGACAGCCGACAGCCACCGCTTGCAGTTGACCAGGTCCGTGACGCCGAGACCTCGGCTGGCACACTGAGCGGACTGGTCAACGAACGGGCCCGACTCGACCGCCACGCCACCGTCGTCACCGAGGACCCACTTGTCGGGGCTGCCGGGGATGAACGCGAGCGCGTGCTGGTCGGGGTGCAGACCGTTGTTCGCCGTGTCGTTGGTCATGTCCGTGAACGACACACCGGCGTTGGTCGAGCGGACGATCGCGCGACCGTTCGACGGCTGGTTGGCCGTAAAGATCTCACCGTAGTTCATCGAACCCGACAGCAGGACCGAGTCGGGCTGACCCGGCGGGACCGTGACGGCCATGTCGTAGCTGCACTGGCCCTGGCAGAAGTTGTAGCTGTCGTAGCCGGTGCTTGCCTTGCTGTCGCTCGAGAGAAGGGTCCACGCCGGCGTCGCCGCCGCCGCGTCGTCGGTGCGCAGAAGGCCTGCGGCACCGTCGGCGA
>JAYSQM010000090.1:0-2449 GCA_043721575.1 Phycicoccus sp.
TATGCCGACCAGAACGCCGTCCTGCCCACCAAGGCGATCCTGGCGGTCGCCGGCGTGATGTGCGCGGTGCTCTTCGTGTCCACGATCTGGACCCACTCCTGGCGGCTACCGGCCGTCGGGGTCGCACTGCTGGCGATCATCGCGGTCGTCGTCGGCGGCATCTATCCGGCGATGGTCCAGAGCTTCAAGGTCAAGCCGTCCGAGAAGTCCCTTGAGGCGCTCTTTATCGATCGCAACATCAAGGCCACCAGGGCGGCCTACGGACTGGCCGATACGCAGGTCAATGAATACAAGGCCTCGACCACAGCCAGCCAGGGTCAGCTGCGCAACGACGCCGCCACCATCCCGGGCATCCGTCTGGTCGACCCGAGCGTCGTGTCCCCGACGTTCAAACAGCTGCAGGCAGTCAAGTCCTACTACAATTTCCCCGATGCGCTCGACGTCGACCGCTACACCATCGACGGCAAGGTGAACGACACCGTGGTTGGGGTGCGCGAGCTGGACCTGGACGGCCTGCCTCTCTCCCAACGGAACTGGGTCAACGACCACACGGTCTACACGCACGGCTTCGGTCTGGTCGCGGCCTACGGCAACCGTAGCGGCGAGGACGGCCAGCCCGTCTTCTACCAGCAGAACATCCCGCCGGTGGGGCCCCTTGGTGCGTTCGAGCCGCGCATCTACTTCGGTGAGTCCTCGCCGGACTACTCGATCGTCGGCGGTCCCGCGAACGGGGCGAAGAAAGAGCTCGACTACCCCGACTCGAGCCCGACCGGCCAGCAGAACAACACCTACGCCGGCAAGGGCGGCGTCAAGATCGGCGACTTCGCCCGCAAGACCGCCTACGCGATCAAGTACCGCGAGCTGAAGATCCTGCTCTCGGACACGGTCAACTCCGACTCGCGGCTGCTCGATCACCGCACCCCGCGCGAGCGGGTCGAGCGCGTGGCGCCGTGGCTCACCCTGGACGGCAACAGCTATCCGGCGGTGGTCGATGGCAAGGTGCAGTGGATCATCGACGGTTACACGACGTCGGCCGACTACCCGTACTCCAAGCTGCAGCAGATCGACAACGCGACCGCGGACTCTGTGACGACGCGAACCACGAGCGTCCAGGCGCTGGCGGCCGGACAGGTCAACTACATCCGCAACTCGGTCAAGGCGACCGTCGATGCCTTTGACGGCAGTGTCAAGCTCTATGCGTGGGACGACCAGGACCCGCTGCTCAAGGCGTGGTCGAAGGCCTTCGGTGGCACCGTGCGCCCGATCTCGGAGATCAGCGGTGACCTGATGGCGCACCTGCGCTACCCCGAGGACCTGTTCAAGGTCCAGCGCAGCCTGATGGCCAAGTACCACGTCACCGACGCAGGCGCTTTCTACGGCGGACAGGACTACTGGACGGTTCCTGACGACCCGACGCAGGAGCAGCGAAAGATTGACCAGCCTCCGTACTACCTCAGCATCGCCATGCCGGGCCAGACGGCACCGTCGTTCTCGTTGACGACAACCTTCATGCCGGTGGGAGAACGACCGGTGCTGGCCGCCTTCATGGCCGCTGACGCCAATGCCGGCAACGTGGCCGGCAAACGCCGAGAGGGGTATGGCGCGTTGAGGCTTCTCGAGCTGCCGCGCGACACGACGGTCAAGGGTCCAGGGCAGGTCCAGAACGACATCGAGTCCTCCAACATCGCGTCCCCACGGTTCACGTTGACGCTCTCGCAGTTCCTCAACAACAACCGAACCCAGGGCTCCCAGATCCAGCTTGGCAACCAGTTGACCCTGCCCGTCGGCGGTGGACTGCTCTATGTCGAGCCCATCTACGTCAGTGCCAAGACCGGGTCCTCGTATCCGCTGTCCCGGGCCATCGTGGTGGCCTTCGGCAACCAGCTGGCGTGGTCGGACACCCTCAGCGGCGCCCTGGACGGGCTCTTTGGTGGCAACTCCGGTGCGGCTGCTGCGGATTCGGGCTCTGGCGCGACAACACCGCCTCCTCCCGCCACCGGTGGTGGCGCTGGCGGGACGGCCACGGACCCGGCGTTGAAGGCTGCCCTCGCCGAGGTCCAGAAGGCGTTCACCGACGGCCAGGACGCACTCAAGAAGGGCGACTTCACGGCATACGGCGCGGCACAGACGCGGTTGCAGGCCGCGATCGCCAGGGCCGTGGCGGTGGTGCCCTCGGGCTCGTTGACGGTCCCGACGCCCAGTGCCACAACGACCACGGCGGCACCTGCGCCGAGTGCAACACGCTGAGGTCGGGGATCACAGCGCGAACCGGGCGGATTTGGTGTCTCAGCCCGGTTCGCGTAGGGTTTGGGCTACCGACGCGGGGTGGAGCAGCTCGGTAGCTCGCCGGGCTCATAACCCGGAGGTCGCAGGTTCAAATCCTGCCCCCGCTACCAACGTCGTCGCAGGTCAGAGGCCCTTTCCCACTGGGAGAGGGCCTCATGCCATG
>JAYSQM010000091.1:0-3582 GCA_043721575.1 Phycicoccus sp.
ATCCTGGGCAGTTGCGTTGCAGGGCCAGGCTTTTCGCTGTCACGGTGGTACTCGCGGTAACCACGCCAGTAGGCCGTGATGTTGCCGGCGTTGCCGACCGGCAGGCAGTGGATGTCGGGTGCGTCGCCCAGTGAGTCGACGACCTCGAAGGCCGCGGTCTTCTGGCCCTCGATCCGCGCCGGATTGACCGAGTTGACCAGCTCGACAGGGTAGGACTCGGCCAGCTTGCGGGCCAGGGTCAGGCAGTCGTCGAAGTTGCCGTCGACCTGTAGCAACGTGGCGCCGTGGGCGATGGCCTGGCTGAGCTTGCCCATGGCAATCTTGCCGGCCGGCACGAGCACTCCGCAGGCCATGCCGGCCTTGGTCGCGTAGGCCGCCGCCGACGCGCTGGTGTTGCCGGTCGAGGCGCAGATCACGGCCTGGACTCCGTGTCGCGCGGCCACCGATATCGCGGTGGTCATGCCACGGTCCTTGAACGACCCCGTCGGGTTGAGCCCTTCGTACTTGACCAAGACCTCGGCACCGACCAGCCACGACAGGTGGGCGGCGGGGATCAGTGGGGTCCCGCCCTCCCCGAGGGTCACCACGGGTGCGCCTTCGAGCGAAGGCAACCGGTCGCCATACTCCTGGATGACTCCGCGCCAGAGGTGGGCCATGGTCACTCGCCTTCGACGCGCATCACCGAGGTGACAGCGCGGACCGTGGACAGGGCGGCCAAGGCATCGACCGTCCCGGACAGGGCGGCATCAGAGGCGGTGTGGGTGACCACGACCAGGCTTGCGCGCCCCTCGTCCGGCCTCTGCGGATCGGGCGAAAGCAGCTGCTGTCGAACGGTTTCGATCGAGACGTTGTGCTCGGCGAAGGCCAGTGCGACCTGGGCGAGCACACCTGGACGGTCGGCCACGTCGAGGCTGATGTGATAGCGCGTCTGGGCCTGGCCCATCGAGAGGATGGGCAGCTGCGCGTACGCCGACTCACCAGGCCCCCGACCGCCCACGACCTTGTGCCGGGCCACGGCGACGACGTCACCCAGGACGGCAGAGGCGGTCGGATCGCCACCGGCGCCGCGGCCGTAGAACATGAGCTGGCCCGCGGACTCGGCCTCGACGAAGACGGCGTTGAAGGCTTCGCGGACTCCGGCCAGCGGGTGCGTGCGCGGGATCATCGCGGGGTGGACGCGCACCGAGATGCCGCCTTCCCCGCCTTCCTTGTCACCGTCGTCACCGCCTTTGATGCGCTCGCAGATGGCCAGAAGCTTGACGACACAGTCCATCTCGCGGGCGGCTCTGATGTCGGCGGCACTGACCTCGGTGATGCCCTCGCGATAGACGTCCTTGGCGCTGACGCGGGTGTGGAACGCCAGCGAGGCCAGGATGGCGGCCTTGGCTGCGGCGTCGAACCCCTCGACGTCTGCGGTCGGGTCAGCCTCGGCATAGCCCAGGGCCTGCGCCTGCTCGACCGCGTCCCCGAAGCTGGCGCCGGTCGTGTCCATCTTGTCCAGCACGTAGTTCGTGGTGCCGTTGACGATGCCCAGGATGCGCCGGACGTCATCGCCGGCAAGCGACTCGCGCAAGGGGCGCAGCAGGGGGATGGCCCCGGCGACCGACGCCTCGTAGTACAGGTCGACATCGCAGACCTGAGCCGCCTGGTAGAGACGCGGGCCGTCCTCGGCGAGCAGTGCCTTGTTGGCGGTGACGACGCTGGCGCCGTGCTTCATCGCCCGCAGGATCAGGCTTCGGGCCGGCTCGATGCCCCCGATGACCTCGATGACGACGTCGGCCCTGGTGACCAGCTCCGCGGCGTCGGTGGTGAACAACGAGGCCTCGACTCCGGTTTCCGAACGGTCCTTGTCCGGGCGCCGGACTGCGACACCGACGATCTCCAGAGGGCGGCCAACGCGCGCCGTCAGGTCCTGCGCGTGCTCGGTCAGCAGCCGCGCCACGGCCGAGCCGACGACGCCGCATCCGAGCAGGGCGATGCGCAATGGCCGCGTCTGCCTGTCGGTCTCGCTCACGATCGCTCCCTCTGGTCTGGATCGGGTCCGGATCGGGTCCGGAAAGTCGTGCTCATCCTGCCGTTTGTCCACCCTGTGAACGCCGGTCGTTCCGACATGCGGTCAGTCGACGTCATGTGGTCAGTCGACGTCCAGCGCCAAGAGGTCCCCGATCGTCTCGCGCCGCACGATCTCGCGGGCCACGCCCTCCCGGACTGCGACCACCGGCGGACGTGGCACGTGGTTGTACTGGCTGGACAGGCTCCGGCAGTACGCGCCGGTGCCCGGAACGGCCAGCAGATCCCCTGCCCGGATGTCAGAGGGCAGGAACTCGTCCTTGACGACGATATCGCCGCTCTCGCAGTGCTTGCCGACGACGCGGGATAGCGCTGGGGTCGCCTCACTGGCGCGGCTGGCGATCGTGCACGAGTAGTCCGCGTCGTACAGGGCCGGGCGGATGTTGTCGCTCATCCCGCCGTCGACGGCGACATAGGTGCGCGAGGCGTCGCCATCGAGGCGCACCTCCTTGACGGTCCCCACCTCGTAGAGCGTGAAGGTCGACGGCCCTGCGATGGCGCGCCCGGGCTCGATCGAGATCTTGGGGACCGGCACACCCTCGGCCCTGCACTCGCGCTCGAGGATCTGCGCCATGCCCTGCGCCAGCGCCCGCGGTGAGAGCGGGTCGTGCTGAGTGGTGTACGCGATGCCGAAGCCGCCGCCGAGGTCCAGCTCGGGCAGCCGGATGCCATACTCGCGGGCCACGTCCAGGTGCAGCCCGAGGACGCGGCGGGCCGCCACCTCGAAACCGCTGGTGTCGAAGATCTGGCTGCCGATGTGGGAGTGCAGACCCAACAGGGACAGGTATGCCGGGTGGTCCAGGATGGCTCGAACCGCCTCGGCCGCCTGTCCGCCGGCGAGGCTGAAGCCGAACTTCTGGTCCTCGTGCGCGGTGGCGATGTACTCGTGGGTGTGGGCCTCCACGCCGACGGTGACCCGGACCAGGACGGGTGCCACGACACCGAGTCGCTGCGCTGCCGCGGCCAGACGCTCGATCTCCTCGAAGGAGTCGACGACGATGCGGCCCACTCCGTGTCCAAGCGCCGCCTCGATCTCGGCAACGCTCTTGTTGTTGCCGTGCAAACCGATTCGCTCACCGGGAAGGCCGGCGCGGATCGCCACGGCCAGCTCGCCACCGGAGCAGACGTCCAGGTTCAGGCCCTCGTCGTGGATCCACCGTGCCACGGCCGTGCACAGGAACGCCTTGCCGGCGTAGTAGACGTCGGCGCCACCGCAAAGGTCCTGGAATGCCTCGCCGAAGGCTTGTTTGAACTCCCTTGCGCGAGAACGGAAGTCGTCCTCGTCGATGACGTATGCCGGTGTGCCGAATTCGCTGGCGACCTCGCGGACGTCGAGGCCGGCGACAGTCAGCGCACCCGCGTCTCCCCGACGGACCGAGCGCGCCCACAGCGCAGGGACCAGAGCGTTGACGTCCTCGGGGGCACGCAGCCACGAAGGGCCGCGGTGACCGACCTCGGCGTGCAGCGCGCCGGCCTCATGGGCTGGCATCAGAGCCGCTCAGGGGATGAAAC
>JAYSQM010000092.1:0-1503 GCA_043721575.1 Phycicoccus sp.
TCGGATGAGTCCGCGGGCGCGATCCTACGACGAGAGCGACGTCCGGATCAGGCCGAACCCCCGAGGCTCTCGGCCCCGCACCAAGGATCGTCCGGCCCATGAGGATGCCATCCCCGGTTTCGTGACCGGCGTCGACCGCGGCCGCTACACCCTGATCGTCCACGTGGGCGGCGAGCGCGTCGTGGTCGCCATGAAGGCCCGCGAGCTCGGACGCAAGAGCGTCGTCGTCGGTGACGAGGTGGCCCTGGTCGGGGACACCACTGGCGGCCCTGACTCGCTGGCCCGGATCGTGCGCGTCGAGCCGCGCCGCTCGGTATTGCGCCGGACCGCCGACGACACCGACCCCGTCGAGCGCATCATCGTGGCCAACGCCGACCAGCTCGTCATCGTGACGGCGCTGGCCGAGCCCGAGCCCCGACCTCGGATGATCGACCGTTGCCTGGTGGCGGCCTACGACGCCGGAATGGAGCCGCTCCTGGTCCTGACCAAGGCCGACCTGATCGACCCGGCGCCGTTCCTGGCCAACTACTCGATCCTCGAGGTCCGGCACCTCGTGACGTCGCGCGACCCCGCCACCGGTGACTGGGTCGGGCTCAAACCGTTGCAGGACAAGCTGATTGACCGCATCAGCGTCTTCATCGGCCACTCCGGCGTGGGCAAGTCCACGCTGGTCAACGCCCTGGTCCCCGGGGCGGGACGCGCCACGGGCGTGGTCAACGACGTGACCGGCCGTGGCCGGCATACATCCTCCTCCGCGGTGTCCCTGAGGCTGCCCGACGACAACGGTTGGGTCGTGGACACCCCCGGGGTGCGCTCGTTCGGCCTCGCGCACGTCGACCTCTCCAGGATCATCTCGCACTTCCCGGACCTCGAGCCCGGCGCCGACCAGTGCCCCCGGGGGTGCACGCACGACGAGGAGGAATGCGCACTTGATGCCTGGGTGGAGTCGGGTCGTGCTGGCGCCGCAGGGCAGTCTCGTCTGGACTCGCTGCGCCGGCTGCTACGCGCCCGCTCCCCGCAGTCCGATGACTAGATCAATGCGAAGACCCGAGAAGTTGCCCGCTCATCCGGCTATTTCGTGTTGGTGCTGGTGACGATGTTCTTCCAGACCGCATCAGATCCGGTGTGACCGACCCTGACCGTCCACCAGATGGCGAACACCCCTGCGACCACGGCGAGAACCGCGCCCAATGTCGCGCGTTGTGACCCGCGGACCACCGCAACGACGAGCGAGGCCAGAAACAGCGCGAGCGCGAACCAGATCAGGTTCCTGCCTATCGCGGCATGCTCCTGGGCAACCTGAGCGCCGAGCCGCGCCTGCAGCGCCTCACCACTTTGCCGCGCGACGAGCGTCATGGCGACCATGCCGGCATCGATCACGGCCACCGGCCACGCAGCACGAGCTCGCCATCGCGGGACGCACGCGACCACGGCCGTGATGATCGCCATGAGTGGCAGCAGCACCACCACGCCATGGACCACCAGAGCGTGGACCGGCAGGCC
>JAYSQM010000093.1:0-4664 GCA_043721575.1 Phycicoccus sp.
ATGTGCCTGGCGGTGCAGCCGCCTACGGGCGGTTGGTCGTGTCCCGCCAGGCCAGCAGGTCCCGCAACGGGGCGAGATCGTATGCCGGTCCTCCGAAACTGACGGTGAACAGCCGCGTGCCCACGGCATACAGGCCCTCGGCGCTGGTGGCAGGGTCGTTGCCCGACACGGTAGCGGAGCGTTCGATCTCCCGCGGGTCCCTTCCCACTCTGACGCACCACTCGTCGAGCACGCGGTGCTTGTGTGCGACCGTCTCGGGCTCACCGAAGCCGTGCCAGATGTCGGCGTGTTCGGCCACGATCCGCAGGGTCTTTCGTTCGCCGCCGCCACCGATCAGCACCGGGATGTGCCGTGTTGGGGGTGGATTCAGCTGCGCCAGACGGTTTTTGATCAGGTGCAGGTCCCGGTCGAGTGCATCGAGTCGCTGGCCGGCGGTCCCGAACTCGTAGCCGTACTGGTCGTAGTCCTTCTCGAACCAGCCCGAGCCGATGCCCAGGATCAGCCGCCCGTCGCTGATGTGGTCAACCGTTCGCGCCATGTCCGCAAGCAGCTGGGGGTTGCGGTAGGAGTTGCACGTGACCAGGGCACCGATCTCCACCCGCTCGGTGGCCTCGGCGAACGCCGCCAACGTCGTCCAGCACTCGAAGTGCCTGCCCTCGGGCTTGCCGGACAGCGGGTAGAAGTGGTCCCAGGTGAAGACGACGTCTGCGCCCAGCTCCTCGGCCCGCGCGCAGGCGCGCCGGATGTCCCGGTATGCCGCGTGCTGGGGTTGCAGCTGCACCGCGACTCTCGCGGGTCGTGGGTCGGGCGCGCTCACGGGCGGACCTCCTGGCCCTTGCCGACCACCGTGATGCCCGAGTCGGTAACGGTGAAGCCGCGATCCAGGTCGTCCGCGCGGTTGACCCCGATGCTCACCCCTTCGGGCACCACGACGAACTTGTCGATGATGGCTCGATGGATCGTGGCATGGCGACCGACCTCCACGAAGTCGAGCAGGACGCTGTCGGTGATGGTCGCGTAGCTGTGGACGTGAACCCCGGGGGAGAGCACCGAGTTGGACACATGACCACCACTGATCACGACACCGGGTGAGACCGCGGAGTTGAGCGCCTCGCCGACCCGGTTCCGTGACCCGTGGACGAACTTGGCCGGTGGATAGTTGCCATGGTCGGTGTAGATCGGCCATTCGTAGTTGTAGAGGTTGAACACCGGATGGATCGAGATGAGGTCCATCTGGGCGTCGTAGTAGGAGTCAATCGTGCCGACGTCACGCCAGTAGCCGTGGTCACGGTCGGTGGAGCCGGGGATCGGGTTGTCCTTGACGTCGTAGACGTAGGCCTCGCCCCGGCGCACGAAGTCCGGGACAATGTCGGCGCCCATGTCTCGCATGCTCCCCTCACGTTCCGCATCACGGGTGACGGCGTCGATGAGGACATCGGCATCGAACACGTAGATGCCCATCGAGGCCAGTATCTCGCCCGGGGAGTCCTGCAGGCCGATCACATCCTTGGGCTTCTCCTTGAAGGCCTGGATCAGCTGGGCGTTGGCCGCGTCGACCTCGATGACACCGAACTGGTCGGACAAGGAGATCGGTTGGCGGATCGCGGCAACCGTCACCCCGGCACCGCTAGCGATGTGCTGTTCGACCATGTGGCTGAAGTCCATGCGATAGACGTGATCCGCACCCGCCACCACGACGATGTCGGGCAGTTCGTCGTGGACCAGGTTCAGGCTCTGGTAGATCGCGTCGGCGCTGCCCAGGAACCAGCTCTTGTCGATGCGCTGCTGGGCCGGCACCGGTGTCACGTAGTTGCCGAGCATCGTCGACATCCGCCACGTCTTGCTCACGTGGCGGTCCAGGCTGTGCGACTTGTACTGCGTGAGCACGACGATCTTGAGATAGCCCGAGTTCACGATGTTGCTGAGTGCGAAGTCGATCAGCCGGTAGATGCCGCCGAACGGAACCGCGGGTTTGGCCCGGTCCGCGGTCAGGGGCATCAGGCGCTTGCCCTCGCCGCCGGCCAGGACGACTGCCAGAACCTTCGGGTTACCAGTCCGCTTGCCCATGGGCTGACCCTACGGCCCCGGACGGTCTCGCAGCGACCCCATCACAGCGCTAGCGTTCATGACGTGAGAGTCGACATCCTGAGCAAGGAGTACCCACCCCAGATCTACGGTGGCGCAGGCGTCCACGTCGCTGAGCTGGTGCGCGCGCTGCGTGCCCGCGGCGACATCGATGCGCGGGTCCGCTGCTTCGGTGGACCACGTGATGAGGCCGGCACCACCGGGTATGCCGATCTGCCGCAGCTCTCGTCCGCGAACGCGGCCATCCAGACGCTGGGTGTCGACCTGAGCATGGCCGGGGACTGTGTCGGTGCGGATCTGGTGCACTCCCACACCTGGTACGCCAACCTGGGCGGACATCTGGCGTCGCTGCTGGCCGGTGTGCCACACGTGGTGTCCGCCCACTCCCTGGAGCCGATGCGTCCCTGGAAGGCCGAGCAGCTCGGCGGTGGCTACGCGGTTTCCTCCTGGGCCGAGCGGACGGCATACGAGGCGGCAGCAGCGATCATTGCGGTGAGTGCGGGGATGCGGCTGGATGTTCTGAGCAGCTATCCCTGCGTCGACCCGGCCACAGTCCACGTCGTCCACAACGGCATCGACTCCCAGCTGTGGCAACGGGACTCAAGTGCCGAGGCGCTCGAGGTGGTGCGCAAGCACGGTGTTGACCCCGATCGCCCGTCGGTCGTCTTCGTTGGCCGGATCACCCGCCAGAAGGGGCTGCCCTACCTGTTGCGCGCGGCTGCTCAGCTGCCCCCGGAGGTCCAGCTCGTCCTGTGTGCCGGCGCCCCGGACACTCCCCAGATCCTGTCCGAGGTCGAGGTGCTGATCGCCGAGCTGCGAGTGGGTCGCGACGGCGTGGTGTGGATCGCCGAGATGCTGCCGAGAGCCGAGGTCATCGCATTGCTCAGTGCGGCCACGGTTTTCGCGTGCCCATCGGTCTACGAACCCCTTGGGATCGTCAACCTCGAGGCCATGGCGTGCGAGCTCGCGGTCGTCGCGACGGCGACGGGCGGCATCCCCGAGGTCGTCGTCGACGGCGAGACCGGCTGGTTGGTGCCGATCGACCAGGTGGCCGGCGGTACTGGGACACCGGTGGACCCCGAGCGCTTCGTCTCGGACCTGGCCGCGGCACTGGCCGACGCGGTCTCGGACCGGGCGCGCGCCCGCGCATACGGCCGGGCTGGGCGGGAGCGCGCAGTCGAGAGCTTCTCGTGGTCCTCGATCGGCGACCAGACCATGGCGGTCTACGAGTCGGCTCTTCGCTAGCGGGAGCGGCTTTGGGTCGGTAACATCGCTACATGACGATGTTATCGACGCGCGACCGTTCAGAGAGTGCTGGGATCGTCAACGAGGCGTCTGCGCTCAGCGCCGCCGCGTGCATGTTTCGCAGCCTTGGCGATCCAGCACGCCTGGCCATCATTCAGCACCTGGCCCTTGGCGAGCATCGGGTGGTTGACCTGACCGCGCATCTGGGCCTGGCCCAGTCCACGGTCTCATCCCATCTGGCATGTCTGCGCGGCTGCGGTCTGGTCACCTCCCGACCGAAGGGGCGCGCCTCGATGTTCGCGCTGGCCCACCCTGAACTGCTCGCGCTGCTTTCCTCTGCGGAGAAGGTGTTGGCCGTGACCGGCGATGCGGTGGTGCTCTGCCCGACTTTCGGTGAGGCCGGTCAGTGACCGCTGCGGGTTCGACGTCGACTCTGAGCCCGGCGCATCGTCGCCAGCTGGGGCGACGTGCTCAATGGCTGGCTGGTGCAAGCGTCTCGTACAACCTGATCGAAGCGGTGGTGGCGATCACCGCCGGCGCTGTGGCCGGTTCCGTGGCATTGGTCGGCTTCGGACTGGACTCCCTGGTGGAAGTGTTCAGTGGCCTGGTGATCCTGTGGCAGTTCCGTCGTGACGTGCCCGAGGCCCGTGAACGTCAGGCGCTCCGCCTGATCGCGCTGTCCTTCTTCGGTCTGGCTATCTACGTGACCGTGGACTCGGCCCGGACACTGGTGGGCGCGGGTGAGCCCAAAACGTCGGCTGTGGGGATCGCGATGGCGTCCGCTTCGTTGGTGATCATGCCGTTTCTGTCCTGGGCGCAGCGACGCACCGGTCGCGCGTTGGGTTCGGGGAGTGTGGTTGCCGACTCCAAACAGACCCTGCTCTGCACCTACCTGTCGGCGGTCCTGCTGGCAGGGTTGTTACTGAACGCGATTCTGGGCTGGGCCTGGGCCGATCCGTTGGCGGGCCTGGTGATCGCCGCCGCCGCGGTCAAGGAGGGGCTGGGGGCCTGGCGCTACGAGACGTGTGGCTGCGGACCTGCGGGTGACCTCGGCGCGGAACTCACCATCCAACGATCGCCAGGAGAGCTATGAGCGACCGGTCTCCCCGTGTCGAGAAGGCGTTGTGTGACGGTCAGAGCGACCACCTGCACTCCCTCGGCCAGGGCGCCGGCCACGATGGCACGCGCAGTGATGATCATGGTCACGGCGGGCACTACCACGGGGTGAGCCCGGGCGCCGACCGTCGTTACCTCGTGATCGCCCTGGCACTGTTGGTGATGTTCATGGCGGGCGAGGTCACGGTGGCACTGCTGTCCGGATCCCTGGCCCTGCT
>JAYSQM010000094.1:0-11761 GCA_043721575.1 Phycicoccus sp.
CCGCCGCTGGGTCCGAGCAGGCCGACGACCTGCCCGCGCGGCACGGACAGCGAGAGTCCGGGAAGTACCTCACGGGAGCCCCGGATGACGCGCAGGCCCTCAACGACGATGGCCGGAGTCTGGTTATTCATCATGTGATGAAATATAGGCTGCCGCATCATCGCCAAGCCGATCATCTGAGCGGCCGCCATCCACCTCGGCGAGGCGCGCGATGGCGCGCAGGGAGCTGGCGTCCTAGCCCTTGGCCGAGAACTCCGTGCGGGCCGCGTCGATGATCGCGGCCCGGGTGTCCTCCCCGGCCGGACGACGCCCGGGCCCGACGTTGCCCGGCGCCTTCGAGGGGGTCACGGCACGGCCGCCGCTGCCAGGTGCAGCCGCGCGAACGCCAACGCCTCGGCCAGGTCTGCCTCACGCTGCTCGTCCGACACCCGCCGTGTGCTGACCTCGACGATGACCGACCCCGAGAACTGTTGCACTGCAAGGGTTTCGAGCAGCTCCGCGCACGGCTGGCTGCCGCGACCGGGCACCAGATGCTCGTCCTTCGGGGAGCCCAAGCCGTCGGCGAGGTGCACGTGAGTGAGCCGAGGCCCCAGTGCCGTCGCCATCGCCAGGGCGTCCGATCCGGCCGTGGACGTGTGCGATAGGTCGAGCGTCACGTGGTCGTAGGGCTGCTCGACCGGGTCCCAGTGCGGCAGGTAGGCCTCGACCGCACGGTTGCGCGCCCGCCACGGGAACATGTTCTCGACGGCGAGCCTGATGCTGGAGTCGTGTTCGCGCAGGGCCACCCCGTCAACGAACGTCCGGGCGTACTCCTTCTGCCATCGAAATGGCGGATGCAGCACCACGGTGTCCGCACCCAGGGCCGTGGCCAGCACGATGGAGTTGTCGACCTTGGGCCAGGCCTCAGGACCCCAGACCCGTTGCGTGAGAAGCAGGGTCGGCGCGTGGATCGACACGATCGGCATGGCGTGCAGGTCCGACAGCGCCTGCAGTGCGCCAGCCTCCTGTGACACAGGGTCGGTCCACACCATGACCTCGACCCCGTCGTAGCCGAGTCGCTCGGCCAGGGCGAACGCCGTCGCGCAGTTCTCGGGATAGACCGAAGCGGTGGACAGCGCCACTCGCGCGCCGGGCACCTGAACTGCGCTCATGGCGTCGAGCCTAACGGCGGGGCCTCAACCCCCCGAGAGCCAGTCCAACCGTCGCAGGATCACGCCTTCGCGCAGGGCCCAAGGGCAGATGTCGAGCCGTTCGATGCCGAGCAGGTCCATGGTCGCGTCCGCGACGATCGCTCCAGCCAGCATCTGTGGCGCACGCCCCACGGAGACTCCGGACAGCTGCGAACGCTCGGCGGTGGTCATCCCGGCGAGCCGCAGCACCAGCGCAGTGACATGCGCTCGCTCGAGTACGCGGACGGCATACGGCCCGTCAGCGCTGCTGGCAGCGCCAGAGATGCGAGCCAGCAACCGCAACGTCTTGCTCGTTCCGACGAACCGGTCGGGTACCCCCGCCTTGCTCACATCGCGCAGCACCCGGGCGATGTCGGCACGCACCTGCTTGCGCAGCGCCTTGACCTGCGCCGACGTGGGAGGGTCACCAGCCAGCGCGGCTCTGGTGAGACGACCCGCCCCCAACGGCAGGCTCAGGGCGACGTCGGGCACTTCGTCGATGCCCGCCGCGAGCTCGAGCGAGCCGCCGCCGATGTCCACCACCAGCAACCGGCCGCTGGACCAGCCGAACCATCGCCGGACGGCCAGGAAGGTCAGCTTCGACTCGTCCTCGCCGGAGAGCACCTGCAGCTCGACGCCGGTCTCCTCACACACCCGCGCAAGGACCGCCTCCCCATTTGGTGCTTCGCGAATTGCGCTAGTAGCAAAGGCGAGGAGGTCCTCGACGCCCTGGTCCTCAGCGATCGTGAGGCACTCGCGGGTAAACGCCACCAACGCTTCGGCGCCCGATCGGGCAATCGAGCCGTCATCGTCGACGTGCTCCGAGAGCCGCAGCTCGATCTTGTGGGACGACGCTGGAAGCGGATGCGCGCCGACATGCGCATCGACCACGAGGAGATGCACGGTGTTGGAACCCACGTCGATGACACCCAGCCGCATGGTCGACACGGTAGCGCCCTGGACGCGGCATACCGAATCCCGTTGCAGCGCATAGTCTTGGCGGGTGCCAGAAACCGCGCTCGACATCCCGCGCATGTGGGTCGAGTTCACCGATCCCGCCGATGCCGGCCAGCGCTTCCGCTGCGACCTGACCTGGCTCACGTCGTCCTGGACCTGCATCTTCGGCAGTGGTTGCGCGGGGATCTACCAGGACCGCCCCGACGACGGCTGCTGCACCTTGGGTGCGCACCTCACCGACAAGGACGACGTATCGCGGGTGAAGGTTGCCGTCGCCGAGCTCGGTGAGGACGAGTGGCAGTTCCACTCGGCCGGCCGGGGCGGCCGCTGGAAGGTCAAGGAAGAGGGTCAGCTCAAGACCCGGGTCGTCGACGGCGCGTGCATCTTCCTGAACCGTCCGGGCTTCCCCGCGGGTGCCGGTTGCGCGCTGCACCAGCACGCCCGACTGCGAGGGGTGGAGCCGCTCACCGTCAAGCCGGATGTCTGCTGGCAGCTGCCGATCCGACGCACCTACCGCACCGTCGAGACGCCCGACGAGAGCTCCTACCTTGAGGTCACGATCACCGAGTACGACCGCCGCGGTTGGGGCCCGGGCGGTCATGACCTGGACTGGTACTGCTCGGGCAACCCGGAGGCACACGTCGGCCAGGAGCCGGTCTTTCGCAGCAACGCCAGCGAGCTGCGCGAGCTCATGGGTTCGCCGGGGTATGACGAGCTGGTTGTCCGCTGCAAGGCTCACCTGGTGGCTGTGAAGGCCGCTCAGGCGGCCAAGTCCGTGGGGGGTCGCACGCTGCTGCCCCTCCTGGTCCACCCGGCGACTCTGGCCGCGCGCAGTGATCTCGCCACCGATCTGCGAGGTCGACCCTGAGGAAGTGGTCGAGGCGGCCATAACATTTGTCTGGCGTGTCGGAGGCATCTCGTAGGGTCACGCGCATGGCAACCAAGACGACGACCCGATCCGCTGGCTACCGCTGTTCCGAATGCGGCTGGTCGGCGATCAAATGGGTCGGTCGCTGTGGCGAGTGCCAGGCCTGGGGCACGATCAGCGAGGTCGGCGCGGTCAAGGTCCGGACGACCGCCGCAGTGGTCCTCGAACGGCCGGCCATCCGGATCGGTGACGTCGATGCGCGCCGGGCCGAGGCGCGCACGACGGGTGTCAGCGAGTTCGACCGCGTCCTCGGGGGTGGCCTGGTCCGCGGCGCCGTGGTCCTGGTCGCCGGCGAGCCCGGCATCGGCAAGTCGACGCTGCTCCTCGATGTTGCCGCCAGAGCCGCCCGCGAGGGCCAGACTGTCCTCTACGTCAGCGGTGAGGAGTCGGCTGCGCAGGTCCGGATGCGGGCCGAGCGCATCGAGGCCATGGCCAAGAACCTCTTCCTCGCGGCCGAGACCGACCTGGCCACCGTGCTCGGCCAGATCGGCCAGATCGGGCCTGACCTCGTCGTCATCGACTCGGTCCAGACCATCGCCAGCGCTGAGGTCGAGGGCTCGGCCGGCAACGTCTCCCAGGTACGCGAGGTCGCGGCCTCACTGATCCAGATGGCCAAGACCCGGGGTACCTCCATCCTGCTGGTCGGACACGTCACCAAGGACGGCTCGATCGCCGGACCGCGGGTGCTCGAGCACCTGGTCGACGTCGTGATCCAGTTCGAGGGCGACCGGCACTCCCGGTTACGGCTCGTGCGCGCGGTCAAGAACCGCTACGGCCCGACCGACGAGGTGGGCTGCTTCGATCTGTCCGACGTGGGCATCGTCGGGCTCCCCGACCCCAGCGGCCTGTTCCTGTCCAGCCGCGACCTCATCGTCCCCGGCACCTGCGTCACCGTCACGCTTGAGGGCAGACGGCCACTGGTCACCGAGGTCCAGGCGCTGCTCTCGGCCACCACGGCCCCTTCACCTAGACGCACGACCAGCGGGCTGGACGGTTCCCGGGTCGCGATGATCCTTGCGGTCCTCGACAAGCGCGCGGGCGTCCCCGTCCGCCAGGCCGACTGCTACGTCTCGACGGTCGGCGGGGTCAAGGTGTCCGAGCCGGCCTCGGACCTCGCGATCGCGTTGGCCATGGCCAGCTCGGTGTCCGACCGGGCTCTCCCACAGGGCACCATCGCCATCGGCGAGGTGGGTCTTGCCGGTGAGATCCGGGCCGTCACTGGCATCCCCCGCCGGCTCGCCGAGGCAGCACGCCTCGGTTTCCGCAAGGCCGTCGTGCCCACCGGCTCGCTCGGCAACGGCCCCACACCCGAGGGAATGAAGGTCATCGAGGTCTCCGACATCCGCCGGGCTGTCAACCTGGTGGTCCCCCCGTTTGCGGGGGAATGACCCAGCCCGTGTCCTGACCCAGGTCACGGGTCGGTCACAAGACGGGCCAGAGGCGCTCTGGCCGTTAGACTGCGCACCAGCCGGAAATGCCTGAACCGGCGACGGATCCGACCAGCCCGCAGAGCCCGAGGGGACACCGATCACCGTGGAACGAAGCGACGACGAGTTGCTGCGCGCCACCCTGGCGGCAGTGGCCCCTGGGACCGAGCTGCGTGACGGACTGGAGCGGATCCTGCGTGGGCGCACCGGTGCGCTCATCGTGCTGGGCAACGACAAGGTCGTCGAAGGCATGTCGACCGGCGGGTTCCCGCTCGACATCGAGTTCTCCAGCACGCGACTGCGCGAGCTCGCCAAGATGGACGGCGCGATCGTGCTCGACCGCGACAGCTCACGCATCCTGCGCGCCGCCACCCAGTTGCTGCCCGACCCCTCGATCGAGACCAACGAGTCCGGCACCCGGCACCGTACGGCCGAACGGGTCGCCAAGCAGACCGGCTTCCCGGTGGTCTCGGTGAGCCAGTCCATGCAGATCGTCGCGCTCTACGTCGGTGGCCGGCGCCATGTCCTGGAGGGTTCGAGCGCGATCCTTTCCCGAGCCAACCAGGCCCTGCAGACTCTCGAGCGCTACAAGTCGCGTCTGGACGAGGTCACCGGCACGTTGTCGGCGCTCGAGATCGAGGACCTGGTCACCGTCCGCGACGTCGCCTCGGTGCTCCGGCGCCTCGAGATGGTCCGGCGGATCAGCGAAGAGATCGACAGCTATGTCGTCGAGCTCGGCACCGACGGCCGCCTGCTCACCCTCCAGCTCGAGGAACTGATCGGCGGCCTGGGCAATGACCGCGAGCTGGTGATCCGCGACTACCTCGAGGCCGCCCACAACAGCGGCACCGTCGAGCAGGTCCTGGCCGACCTCATGGAGCTCACGTCCATCGAGCTGCTCGACCTCGCCGCGGGTGCCAAGGCCGTGGGATTCACCATCGGCGGCGATGCCCTTGACGCAGCGGTCAGCCCGCGCGGCTACCGGCTCCTGACCAAGGTGCCCCGCCTGCCGGGCGCCATCGTCGAGCGGCTGGTCGACCGCTTCGAGAACCTCCAGAAGCTGCTCGCCGCAAACCTCGAGGACCTGATGGCCGTCGAGGGCGTCGGTGAAACTCGGGCGCGTGCGGTTCGCGAGGGCCTGTCCCGACTGGCCGAGTCGAGCATTCTCGAGCGCTACGTCTGAGCCGTGCCACCTCTGTCATGGGTGATACCGCGTGGTGAGTGATAACGCGTTATGAGTGATACCGCCTCGCCGACAGGGCCCAGTTCCCTTCTGCACCAGCGGATTCTGGACTGGTACGCCCAGGAGGCCAGGGATCTGCCGTGGCGCGAGCCGGGCACGTCGTCCTGGGGGGTCCTGGTCGCGGAGGTGATGCTGCAACAGACGCCGGTCAAACGCGTCGAGCCCGTATGGCGGGAGTGGATGTCCCGGTGGTCCTCACCTGCCGCCCTGGCCGGTTCCCCGCCCGGCGACGCGGTCCATGCGTGGGGGAGGCTGGGCTATCCACGTCGGGCACTGCGGCTGCACGCTGCAGCCCTGGCCATGGTGGAACGCCACCGCGGCGAGGTGCCCGACACGCCGCAGGAGCTGCTCGCGCTCCCGGGGGTGGGCACATACACCGCAGCTGCGGTGTCCGCCTTCGCCTTCGGCCTGCGCGCCACCGTGGTCGACACGAACGTGCGTCGGGTGTTTGCCAGGATCGTCGACGGCACCGCACAGGCTGCGCCCTCGCTGACCCGGGCCGAGATGGACCTGGCCACCGGGCTGCTTCCCGAGGAGGTAGACGTCGCGCGGACCTGGAGCGTCGCCGTCATGGAGCTCGGCGCCCTCGTGTGCTCGGCGCGCTCACCCCGGTGCCCGGACTGCCCCGTGCACGACCTGTGCGCGTGGCAGCTGGCGGGCCGACCGGCATACGAGGGTCCGGTCCGCCGCGGCCAGTCGTGGCACGGCACGGACCGGCAGTGCCGCGGCGCCATCCTTGCCGTGTTGAGGGCGACGATGCGACCCGTCACTGCGAGCGGGGTGGGCGCCGCATGGTCCGCCGACGACGCCCAGCGGGACCGTTGTCTCGACAGCCTGGTCGCGGACGGTCTCGTGGAACCTTTGTCCCGCAACAGATTCCGGCTGCCCGGGCGCTAGACGGCCACGCTGGCGATCAGGACGAGGTGGCCCTTCCCGGCGTGGCTCAACGACTCGCCCACCGCCAACATCGGACCCTGCCATGACCATGATGACGTCGTTCACGCAAAGGTCACGCAACGCCCAAAGCGCCCGATCGGCAGAGTTGCGACAAGCGACCCACCGGACTAGGTTTCTGCGTTTGTGCGCGCAAACCTGAGGACCTACGGGCGGCTGGCCCGCGCCGGGTTCCGGCGTCAGTCCAGCTATCGCATGGCGATGGTCGCCGGGCTGGTCACCAACATCGTCTTCGGCTTCATCCGCGCCGCCATCCTGTTTGCTGCGGTCGAGAGCGCGGGTGGCACTCTCGCCGGCTACACGCGCGACACGATCAGCGCCTACGTCTGGCTGTCGCAGGGACTGATCGGCGCGGTCGCCATCGGCGGCAGCGGTGCGTCCGATCTGTCCGCGCGCATCCGCAATGGCGACGTCGCCGTGGACTTCACCAGGCCGGTGGACGTCCAGGGCTCCTATCTGGCTGCCGACCTGGGGCGGGCTGCGTTCACGTTCCTGCCACGCGGCCTCCCCCCTGTGCTGGTCGGAGCGCTCACGGTGGGCCTGGCACTGCCGTCCGAGGTCTGGCCATACCTGCTCGGCCTGGTCAGCGTCGTACTCGCGGTCATCATCTCCTTTCTGTTTGGGTATGCCGTCGACATCCTCGGGTTCTGGCTCGTGGAGACACGCGGCCTACGATCGCTCTATGCGGTTACGAGTGCGTTCCTGGCCGGGCTGTTCGTACCGGTGGGGCTGTTCCCCAATTGGCTGAACGCCCTGGCCCATGCGACGCCGTTCCCCTCGATGTTGCAGGTCCCTATCGACATCATCTCTGGTCATGTGGTGGGCACCGAAGCCGTCAAAGCCGTTGCAATGCAATGCTTCTGGGTTGCGCTGATCTGCCTCGTCGGTCGTGCACTGACCCACGCCGGCCGCCACAAGCTGGAGGTCCAGGGTGGCTAGCGGTCGTCCAACAGCGGCAGGTGGCTGGAGCACGCCGTACCGGGCCGTCGTCGGTTCACGGATCCGGGCACAGCGCTCCTATCCCGCATCCTTCGCGCTCGACCTCTTCGGCTCGTTGCTCATTGGGCTCGCCGAGTTCGCCGAGGTCTGGGTCATCTTCCACAACGTCACGGTGCTCGGCGGCCTCGACTTCAATGCCGTACTGCTGCTGTTCGGCCTGTCCAACCTGGCGTTCTCGGGCGCCGACCTGCTCGTCGGGCACGTCGACAACCTGCCGACGTTCGTGCGCATGGGAACCATCGATGCGTTCTACCTGCGTCCGCAGCCCTTGCTCGCGCAGCTGGTGACCAGCGAGTTCTCACTGCGCCGCCTGGCCCGGATCGGCGTGGCACTGGTCGCCCTGACGGCCGGTGTCACCAACAACGACATCGACTGGGGGCCAGCCGTCGTGGCCATGCTGCTGATCGCCGTGGTATGCGGCACAGCGATCTTCGCCGGCCTGTTCGTCTGCGCCGCGAGCCTGCAGTTCTTCCTCATCAACGGCTCTGAGCTGACCAACAGCTTCACCTACGGGGGCTCGTATGCCGCGTCGCAGCCCGCCTCGATCTTTCCCACCCCGCTGAAGATGATTTTCGGCTACCTCGTCCCCGTCGCCTTCACGGCATACCTGCCGACACTGGTGATCCTGCGACTTCCCGGACCCTTCGCCCTTCCCTCGTGGCTCGCGTGGCTGACGCCGCTGGCCGCACTGTGGGTCTGGCTCATGGCTCTGACGCTGTGGCGATGGGGCACCCGGCACTACCAAGGAGGCGGCGGATGACCCAGCCGGAACCAGCCATCGTCGACGCGTCAGACCTGACCCGCGAGTTCACGGTGCACCGCAAGGGGTCCCGCCGACTGCGCCGGCAGCGATCCACGCTGACCGCGGTGGACCGCATGTCGTTCGCCATCGCACCCAGGGAGTCAGTGGGCTACATCGGGGCCAACGGAGCCGGCAAGTCCACCACGATCAAGATGCTCACCGGCATCCTCGTCCCGACGTCGGGCTCGGTGCGAACCTGTGGGTTCGACCCGGTTCGCCAGCGTCGCGAGCTGGCCCGCCACATCGGTGTCGTCTTCGGACAGCGCTCGCAGCTGTGGTGGGACCTGCCGCTACGCGAGTCGTTCTCGATCCTCGCGGCCATTCACCAGCTGAACGCCGGCCAGGCCAGGTCCCGCACCAAGGACCTCGTCGAACAGCTCGAGATGGGCCAGGCCCTCGACACTCCCGTCCGCCAGCTCTCGCTGGGCCAGCGCATGCGCGCCGAGATCGCCGCGGCGCTGCTTCACTCTCCCGACCTGCTCATCCTTGACGAGCCAACCATCGGCCTCGACGTCCTGAGCAAGCAACGGCTGCGCGAGTTCCTCATCCATGAACGCACCCAGCGTGGCACCACCTTGCTGTTGACCACGCACGACATGGGCGACATCGAGAGGCTCTGCGACCGGGTGCTCGTCGTGGACCACGGCCGGCTCGCCTATGACGGCTCCCTGCCAGGGCTCGCCGCCACGGTGGGTGCTCGGCGGGTGCTCGTGGTGGACCTCGCCGCGCCGGCCGCCGACCTCAGCGGCCTTCCCGGATCGGAACATCTTGGCAGCGAAGGCTCCGGGATGCGTCAGCGTCTGGCGTTCGACGCCGAAAAGACCACTGCCGCAATGCTTTTGGCTGAGGTGGCCAAGCGGTGCGAAGTGCGTGACCTGTCGATCGAGGAGCCGGACATCGAGGATGTCGTCCGCCGGATCTACCGGTCGACGCGCTGATCAGGACACGCGCTGATCAGAGCGTGCGCAGCATCCGGGTGTTGCCCAAGGTGTTGGGCTTGACCCGCTCGAGGTCGAGGAACTCGGCGACACCCTCGTCATACGAACGGAGCAGCTCGGCGTAGACGTCAGGCTCGACGGCCTGACCCTCGATCGGCGAGAAGCCGTGGTGCGTGAAGAAGTCCACCTCGAAGGTGAGACAGAAGATACGGCGCAGGCCCAGTGCCCGGGCGTCATCGAGCAGGGTCTCCAGGAGCCGACCGCCCAGGCCGCGCCGGGCGTAGTCCGGGTGAACCGCCAGGGTTCGGACCTCAGCGAGCTCGTCCCACATCACGTGCAGGGCGCCACAGCCGATGATCCGGCCGGGCACATCAGGGTCCTGCGCCACCCGAAACTGTTGCAGTGCCTCGTAGTACGCAACTGCGTCCTTGGGTGTCAGCGTGTTGCCCGCGAGCGGACGGACCAGCTCACGGATGGAACGCACGTCGCCGGCGCGGGCGTTGCGAACCTCGATCACGAGACGAAGTTGTCGACGAAGTTGTCGAAAGCGACGATCACGACAGGTTGCCATCCCTGATATCGGCGAACAGGGCTCTGGCGTTGGCGTCAAGCAGAACGATCGACTGGCGATCCGATGTCCAGCCGAAGCCGCCGGTCGCGACCGCGTTGTGGACCCTGTTCGGATCGGTGACGTAGGCGGCGGACGCGAACGTCAACACCTGCTCGGCGCTCATGTTGGTCCCGATGCTGGGCGCCGCCATCGCCAGGATTCCGGGCAGCTTTGCGGGGCCGACCAGCTTGGCGAAGCCTGCCGCTGCCATGATCATCAGGCCCTGGTTGGCCGACCGGCCGAAGTCGCCCCCGGCGACCTCGTGGCGCGCCCGGCCGTACGCCAGAGCCTGGCCGCCGTTGAGCTTGTTTGCGCCGGCCCTGATGTTCGCACCCGACATCGCGTCCCTCACCGCGACCGGGGCGTTCAGCGACAGCCCGCCGATCCCGTCGATGAGTCGCTGGAACCCGTCGAAACCGGTGATCAGGTAGCCCTCGAGTGGAACACCCGTGGCGGAGATCACCGTCTGCAGTTCGGCCTGCGGGCCGCCGAACGTCAACGCGGAGTTGATCTTGCCCCGGCCACCGGTGGCCAGCGGCACGTACGAGTCCCGCGCGATCCCCAGAACCCCACCACCGCCATGACCGTCGAAACCGACAATATGCAGGCTGTCGCCGCGAGAACGGTCGACCGGCTCACCCGGACGGGCATCCGAACCGATCACCAGAACTCGACGCGAGGCGCCGCCAAGTGAGGGCGCGGACACTCCGATCGAAGGCCACCAGCCGCCGACAACCTTCCACTTGGGCGCCGCCACCGCCAGAGTCACGTCCTTACCGGAGGTGACCACTGCGATCGGCACGCCCTTCCACGCCGCGACAGCACCGCTGACAATGACCGGCCCTGCCGCATTGACCGGTTTGCGCTTGAGCAGGACCTCGGCAGCAGAGGGCGACGACGGGACGGTTCCCCCGATGTACAACGCCTTGATGATCGCCGCGAGCTCCGCCGGCACTCCCGTGGCCGTGAACGGCTCCGGAAGCGCGACCGCGGTTGTGGTCGTGGTCGGCGCGGCCACTGGCTTCTTGACCACATCGAGTGTCTTGGGCGCCGAAGAACATCCACTCAACACCACGGCGCCGGCCAGAAGCGTGGACAGCCCCACGGATACGGCCGGGCGCGACGAGGACAGCGAGACAGGAGCCATGTCTCCACCGTACGTCGTGTTCACCCTGCGGCCGCGCGGCCGGCTCAGCTGCCGCAGGATGTCGACCCCGCTGTCACTGCGCGTCCGAAGCGTCCGGAGCGTCCGGAGCGTCCGGAGTCTTGACCGCGTCCTGGATGTCGCTCAGCGGCGGAGCATCGGGCGCGGAATGCGCCGTGCCCGCGAACGTGAACGCCTCGTCCTTCTCGGCACCTTCAGTGTCGACCAGGACGATCTGACCGGCCTTGAGCTCGCCGTACAGGATCTTCTCGGACAGGACGTCCTCGATGTCGCGTTGGATGGTGCGACGCAGCGGACGCGCGCCGAGCACCCGGTCGTAGCCCTTCTTGGCGAGCAGCGCCTTGGCCGCGGGCGTGAGCTCGATGCCCATGTCCTTGTCCTTGAGCCGCACGTCGAGCTTGGCGATCATCAGGTCGACGATCTGGACGATCTCGGGCTCGGTCAGCTGCGGGAAGACGATGATGTCGTCCACCCGGTTGAGGAACTCTGGCCGGAAGTGCTGCTTGAGCTCGTCCTTGACCTTGTTCTTCATCCGTTCGTAGCCGGTCTGGGTGTCGGCACCGGCCGCG
>JAYSQM010000095.1:0-7904 GCA_043721575.1 Phycicoccus sp.
AACACCGTGTCGAACACAATGGTCACCCTTCGGTAGATGCGAGCCAGCACCTGTCGCTACATCGGAGACCACGTGGCAGCCGGCTCCAGGGTTCACGGACCTGACGGACTGCTTTGGTGCGTCTTCGGGATGACCTGCCGCATGAGGAGCTGATCGGCGGACGCCGTCGACGAGGGAGACGGTGTGGCCGGGTTCGACCGGCCGGCTCTCGAGACGGCCATCTCAATTCGGACACCGTTCAACACCAATTTGGCGACATGGTTCACCCAGGTGGGCTGACCAGCCGGTATGGCGGTGCTCGCCACGCGTGTAGTGGTCGCCCTCGCGATCCGATGCAGTTCGCGAAAACCATTGCTGTTCATGACAATTGGCGTCGTTGGGCTGTTGGCATCCTCGCCTGTCTCGTCCTGCGACGGCTCACCTCTCATCGAGCACGTGCCACCACCGTGCTCGTCGCCATCATCTGGTCGCTCTCGATGAGCGCGAGCCACCGCTCATCGGCTGTTCCTCAGGGTCCGGCGCAGGGCTGCGCTCGCTCATGGGCACCCCGGCGGGCACACGGCATACCCGAGTGACCCGTGGCGGTCGCCCCGTTGGTGACCCACAGCGGCTAGCGTGGTCAGGTGCCCGCCTATGACGACGACCTGCGCCTCGCCCACGTGCTTGCCGATGCGGTGGAGCGGATCACGGTGGCGCGCTTTCGAGCCGAGGATCTGGTGGTCGAGTCCAAACCCGATCTCACGCTGGTCAGCGACGCCGACCGCGCAGCCGAGGAGATGGTGCGCCACCAGCTCAAGCGCACCCGCCCCCGCGATGCGGTCGAAGGCGAGGAGTTCGAGACCACCGGTCGCGGCCCACGGCGCTGGGTCATCGACCCGATCGACGGGACCCACAACTTCGTGCGGGGCGTCCCGGTGTGGGCCACTCTGATCTCGCTCGTCGACGACGGCCAGCCCGTTCTCGGCCTCGTCGCGGCGCCGGCGCTGGGCCGCCGCTGGTGGGCGGCCAACGGCTCCGGCGCGTGGAGTGGGCGCAGTCTCTCGAGCGCGAAAAGGATTGGTGTCTCCAAGGTTTCGCAGATCTCGGATGCCTCGTTGTCCTACTCGAGCATGGGCGGTTGGAAACAGCATGACCGCTACCAGGAGTTCCTGGCCCTGGCCGACGACTGCTGGCGGACCCGGGCATATGGGGACTTCTGGTCCTACATGCTCGTCGCCGAAGGTGCCGTCGACATCGCTGCCGAGCCGCACCTGCAGGTCTACGACATGGCCGCGCTCGTGCCCATCGTCACCGAGGCCGGCGGACGATTCACCTCGCTGGACGGAACCCCCGGCCCCTGGGGTGGCAACGCCGTGGCGACCAATGGCCTGCTCCACGACGAGGTGCTCGCCCGCCTCGGCTGACCCCACCTCTCGACGGATCTTTGGGGGTCAGGCGGGGAGGATGGTGAGCTCGCCGAGGCCGAGCCCTCGCACACCCTCGGCATACAGGCTGGCATCACCCACAACGACCACGGTCCACTCACCGCTGACATAGCGCCGGTAGGCCTTGGCCAAGGCCTCGGCATCAACGTGCGCAAGCGCGCGCAGGTTTGCCGTCGTGAACTCCGTGGTCAAACCCTCCAACGAGAGCCCCGCAGCCTCGTCCGCGACCGTGTCCGCGGTGGCATAGCGCCCCGGCGCGGTCCTGCCGATGAAGTCGACGCCGACCCGCGTCTCCTCCTCGGTGAAGCCCTCGCGGGCCCTGTCCAAAATCTCCATCAAAAGCCCCAGCGCCTCGACGGTGGAGTCCGCGCGCACCGAGCCGCTGGTCAGGAACACACCTCCACGCCGACGCGGCCGAAAGCCCGAGCGGATGCCGTAGGTGAATCCCTTGTCCTCGCGCAGAACCGCATCGACCCTGGCATTGGGGGAACCGCCGACGACAAAGCCCAACACCGGGTATGGCGCCCAGCCGCCTTCGACGCCGCGGTCCGGTCCGGGACACCCGACGTAGAACTCGGTCTGGACCGAGCCGGGACGGTCGAGGAACACAATGCGTGCGGCGTCAACGGCCCGGGCAGCCTCGCGCGGCTCGACCACGTCAACTGTCACTCCGCTCCAGGACCCCAGCGCGCGCTCGACCTCGGACAGGACGTCCAGATCGCTCAGGTCGCCGGCGACGACCACCGTGGCACCGAAGGGCACGACGTTGGCGGCGTGGAACGAGACCAGATCCTGCGGCGTGATCGCCGAGATGGTCGCCCTGGTGCCCGCGCTCGGACGTGAGGCACGCTCGTCGGCGTCGAAGTACGTCGAGATGAACTCCAGCGCCGCTCGTTGACCGGGCAGTGCGCGCTCCTGGTCGATCTCCGCCAGCCGGGTCTTGACGTGGCGCGAGACCTCGTTGGCGGGGAATGCCGGCTCTCGCACGGCCTGGCTGAACAGGTCGAGCGCGTCGCTCAGGTGTCGCTTCGACACGTCGAGCTCCACGGTCAGGCCCGACTCGCTGACCCCCGCACCAAGTGCGATTCCCTTGCGCTCCAACAGTTCTGCGAACTCCTCGGACGTATGCCGGGCGGTCCCCTCGTCGAGGGTCCGCGCCATGATCGTGGCGATGCCCTCTCGGTCCCGAGCCTCGCGATCAAGGGGCATCGGCACCGCGAGGCGCACCGAGATGACGTACTGGCCGGGGATGTCGTAGCTGACCACGTCCAGCCCGTTGGCGAGCCCGGCCCGCTGCGCCTCGGGGAACGACCAGGGCTCCGGCGCGCTCACCTCGGGCCTCTCGATGGCGCTCTCCTGCTGGGTGATGCTCTCTGGCTGGGCCGCGCTCGTCTGCCGGGTCACGCGGCATCTCCGTCCGCCTTGAGGTAGGCCACGACGGCGCGCGACTGCGGCATCAGCCATCGGGCGGCAGCCTGCTGCACCTGGGCAGTCGTCACCTCGCCGAGGCGGTCCAGGAAGGTGTTGACGTGGCCGGAGTCGCCCTGCAGCATCGCGTGATGGCAGATGTGGTCGGCGCGCTCCTCCTGGCTGGCCAGGGATGACAGCCAGCCGCGCTCGGTCTGGGCCATCGCCGACTCCATCTCGATCTCGGTCGGTCCCTCGGCCGCGAACCGGACCAGCTCCTCGCAGGCGGCGGCCTCGACAGCGTCGGCGCTGCAGCCGTCAGCGACGTCAATCCCCATGAACCCCAACGAAACTCCGTCCACGAAGCCCATCGCGTGGGTCGAGACGCTGTTGGCGATCTGCTCGCGTCGGACCAACCGTTGATAGAGCCGTGAGGTCGCCAGACCACCAATGATGTCCATCGCCAGCGAGGACGCGAGGAACTCCGGGGTGTCATCGACCGGTAGGCGGAACGCGACATGCAGACGGTCGGAGGGGACATCCTCGATGTGCTCGACGCGTTGCGGTTCGGACAGCGGGGCCAGCGGCTCGACCGGTGCTCGAGGGGCAGCCGCGGTGGCCGGCAACGGGCCGAAATACCGCTCTGCTGCAGCGAATCCCTCGACCGGCGTGAGGTCCCCGACCAGCGTGAGCACGGTGTTGTTGGGACCGTAGTAGCGGCGGAAGAACTCGTGCACGTCCTGCACGCTCGCGGCGTCAAGGTCCTCCATGGAACCGATGGTCGCGTGGTGGTAGGGGTGGCCCTTGGGGAAGATCGCCGCGTAGATGTCGATCAGGGCGTTGCCGTAGGGCACGTTGTCGTAGCGCTGGCGCTTCTCCTCCTTGACCACGTCGCGCTGGTTGTCGAGGTTCTCCTGGTTGACCGCGTCGAGCAGGTAGCCGTGCCGGTCGGCCTCCATCCACAGAGCCAGGTCCATCGCCCCGCGCGGCACCGTCTCGAAGTAGTTCGTGCGGTCGAACCAGGTCGTGGCGTTGAGCCGGCCGCCGGCCGCCATCAGCGCCGAGAAGTGCTCCCCCGACGCCACATTGCGCGAACCCTGGAACATCAGGTGCTCGAACAGGTGCGCAAAGCCGGTGCGACCCTCGACCTCGTGGCGTGAGCCCACATTGACCCACAGGCTGACGGTGACGTTGGGGACGCTGTGGTCCTCGCTGACAATGACCCTCAGGCCGTTGCCAAGCGTGTGTTCGGCGATCTGGTAGTCGAGCGGCATGTGCCCACCCTAGGCGACGGCGTTGCCCGTCCGAGGCGGGGCGCCGTCGGGTCGGGGGCCGACTCGAAGGTCAGCGACGCGATCTTCGACCCAGCAGGTAGCCAACGATCAAGGCCACGGGGCCAAGTGCGCGGGCGGCATAACGCGTGAGAAGAACGCGGCCGATGGTGCCGAGCAGGTTCAGCTCGACGTCTGCCGCCGGAACGGGGGACGGCGCCGGCCGGTATGCCGGAGCCTGGGTCCGGGGGGGAGCCGCACCACCGGCGCGGGTGGCCTCCACTGCAGGGTCCGCGTCCACTGCCCTGACCTGCTCGGGTTGCGCGTCGGCAGCCGGTGACGGCGTCGCCTCTGGTGCTCCCAGCTTGGTCTGCAGACAGGCCACGAACTGCCCGAGCAGCTTGTCGCTGACGTCCTGCATGACGCCTCGGCCGAACTGCGCCGGCTTGCCGGTGACGGCAAGATCCGTCGTGACGTGCACGGCCGTCCCCTCGCCGTCAGGCCTCAGCTGCGCCGTGACGGTCGCGTTGGCCGTGCCGTTGCCCCGTTTGTCCTTACCCTTGGCCTCGATCACGGCCCGGTAGGCGGACTCATCGCGCTCGACATAGGTGCCGATCCCGTTGTACTGCAAGGCAATTGGCCCAAGCTTGATCTTGGCAGACCCGGTGAACTCGTCGCCGTTCACCGAGATCAGCGTCGCGCCGGGGAAGCACGGCGCAACCCGCGCAGGGTCGTTGAACGCTGCCCAGGTCTCCTCGACGGACGCCGGGACGGTGAAGTGGTGTTCGAGCTCCACGGGTTCTCCTGGTTCAGCCTGCGGCGGCCAGCACGGCCCGGCGCGCCAGCACCGATGCCAGATGGCGGCGGTAGTCGCTGTCACCGCCCAGGTCGCTGGGCGGTCGGGTCCCCTCGGCAATGTCGGCGACCGCCGCCGCGATCGCCGAGGCGTCGACTGCGACACCGCGCAGGGCCTGCTCGGTGGCCGTTGCGCGGATCGGGACGGACCCCATGTTGGTCAGTGCCACCCGCGCCTGGGCGATGGTGCCGCCTTCGACACGCACCGTGGCGGCCACGGCGACGATCGACCACTGCTGGGCGACCCGCGAGAACTTCTCGTAGTGGGCACCCCAACCGGTGTGTTTGGGCACCCGGACCTCGGTGAGGATCTCGCCCTCACCGATGGCGGTGGTGAACAGGTCCTGGAAGAAGTCCGCGGCCGGGACGGTGCGCGAACCGGACGGCCCGACGATGACGAACGACGCATCGAGGGCCAGCGCCGGAGCCAGCAGGTCGCCCGCGGGGTCGGCGTGGGCCAGCGCGCCTCCCAAGGTCCCGCGGTGGCGGACCTGCGGGTCGGCGACCGTCTGGGCAGCCTTGCTCAGCAGCAGCGCATGCGTTGCCACCACGGACGATCGGGCCACGTCGTCGTGCGATGTCATGGCGCCGATCACGAGGGCGTCGCCGTCCTCCCGGATCCCGCGCAGGGACTCGATCCGGCCCAGGTCGACGATGACCTCAGGTGCAGCCAGCCGCAGCTTGAGGACCGGGATCAGGCTCTGGCCGCCGGCCAGGACCTTGACGTCGCCCGACGAGCCGAGCAGCTGCAGGGCCTCCTCGACACTCGTCGGGGCGTGGTAGTCGAAGGCTGCCGGGATCATGCCGCACCACCCTTGGTCGAATCTGCATCGGTCGAAGCTGCATCGGTCGAAACTGCTTTGGACGACGCTGCCCGGAGGGCGCGCCACACCGTCTGCGGAGCGCACGGCATGACGACGTCCTGGACGCCGAGATGCCTGATGGCGTCGAGGACGCCGTTGACGATGGCCGGGGTCGAGGCGATCGTGCCCGCCTCGCCAACACCCTTGACGCCCAGGTCATTCGTCGTCGAGGCCGACACGGTGCGGTCGGTGATGAACGACGGCAGATCGGCGGCGCTCGGCACCAGATAGTCGACGAAGGAACCAGTGACCAAGGTGCCGTTCTCGTCGTACACGGCCTCCTCGAACAGCGCCTGCGCGATGCCCTGTGCGAGCCCTCCGTGGACCTGTCCCTCGACGATGAGCGGGTTGATCACGTTGCCGATGTCGTCGACGCAGACGTACTTGCGCAGCGTGGTCGCGCCCGTCTCGGTATCGACCTCCATGGCCGCGAGGTGCGTGCCGTGGGGGAACGAGAAGTCCACCGGGTCGAACGTGGCGTCGGCGTCGATGGAGGGCTCGAAACCATCGGGCAGGTTGTGGCCCTGGAACGCCGCGAAGGCCGTCTCGCCCAGGGCCATCCCCTTGTCGGTGCCCTTGACCGTGAACCGGCCGCCGGCGAACTCGAGGTCGTCGGCACTGGCCTCGAGCAGGTGCGACGCAATGATGCGCGCCTTCTCGATGACCTTGTCGGCAGCCTTGACGACGGCCATGCCGCCCACCACCAGCGACCGGGAGCCATACGTGTCAAGGCCCCTCGGCGAGATTGCCGTGTCCCCGTGCAGCACCTCGACGTCCTCGAACGCCACACCCAGCCGGTCGGCCACGATCTGGCTCCAGGCTGTCTCGTGCCCCTGACCGTGCGGGCTGGTGCCCGTGACAACCTCGACCTTGCCGGTGGGCAGGACGCGGATCGACGCATGTTCCCAACCGCCGCCGACGTACTTCAGCGCGCCCAGCACCCGCGAGGGCGCAAGCCCGCACATCTCGGTGAAGGTCGAGACGCCGATGCCGAGCTGGACCGGGTCACCGGACTCACGGCGCCGCATCTGCTCAGCGCGCAGCTCGTCGTAGCCGAACAGCTCCTTGGCTCTGGCGGTGGCCGCCTCGTAGTTGCCCGAGTCGTAGGTCATGCCGGCGACGGTCGAGAAGGGGAACTCCTCGTGCTTGATCCAGTTCTGCTCACGCAGCTCGATGGGGTCTCGCCCCAGCTCGGCGGCGAGGTCGTCCATCAGCCGCTCGATCGCGAACGTCGCCTCGGGACGGCCGGCGCCACGGTAGGCATCGGTCCACGTCGTGTTGGTGAAGACGTTGGTGGTGGTGAAGCGATAGCCGGCGAACTTGTAGATCGAGTTGAACATGAACGCGCCCAGCACCGGGATGCCCGAGGTCACCAGACCGAGGTAGGCCCCCATGTTGGCGAGCAGATCGACCTTGAGCCCGGTGACGGTGCCGTCCTTGGTCGCGGCCAGGGTCAGCCGCTGCAGCTGGTCGCGGCCGTGGTGGGCCGCGACCAGCGACTCGGACCGTGTCTCGGTGTACTTGCACGGCTTGCCCGTGTGCTGGGCGGCGAGGACGGTCAGGACCTCCTCGGGGGTGAACTGCAGCTTGCCGCCGAACCCGCCGCCGACGTCCGGGGCGATCACCCGGATCTTGCTCTCCGGGATGCCCAGCACCAGCGCCAGGAAGATGCGGACGAAGTGCGGCACCTGGGTGGAGGTCCAGACGGTGAGCTGCTGCCCGGTGGGGTCGACCAGGATCGACCGCGGCTCCATGAATGCGGGGATCAGCCGCTGCTGACGGTAGGTCCGTTCGATGACGACCCCGTCCTCGCGCGCCTTGGCGATCTCCTCGTCCACGTCTGTGCCCGTGCCCGCCTGGCCCGAGTCGTAGACCCAGGTTGCCGAGACGTTGGTGCCCAGGTCGGGATGCGCGTATGGCGCGCCCGCGGCCGCCGTCTCCAGGTCCAGGACCACGGGGAGCTCCTCGTAGTCCACGTCGACCAGCTCGATTGCGTCCCTGGCCTCGCGGGGGCTGCGAGCCACGACGACGGCGACGATCTCGCCGGCGAACGCGACGTGTTCCACAGCAACCGCAGGGTGCTG
>JAYSQM010000096.1:0-7059 GCA_043721575.1 Phycicoccus sp.
GATGTCAGTTGGTGGCGCGACCCTGCCCCGCCACTACGGTGGGGCTGCGATGACGCGCGACGAGGTCGGCCACGACGTCGAGACTGCGGTGCGCGCAATCTACGACGCTCAGTTCGGGCGCCTGGCCGGTTGGACGACGAAGCTGGTGGGTGACCCCCAGCTGGCACACGACTTTGCCACCGAGGCCTTCGTCAAGCTCCTGCGTCACTGGTCGACGGTGCAGGAACCACGCGCCTGGCTGTATGCCACGGTCGCGAACCTCGTGCGTGACCACTGGCGCAAGCGTGGTCGCGAGGCCACGGCATACGAGCGTCACCAGGCCGGTGCGCCAGAGAACGCGACCCTGGTCGCAGGAGATCTCGCGACCACCCTGACGGTACGCGAGGCAGTGCTCGCACTGCCGGACCGACTGCGAATGCCGGTACTGCTGCATTACTTTGCCGATCTGTCGGTGGCCCAGGTGGCCAACCATCTTGGCAAGGCCGAGGGCACGATCAAGCGAGACCTGCATGACGCCCGGGCGAGAATGGCTGCCCGACTGGAGGAAACCCGATGAACAACGTCGACCACGATCCCGTCGAGGACTTCTTCGACCGCGAGCGTGACCAGGTCGTCTCCCAGCACGGCGACGACCCGCACTGGCTGAGCATTGTGCGCGCAGCCCGCAACCGGCGCCGATCCAGGTTCCTCAGCTACTCCGCTGGCGTGGCGGCTGCCGCTCTGGTCATCGGCGGTGTCACCTATGGCGCGGTCCTGCACGACGGCGCGCCGCTGAATGCAGCGACGGAAGGCGGCGGGGCCGCCAATGCCGAAGCGGCCGCGGCGGCTGCAGCGAAGGCGGCGGGCCTGGCCAAGGCGGCGGCCTCAGCGAAGGCGGCGGCTTCAGCGGCTGTGTCGAGGCAGGCGCCGGTGCCCAAGGACTTTGCCGCGTTGTCGATGTCCAACGTCGGCCAGGGCAACATCTTCGTCCTCGGCTCGAGCTGCCGCGACAGCACTCCTGGCTGCGCCGTCCTGATCGGCTCCACGGACAACGGCCAGACCTGGCATCAGATCAGCACCATCAAGGCAATCGGCCCGGTGGCCATGCCTACCCATGGCACGAACCCGTCGGCGGACAACGGGGTGGGCCAGGTGCGATTCGCCAACGCCAGGATTGGCTGGATCTTCAGTCCCGACGTGCAGTACACGACGGACGGCGGCAGGACCTTCAGGCCATATGGCCATCTGGGCCTGCTGGTCATGGATGTGGAGACCGACGGCAGCCAGGTCATCGTGACCAGTGTCGACCGATGTGCCGGCCCCGGTTGCAGCCCTGCCCGTCACGTCGCTCGAGCCGGCATCAGCGACTCCGGCGCCATCGCGGAGGTCGGCACCGGCGGCACCGGCGGTGTGCTCGACGACCTACAGGTTGTGTTCGACGCCAAGACGCCGTACGTCTCGCCGCGGTGGAGGTCGGCGCCCACCAGCGGCTTCGAACCGGAGCGGATCACCGCCGGCGGTCTCGAGCCGCTGGGCCAACTCGGTGGCACGTGTTCAAACGCCAGCGAGCATGACCTCATCGCGACCGCTGGCCCCCAGGGCGGGCTGTTCGCCTTCTGCGCAGCCGCTGGTGGCGGGGCGGCCGGCTCCATCGGCATGGCCGTGTTCAGCAGCGTCGACCAGGGGAGGTCCTGGCGCGCGGTCAGCTCGGGCGCGCTGATCCTGGTCAACTCGGGCTCCCGGTCCTTTGCGGCCGCCAACGCCAAAGACCTGGTGGCAGTCGCAGGCGGCAACCCGGCTACTCACGGCTCGATGCAGATCAGCCACGACGGCGGCAGGAGCTGGCGCTCCCCTGGTGCGCCTCCGCCCATGCCCACGAGCGGTTGGGCATGGATCGGTGCGGCCGGGGGCAGCACGTTCTACGCCATCTCCCTGGACCCCGCGCCGGCCTACTGGACGAGCGACGACAACGGCGAGACCTGGACCAAGGTGGATCTGACATCCTGAGCCCATGACCGACACGGACTCCCGCCCCGATGCCTATCCGGCGCGGTGGGAGGCCGACGTGGTTCTCCGGGACGGGGGGGTGGCCCACGTGCGTCCGATCGTGCCGGGCGACGCCGACGGCCTGCGCCGTTTCCACGCGGGACAGTCGGCCGAGTCCATCTACCTTCGCTTCTTCGCACCGTTGAAGATGTTGAGCGACAAGGACGTGGCTCGGTTCACCGAGGTCGACTACGACTGGCGGGTGGCTCTCGTGGCCACGGTGCGTGGGGAGATCATCGGGATCGCCCGCTACGACAGGCTGGACGAGACGACGGCCGAGGTCGCCTTCCACATCTCCGACGCCCATCAGGGCAGGGGAGTGGGGTCGGTGCTGCTCGAGCACCTGGCAGCCATCGCCCAGGAGCGGGGGGTTACCAAGTTCGTGGCTGACGTCCTGCCGCAGAACCGCAAGATGATCCAGGTCTTCACCGAGTCCGGGTACGAGGTCAGCCACCACTTCGACAACGGCGTGATCGAAGTGGCCTTCAAGATCGAGCCGACGGAGCAGTCACAGGCGGTTCGACTGTCCCGAGAGCACCGTGCCGAAGCCCTGAGCGTGCGCTCCGTGCTGTTTCCCGACTCGATCGCCGTGATCGGGGCCAGCCGCCGGGCGGACTCGATCGGGCATCGGCTGTTGCAGAACATTCTTGCTGGCGGCTTCACCGGCCGGGTCCACGCCGTCAACAGCGAGGCCCTGGAGGTGCAGGGGCTGGCGGCCCACTCGCGGGTCAGCGACATCCCCGACCAGATTGACCTCGCGGTCGTCGCCGTCCCTGCGGAGGCGGTGCTGGATGTGGTCCAGGACTGCGCAACGGCCGGGGTCAAGGCGCTGCTGGTGGTGTCTGCCGGTTTCGCCGAGTCCGGACCGGCCGGTGAGCACCTCCAGCGTGAGCTGCTGCGGACCGCGCGCGAGAGCGGCATGCGGGTCGTCGGCCCCAACTCCTTCGGCGTGATCAACTCCCACCCAGACGTGCGGCTGAACGCCTCGCTGGCCCCCGAGCTGCCGCCGGCCGGGGCCTTGGGCCTGTTCTCCCAGAGCGGTGCGCTGGGTATCGCAGTGCTCGCCTCCGCCGCCCGACGCAACCTCGGCATCTCGATCTTTGCGTCGGCCGGCAACCGCATCGATGTCTCCGGCAACGACTTCATGCAGTACTGGATCGACGACGACGACACCCACGCGGTCGGCCTCTACCTGGAGTCGATGGGCAACCCACGCAAGTTCTCCCGGATCGCCCGGCAGCTCGCACTGCGCAAGCCGGTGATCGTGGTCAAGTCCGGGATCAGCTCGTATGGCGTTCCGCCCGGTCACCGGGTCCGTACCACCCTGGTGCCGCCGGCCGCATTCGACGCCATGTTGCGTCAGGCCGGCGTGATCCGGGTCGAGAACGTGCATCAGCTCTTCGACGTGGCCCAGCTCGTGGTCCACCAGCCCCTGCCACGCGGCGGCCGGGTGGCTATCGTCAGCAACTCTGACGCCCTCGGAGCGCTTACCGCGGGGGCGTGCGTCAGCTGGGGGCTGGAGGTCACCCACGGTCCGGTCTACGTGCCGTCCGAGGCCAAGGCCACGGAGTTCGCGACCGCTCTTGACGCGGCCTTCGGGGATGACTGCGTCGACAGTGTCCTGACCTGCTTCATCCCCCCGTTGGCCACACTCGACGAGGACGTCGCCCATGCCGTCGCCGAGTCAGCCGCCCGATCCGAAAAGCCTTGTGTGGCAACCTTTCTCGGCATGAGGGGTGTCACCGAGGCGTTGTCCGGTCAGGACCGCGACGATCGTGGTCAGCGGCGGGCGGTCCCGGCCTACGCGATGCCCGAGGATGCCGTTCGTGCGCTGGTGGCTGCCACGCGTTACGGACAGTGGCGAGCTCGCGATCACGGGGAGCTGGTCGAACCAACGGGTCTGAACCGCGCCGCAGCCGAACGCATCGTCGACCGCGTCCTGGCGGACGCCCCGACGGGTCGGACACTCACGCCGACCGAGGCACACACCTTGTTGGCGGCATACGGCGTGGAGCTCTGGCCGACCATCGCTGTGGAGACGGCCGATGACGCGGTCGCTGCGGCGGAGCAGCTCGGCTACCCCGTCGTGCTCAAGTCGAATTCGCCTACTGTGCGGCACCAGCCGGGCCTGGCCGGCATACGTGTCGACCTGCGGACCGAGGCGACCGTCCGCGAGTCCTTCGAGTCGTTGTCCTCGCGGCTGTCCCCGCTGGATGCCGATACGTTCGTGGTGCAGCGCATGGCCACACCTGGGGTTGCCTGTGTCGTCCGCACGGCAGAGGACCCGTTGTTCGGACCGGTGGTCAGCTTCAGCATCGCTGGTCCACCGACCGACCTGCTCGACGACATCGGGCACCGGATCCCGCCGCTGACCGACGTCGACGTGACGGACCTGATCTCCTCGGTCAAAGCCTCGCCCCTGCTCGATGGGCACCACGGCGCCGCACCGACGGATCGCGCGGCGCTGGCCGACCTCATCGCGCGGGTCTCCGTCCTGGCCGACCAACAGGCCGACGTGGCATCGCTGGAGATCAACCCCGCCATCGCGCATCCCGGCGGGGTCGATGTGCTCGGGGTCGAGATTGTCGTGGCGCCGGCAACCACGCGTAAGGACGCCGGACGGCGGGCTCTGACGTAGTGCGCGGGGGCAGCCCGGCAAGGAACAGCGAGCGCGCGGGTGGGCACCAGGTCGGGGCATGGGCAAAGATGGGTCCCATGGGTAACACTGCCGACCAGATCACGACGCAACGCCGTCCGCTACCGAGCCCGCTGACCAGGGACATCGAACGCGCCGGCTACTACCCCGCCCTGGTGGCGGACGTGGTCGAGTCGGCTGTCGCCGGTGACGAGGTCGTCTCGCACGTGGTGCACCAGGAGACGACCTTCGACCACGACACCGTGCGCCGCCACATCACGGTGCTGGCCCTCACACCCACCCGACTCGTGGTCGCTCACGCCGACGACCACGCAGCCGAACATGATCATGATGAGCCCGACCATGCGGCGCCCCAGGCGACCGTGACGGCGACATCCGAGTGCGTGCCCCTGAGTGCCGTTCGCGGCGTCATGCTCACCCATGTGGTGGCGTCTCCGGCGACCTACGACCCCGGATCTCTGGGACGCGAGCTTACCCTGACCCTCGGCTGGGGTGCGGTCAACCGGGTCGACATGATCCCCGCAGCATGCGGCGATCCGAGCTGCGAGGCCGACCACGGCTACGAGGGGACCATCACCACCGACGACATCGGGCTGCGGATCAGCGCCGACGCCGACGGGGAGCCCGCACTGGCGCAGGCCATGGCCTTCGCGCGGGCGCTGTCCGCCGCTATTGGACGCTGAGATCGCGTCCGAGTTCGACCAGAACCTGCTGCCGACCTATGACGCGTCGGGGCTGGCCGGCGTCCTGCCAGCGGTGGTGCGGTCGTTGGGAGTGGCCGAACCCGCGGGGGACCGCGATGGCCCGCGCGACCTGCTCGATCTGGCGCCGGCGCGGCGTGCGGTGGTGGTCCTCATCGACGGGCTGGGCTACGACCTGTTGCGCCAGCGCAGCGGGCACGCACCGTTCCTGCGGGGGCTGCTGCCGGCGGCACACCGGCTCTGCGCAGGTTTCCCGTCGACCACCGCGACGAGCTTGGGCACTTTCGGGACAGGCCTGCCGCCGGGCGCCCACGGACTCGTCGGCTACGAGGTGCTCGTCCCCGGCGAGGACCGTCTGCTCAACGAGCTGTCCTGGGAGAACGGGCCCGATCCGCGCATCTGGCAACCGAGCCAGACCGTGTTCGAGCGGGCCGCCGTCGACGGTGTGGCTGTCACACGCATCGGCCCGGGCTTCTTCGATGGCTCGGGGCTGACCAACGCGGCTTTGCGCGGCGGCGCCTTCAAGGCGGCGCATTCCCTTGACGCTCGGGTGGATTCGGCGCTGGAGGCCGTCCGGGCCAGCAAGCGGGCCCTCGTCTATCTCTACTGGGGAGAGCTCGACAAGGTGGGTCACGTCCATGGCTGCCAGTCCTGGGAGTGGGGTGACGAGCTGGAGCTGATCGACCGCTCCCTCGCCCGACTCGTGGCCAGCGTCCCCTCGGACACCTCCGTCCATGTCACCGCTGACCACGGCATGGTCGATGCCCCGCACGCCCTGCGGATCGACCTCGCCCACGATGCCGAGCTGGCTCTCGGCGTTCGGCACGTGGGCGGCGAACCCCGGGCACTGCAGCTGTACTGCGAGCCGGGAGCCACCGACGATGTGCTCGCCACGTGGCGCGAGCGGGTGGAAGCGCGGGCGTGGGTGCTCAGTCGGGACGAGGCCATCCGGCACGGCCTGTTCGGCGCCGTCTCGGAGCACGTGCTGCCCCGCATCGGCGACGTCATCGTGGCGATGCGTGACAACTTCGCCATCGTGGACTCCCGGACCGCACGGCCGAAGCTGTTGGCGCTGTTGGGTCTTCACGGGTCGCTGACCCCTGAGGAGGTGGCGATCCCGTTGCTTCAGGTGGCCGCCAGGGACACTGTCGGGGGTTTCTGACCTGGGTGCTCGACCCGGCGGGTTCTCGCGCCCGACGTGTTGCAGATCGCCATCAAGCTCCCGAAACGGGCATAATTCTTCTGGGGAAGGCGACTGGGGGTTCCAAGGCTCGGTCGGTTATCCACAGATCACTCGTGTGCCGTTTGCGTGCGTTCGCGTGGCGCTACCGTTGGAGGAATGATGTCGAAGCTTTCGAGCGTGGTGGTCCTGTCCCTGGCCGGGGTGTTGGCGCTGGCCGGCTGCAGCGACGACAAGAAGCCCGTCGAGGGCACGGCGTCGACCACGACCACCACCTGGGCCCCGTCATCGACGACCTCGTCCCCGTCGACGACAACACCTCCTGCGACCACGACCGGTCCGGTTGCGAACCCGGACGTGCCGGCCGCAGCCCGCGCCCACACCCCGGCCGGAGCCGAAGCGTTCGTGCGCTACTTCTACGACCAGGCCAACCTGGCCGGGCGAATTCCAAAGGTGGGGTTGATCTCGAAGCTGAGTCTGCCGAGCTGCAAGACGTG
>JAYSQM010000097.1:0-1060 GCA_043721575.1 Phycicoccus sp.
ATGAGGAACCGGTCCGCGTAGGCCCACCACCGTTGCTCCCAGTCACGGTAGCTCGACTCACCGGTGCACCGGGCCAGCACGGCGGCAGCCGCCAGCCCCTCCGCGAGCACCCAGTGCATCCGTTGCCGGACGACGGGTCGCCCGTCCCAGTCGACGGTGTAGACCAGCCCCGGCGCCCCGTCCACAGCCCACCCCTGCTCGACCGCGGTAGCGAACAGTGCCTGTGCGTCCTCCAGCAGCCAGGCGGGCGGATCGGCCAGAGCGACGTGCAGATGCACCAGCAGGCGGGCCCACTCCAGCCAGTGCCCGACCGTCGCACCATACGGCCGGAAGGGATGAGCGGGGTTGTCGGCGTTGTACTCCAGGCGCACCACCCAGTTGGGGTCGTAGTGCTCGGGCAGGCGCCAGTGCTGCGCGCGGGCTTCCCCGTCGATGAGTCGTTGGGCGATGCCGAGGGCACGAAGGCGCCAGACGGGGTCGCCGGTCGCGTCGCTGGCTGCCAGGAACGCCTCAACCAGATGCATGTTGGCGTTCGCGCCGCGGTACGCCTCCGGCGTGCGCCACCGGCGGTCCCACCCGTCCAGGCTGAGCCCATCCTGGACGTCCCAGAACCGGTGTTCGACACACTCGAGCGCGTCGTCCAACAGGGCGCGGGCGCCCGGGCGACCAGCCGTGACCGCGGTGGCAGCGGCCAGCACCACGAACGCGTGGTCGTAGGCATCCTTGCGGTCCTCGCGCCGGGTCGAGTGGAACCACCCACCGAACTGCTCGTCGCGCAGGACGCTCGACATCGAGGTCAGGCCGTGGTCGATGAGCTCGACCACGTCCTCGTCGCCGAGCAGCTGCGCCAGGGCGAAGACATACGTCATCCGCGCCGTGATGTAGGTCTCGACCGGGCGGTCGGGGTCGATCCGCCCGTCCTCGTCCAGCCAGCCGAACCCGTCGCGGTGACGCGAACCACGGGCGAAGGCGATGAGCCTGCGCCCCTCGCCGGTAGCCCAGTCGGCGCGCGACGCGTCGTCGCGGATACGCCCGGGGGCTGTCATGTCCGTCTCCTTAC
>JAYSQM010000098.1:0-2887 GCA_043721575.1 Phycicoccus sp.
CGCCAGGTCGACGCATCCTGCGAGGCAGACGGCGCCACCCAGACCGAGGGCGTCGGGCTGGCTCGCAGCCAGGGCCGCCAGGTGTCCGCCGGCCGAATGTCCCACCAGCACAACGCGCTCGGGCAGGTCGGGGTCGGCGCGCACCGCCGCCACCGCCGCCATGATGTCCTGGAATGTCCCCGGCCAGCCGCCACCGGTCATGCCGACCCGGCGGTACTCCAGCACGGCGACGTGAAAACCATTGTCCGCAAAGGCTTGTGCCGCGCTGGCGGCGTGGGTTCGGTCGTACTCGGCCAGCCAGAACCCACCGTGGATGACGACGACCGTCGCGCCGTGAGGGGCACGGGTCGGCAACCGGACGTCATACAGCTGGGCGGGGTCCGGTCCGTAGGACGTCGTCCGCGAGGGTCCGGGAGCGGCGCGGGTCAGGACCGTGCGCGGATCGACGGGTATGGCCATGTAGGCATCCTGCCAGTCCGGTCTAGGCTGCGGTCATGGCTAACTGGGAGTACGCAACGGTTCCACTGATCGTGCACGCCACCAAGGCGATCCTCGACCAGTGGGGCGAGGACGGCTGGGAGCTCGTGCAGGTCCTGACGGGCCCCGACGGCAATGGTCTGGTGGCCTACCTCAAACGAGAGAAGGCATAGAGCGTGTCCGCTGTTGAAGACCGTCTGGCCGAGCTCGGCCTCAGTGTTCCCGACGTCGCCAGACCCGTGGCGGCCTACGTGCCGGCGGTGCGTGACGGCAACCTGATCTTCACCTCTGGCCAGCTGCCGATGGTGTCGGGCGCACTGGTCCGGACGGGCAAAGTGGGGACAGGGGACGACGCTGTGTCTCCCGAGGAAGCCAAGAGGCTGGCAGAGACGTGCGCCCTGAATGCGATCGCCGCCGTCAAGTCCGTGATCGGTGACCTGGACAAGGTGACCCGCGTGGTCAAGGTCGTTGGCTTCGTGGCCAGCGACCCGGCGTTCACCGGACAGCCCGGCGTCATCAACGGCGCTTCCGAGCTGCTCGGCAAGGCGTTCGGCGACGCCGGTGTGCACGCGCGTTCGGCCGTCGGCGTTGCGGTCCTTCCGCTCGATGCCCCGGTCGAGGTCGAGATCACCGTTTCAGTCCAGGACTGAGCATTACCAGTCAGATTCGCGACTTCGCCGTCGGGACGCTGGCCGGTCGCGCCAAGGACTGGCTCGAGGGTCGGCGTCTCGAGGTGGTCACCCCCAGGTCCGCCGCCACGGTGATGATCCTGCGGGATCGAAGTGATTCCGGTGGTAGTGGTGCCGATGGCAGTGATACCGGCGGCAGTGCTGTTGAGGTATTCATGCTGCGCCGCGTCTCCACCATGGAGTTCGCTCCGCGGATGATGGTGTTCCCCGGCGGCGGCGTGGACCCGCGCGATGCCGATCCGGGCCTTCCGTGGGCGGGTCCTTCGCCGGCGGAGTGGGCGCAGAGCTTGTCAGCAGACGAGGCCACGGCTCGCGAGCTGGTGGTTGCGGCCGTACGCGAGGTGTTCGAGGAGTGCGGGGTGCTGCTGGCCGGGCCCGATGCCGACTCCGTGGTCGGAGACGTGAGCGGCTCGCAGTGGCAGGCCGAGCGTGAGGCGCTCTTGTCGCGCGAGGTTTCACTGGCCCAGATGCTGATCCGCCGTGGTCTGGTGCTGCGTTCGGATCTGCTGCGGGTGCGAGCCCACTGGATCACTCCGGAGTTTGAGCCGAAGCGGTACGACACGAGGTTCTTCGCTGCCCGACTGCCCACCGGACAGGTCGCCGACGACCAGACCAGCGAGGCCGACCACGCCGACTGGACCGATCCGGCTCGCCTTCTCCGGGACTATGCGACCGGTTCCGCCCTGATGCTGCCGCCGACAGTGGTATGCGTCGAGCAGGTTGCGGCGGCTGGCTCCGCCGCCGAGTTCCTGGCCGCCGAGGTTTCGATGGCGCCGATCACCCCGGTGCTAGTCCAGACCGATGACGCAGTGGTGATCCGCTGCACCCTGCCCTGGGTGCACCTCCCGCTGGCGGGGGTATGACGCCCGCCTGGGTCGGCGGCGCCGTCACCTCGCGCGCGACCTGCGTGCTCGCGCCGAACCCGGGCGCAATGACGCTTGAGGGCACCAACACCTGGGTCCTGATGGAGCCGGGTTCGGCTGACGCCGTGGTCGTCGATCCCGGACCGCTCGTTGAGCAGCATCTGCAACGGGTGCTGGACGTGGTGGCTCGTCGCGGGGCGCGGGTTGCCCTGACCCTGCTCACGCATGGCCACGCGGACCATGCCGAGTCGGCGGGGCGCTTTGCCGAGCTCACCGGTGCACCGGTGCGAGCCATCGGCGTGGGGCACGACGATCTCGGCGACGGTGACCGGCTGACGGTCGACGGTCTGGATCTTGCGGTCGTGGCCACGCCCGGGCACACCCGCGACTCGTTGTCCTTCCTGTTGGCCGCCGAGAACGCCCTGCTCACCGGCGACACGATCCTTGGGCACGGCACCTCAGTGGTGGCGTGGCCCGATGGCGAGCTCGCGGCATACCTCTCGTCGTTGCAGCGCATCGAGGCCATGACCGGCTCGCGCGAGGTGACCCAGATCCTGCCAGGCCACGGCCCCACCGTGCCGGACGCGTCGGGCGTCGTGCGCTACTACCTCGAGCACCGACAGGGTCGGCTGGAGCAGGTGCGGGCTGCCGTTGCGGCCGGGGCAGCGGACGCTGACGCCGTCGTCGAGACGGTCTATGCCGACGTCCCGCGTGAGATCTGGCCGGCGGCCCGGCTCAGCGTGCTGGCCCAGCTGGACTACCTGCGCACCCACCCCCGCCGACGCCCATGACCCGACCGCAATACTCGTCTTGTTGCCCCGAAACCACCGTCTGAGGGTCTGAACCGGGGTCAAACGG
>JAYSQM010000099.1:0-1618 GCA_043721575.1 Phycicoccus sp.
GGGCGTCGAAGGCGCAAAGGTCATGTGCTGGAGGCTACCCAGCCGTATGCCGGCTCGTCACCGCTGCTGGCGGGTGACCTTCCCCACCCCAACCCGACAGCGCACTAGGCTCGACGGCGTGAGCGACCTGAGCGACCTCCTCTCGGAGGCGGGCAAGAAGTCCGGGCTGCTGTGGATCGACGTCCCGGGCGACAGGGCCTGGCCGGCGTGGCACGTGTGGCTTGAGGACACGGCATACGTCGTCACCGGCCCCGGCGAGCAGAACCTGCCCGCGCTTCCGGCGGATCTCGCGGTGACGTTCCGCAGCAAGGACACCGGCGGACGGCTGGTGACCGTGCCTGCGCACGCGAGCGTCGTCACGCCGGACGACCAGCGCTGGGAAGGCGCCACCTCGGCGCTGAAGTTGTCCCGCCTCAACTCCCCTGCCGGCGACACCGTCGCGCGGTGGGCCACCGAGGCCACCGTCTATGCGCTGACTCCCCACGGTGAAGCCCTCGAGGGTCCGGGCAGCTACTCGCAGGAGTCCGGTGCGGCCCCGCCGGCCCCGACACCGGCCACCACGCGCACCTGGCACCCCTGGCATTTCAAGGGCAGACCGAAGTGGCGGCGCGGCACCCGCCGCTGAGCCCGCTAGCCTAGGCGCCGTGAGCCCCACGCGCGTCTTCGTCGCACGCCTGGCCGCGCTGAGTGTGTTCGACCCACTTGGTGACCAGGTGGGCCGGGTCCGTGACGTGGTGGTGCACTTCAGCTCGGGCCGCCGGGCCCCCCGCGTGATAGGCCTCGTGGTCGAGGTGGCCGGGCGACGCCGGGTCTTCGTCCCGATGACGCGTGTCACCAGCGTCGACTCCGGACAGGTGATCACCACCGGTCTGGTCAACATGCGCCGGTTCGAGCAACGAACCAGCGAAACGCTGGTGCTCGCCGAGCTGTTCGAGCGCATCATCTTCGTACGCACGCCGGACGAGACGTTCGAGGCGACGGTCGAGGACATCGCCATCGAGCAGGAGCGCAACCGGGACTGGTTCATCGTCAAGGTGTTCGCCCGCAAGGGATCCGGCGGTTCCCGTCGCATCTCCCGCCTCGGTCGGCGTCGGGGCGAGACGGTCCTTGTCGACATCGAACAGGTGAGCGGGTTGCAGCTGGAGGCCGAGGGTCAGAGCGCCGCCAAGCTGCTCGAGAGCTATGACGGCCTCAAGGCCGCCGACCTCGCCAAGGTCATCCACGACCTCACCCCCAAGCGCCGGGCCGAGGTCGCCGCCGCGCTCGACGACGAGAAGCTCGCTGACGTTCTCGAGGAGCTGCCCGAGGACGACCAGGTCGAGATCCTGCGCGGGCTGGGGGGCGAGCGCGCGGCCGACGTCCTGGAGACCATGCAGCCCGACGATGCGGCCGACCTGCTCTCCGAGCTGTCGCCGGAGAACGCCGAGGAGCTGCTCCAGCTGATGGAGCCCGACGAGGCCGCCGACCTGCGCCGGTTGCTCACCTACGACGAGGACACCGCCGGTGGTCTGATGACGACCGAACCGGTGATCCTCGGCCCCGAGGCCACGATCGCCGAGGCGCTCGCCGTGGTGCGCCGGGTCGAGCACTCGCCGGCCCTTGCCGCCACGGTGTTCGT
>JAYSQM010000100.1:0-14351 GCA_043721575.1 Phycicoccus sp.
CGGACGGGAACGGCCCTGGTGCCCGACGAGGGCAGCCTCACCACCACTGCCTGGATGGCCGGGACGTTCCTCTCGCAGGTCACCCAGGGGCATGTCAGCCTGAACGCGATGCTGTCCACCCGCCGGAGCTACCTGGGTCTGCGGCAGGCGCAGGGGTTGCGGATCTTCGTGGAGTCCCCGGATGCTCCGAACGGATGGGCCCTGTTGGACGAACCCAGCGCATGGGCGGTGAACCTGGACTCCTGCCGCTGGTGGTATGGATACGAAGGCGGCCTGCTCGAGGTCGAGTCCACCGCGCCTGCGCAGACCCATGAGCTCGGCCTCGTGGTCCGGGTCGTGAAGGGTCCGCCGCTCAGCTTCCTTATCTGCGCCCATGTCGCCCTTGGTGGGGATGACGGTCAGGATCCCGAGCCGCCAGTGCTCGAGCCTGATGCCGCAGGGGTCACGGTTCGGCCCTTGAAGGGTTCCCTGGCCTCGACCCGATTTCCTTCAGGATCGTTCCGGTTCTCCTGGGAGCCGGGATCGATCGATCAGGTTGGCCGCGACGAAGCCCTCTTTCTGGACGGGCGATCACGCGAGCTGCCGTGGGTCACCATGCGCACGGCACCCACCACGGAGGTGCACCTGGCACTGATTGCCGATCTGGTTCCGGCCGCTGACCTGGCCCAGCAGGACCTCGTTGGCCCGGTTCTCGTCAACAGACCCCAGCTCCAGTTCTGGGACGGGATAAGCAGTTCCGTGCGGCTGAGGCCCCCGGCTGACTCACCCTTGGCCACGGAAGTGGCCAGACTCGACGCAATACTGCCGTGGTTCGCTCACGACGCACTGGTCCACTACCTGTCGCCGCGAGGGCTGGAGCAGTCCACCGGCGGTGCCTGGGGCACCCGGGATGTCTGTCAAGGACCGGTGGGTCTGCTCATCGCTCTTGGACAGGCCGCGCCTCTGCGCGACCTCATCGTGCGTGTCCTTGGAGCCCAGAACGCTCGAGGCGACTGGCCCCAGTCCTTCGAGTTCTACCCACGGGAGTTCCGTGGTGGTCAGGGAGACGCTCACGGTGATGTCGTCTTCTGGCCCGTGCTGGCGCTCGGGGAATATCTGGCCGTAACCGGCGACACCAGTCTGTTCACCGAACAGATCCCGTTTGTCGACGACCACGGAGCAACCGCCGGGAAGCCGCTGCTCGAGCACGTCCGGCGCGCCCTGGCCATCATCACCGCCAGCACCGTGCCCGGCACCCCCCTGCCGGCATACGGACACGGCGACTGGAACGACTCGCTGCAACCGGCCGACCCGCTCCTGGCTGCGCACCTGTGCTCCACGTGGACGGCAACCCTTCAGGTGCAGGCGCTGCGCACGCTGGCTGGATCGCTGCGGACCGTCAGCCCTTGGCTCGACGGCCAGTACGTCGCCGACGCCATCGAGTACGCCGACCGGTCCGAGGCAATCGCGAGCGAGACCGCCGAAGCCATCCACGCCCTGCTCATCCGCGACGGGGTGTTGGCCGGCTACGGACTGTTCGGCGACGACGGGTCGATCGAGCACCTCGTCCACCCCTGCGACCAGCGGACCGGTCTGAGCTACGGCCTCCTGCAGATCATCCACGCGATCTCCGGCGACCTGCTCTCCCCGAGCGAGGCACGCGACCACCTGGACGTCATCGACGACCATCTGCTCGGCCCCGACGGGGCCCGACTCTTCGACCGACCCGCCCGCTACCACGGCGGCCCGATGGAGGTCTTCCAGCGTGCAGAGGCCAGCACCTTCTTCGGTCGTGAGATCGGGATCATGTACACCCACGCCCATCTGCGCTATGCCGAAGCCCTCGCCCGTCACGGCGACGCCGAGGGGCTGCTGGAAGCCCTGGCCCTGGCCAACCCCATCGGCGTGACCCAACGCGTTCCGAACGCCCGGCCACGACAGTCGACGTGCTACTACTCCTCCTCGGACGCGACCTTCGCCGACCGGTACAAGGCTGCCGCACACTACGGCGAGGTGATGGCGGCCACGGTGCCGCTCGAGGGGGGTTGGCGGGTCTACTCCTCCGGCCCGGGAATCTTCCTGCGTCTGGTAGTCGAGTGCTTCCTCGGCGTGCGCCGGCGCGGCGATCTCCTGGAGATCGACCCCGTGCTCGCTCCCGCCCTGGACCGACTGCAGGCGACGGTCCCGCTTGACGGCATACCCCTGGACCTGACCTTCCGTGTCGGCCCTCTCGGCGTTGGACCAATTGCGTTGGTGCTGAATGGCGTCGCCCTGAAGGCAACCCCACTGTCGAACCCCTACCGGCCCGCTGGCGTCGCCATCGACATGGCGCTGGTAAGGGCAGGCCTGAAGACCTCCGGGCGCAACCACCTCGAGATCCAGGTGTCCTGACGTGACGACACACGTGACGACAGGACAGGGCAACACCGGGCGACCATGGTTGCGGCTCGACCTCCCCCTCGAAGAACGCGTCGAGGCTCTGTTGGCCGAGATGACCTTGGCCGAGAAGGTTGGTCAGACCCACCAGAGCGCCAACATCGACCCCAGCGCCGACCAGGAGCTCATCCGCAGCGGCGGGATCGGGTCGAGTCTTCTTGCCAGCGGGGCCACGGCAGGCAACGAACGCGACGCGGGTGTTCTTGTCTCCGCCATCGACGCGGCACAGCGGATAGCCGTCGAGGAGTCACGCCTGGGGATCCCCCTGTTGTTCGGACGGGACGTCATCCACGGACACAGGACGGTCTTTCCGATCCCGCTCGGGCTCGCCGCCACTTGGGACGAGGACCTCGTATGCCGTACGGCGCGGCTCGCCGCTGCCGAAGCGAGCATGGACGGGGTCGCCTGGACGTTCGCCCCGATGCTGGATATCTCCGAAGAACCCCGATGGGGCCGGGTCGCCGAATCACTCGGCGAGGCTCCCGTGCTTGCCGGTCGACTCGGCGCGGCGATGGTGCGCGGCTTCCAGGGCGACAGTCCTGGCCCTGCCGGCACCCGCCCTGCCGGCACAGTCGAGGCCTGCGCCAAGCACTTCGTCGGTTACGGACTGGTCGGGGGTGGCCGGGACTACGAGACCGTCCAGGTCGGTGAGAACACCCTGCGCAACCTTCACCTACGCCCGTTCCGGGCTGCTGTGCAGGCTGGGTGCGCCACCGTCATGGCGGCCTTCACCGACGTCGATGGCGTGCCCATGCACGCCCACCGTCGACTGCTCCGAGAGGTGCTCAAGGACGAGTGGGGCTTCGATGGTGTCGTCGTTGCCGACTGGAACGGCGTGGGCCAGCTGGTCAACCAGGGTGTTGCCACCGATCTGCGGGACGCGGCCGCCCAGGCGATCGCGGCCGGCGTGGACATCGACATGGTCTCCGGCGCGTACTGCGCGCACCTCGCCGAGCTCGTCGAAGCCGGCGTGGTGCCGCTCGACCTGGTCGATGACGCCGCACGCCGCGTCATCCGCCTCAAGATCAGGCATGGGCTGTTCGAGCGGCCCTACGTGGGAGCGACCACTTCAGCACCGGCCCCGGGGCCCGCCGCCCGAGCACTGGCTCGGGACGCGGCCGCCGCTTCCTTCGTGCTGCTCACCAACAACGGCACCCTCCCGCTGACCCCGAACCCGGGCCGCGTCCTACTCACTGGTCCGTTCGCGCAGGAGGGAGAGGCCCTCCTGGGAACCTGGACCCTCGACGGCCGGTTCGAGGACGTCGCCAGCCCAGCGGCCGCCATCCGGGATCGGTTGCGGGACAAGGCGATCGTCGACGACGGGCGCTTCAGCGACCGGACCTTGCACCTGGTCCGCCAAGCCGACATCACCGTGGCCCTCGTCGGCGAACACCCCTCGCGATCGGGCGAGGCCAACTCTGTGGCCAACATTGGCCTACCCGCTGGTCAGCTCGAGGTCCTGCGTGCGATGGCCTCCATCGGCAAGCCGCTTGTCGTCGTCGTGTTTGCCGGCAGGCCCTTGGACCTGGGCGCGGTTCTGGACCTCGCCGACACCGTCCTGCTCGCCTGGCACCCAGGGGTGGAGGCCGGACCGGCCCTGATCGAAACCCTGTTCGGTGACCGTGCGCCCGGCGGGCGTCTGCCGATGACGTTCCCCCGCAGCGTCGGACACATTCCGTCCAGCTCGCACGCCCGCCCCACTGGCCGACCCATCGACGCGGCCCACGACCCTGTTTCCGGTCGCTACCTCGACACGCTGGCATCGCCACGTCTCGCGTTCGGGTCGGGACTGACCTACACGACGTTCAGCTACGGGCCGATCCGGCTGTCCGCTCTTCAGATGCCACTGCACGGTGGTTCCATCGAGGTGAGTGTCGATGTCACCAACTCGGGAACACGCCCGGGCCGCGAAGTCGTGCAGCTCTACCTTCGCGATGTCGTTGCCGACGTGACGCGGCCGCTGCTCGAGCTCGCAGACTGGGTGAGCCTCGTGCTGGACGCGGGGGCCACCGGCACGGCGACCTTCACCGTCACCCCTTCACAGCTCTCCTACTACGACCGCTCCATGACCCTCCGGATCGACCCTGGGGAAGCCCTGGTCACGGTCGGTCCGGACGCCTCCAGCGGCGCCTCGGCCCGGATCACCGTGACCGAGTAAGTCCGTGTTGATCCCTCAGACGTATCCGGAGCGACGCCCTTTCCCACCGAGTTGGCCGGCGATCCTTCGTGGTCAGCTACACGCCCAATGTTAAAGTCCCTGCACGAAGGGGACCGGACAGGGCGGTTCGCGGACATGCAGCCGATCCGCGGAGGCAATCGTTAGGGAGCCGACTTGAACGACGAGGGTACGCAGGGCCATGTCCTTCCCGGACAGCCGATGACGGTGCGGTCGGTGGGCCGACGGCGGGCCCGCACCGTCACCCTGGCAGCGGTTGGCCTGGCGCTGCTGGTGGTGCTCTCCCTCGTGGGCTACGGAGTGTTCCAGTACTTCAGCCTGACGATGGGGATCAAGAGATCGGACATCCTTGGGGGTCAAGGGTCGAGGGCCGGGGATACGAACATCTTGATCATGGGGCTGGACAGTCGCCTCGATGAGAACGGCAATCCGCTGCCGAAACAGATCTACGACGCGCTCCACGCCGGTGACCAGAAAAACGGTGGGCTCAACGCCAACGTGTTGATGCTGTTGCACGTGCCCGGCGACGGCAGCAAGGCCACCGAGATCTCGATTCCCCGTGACGACTACGTGAACCTGGCGGGCTGCCCGGACGGCGAGTGCACCGGCAAGATCAAGCAGGCGTACGGGCTGGCCTTCGACCAGGAGTCCCGCCTGCTTGCTGGTCAATCCGGGCTTGACCGCACGCAGAAGCAGCAGAAGGAACGCGACGCTGGACGCAAGGCGGAGATCACGACCGTCACACAGTTCCTCGGAGCTGTACCGATCGACCACTTTGTCGAAGTCACCCTCGTGTCCTTCTACGAGATCGCCCAGGTCGTGCAACCGATCACCGTCTGCGTCAACGAGGACACCCAGGACCGTTACTCCGGCGCCAGCTTCCACCACGGCCGCCAGCAGATCAACGCATCCCAGGCCTTGGCGTTCGTGCGACAGCGCCGGGACGACACGCACCGGACGCTCAACTTCACCGACCTCGATCGTGAGCGCCGCCAGCAGGCCTTTATCGCCTCACTGGCCTACCAGCTGAAGCAGGCCGACACCTTCTCCGACCCCATCAAACTGACCAAGATCCTGGACGTGGCCAAACAGAACACCGCCATCGACGAAGGTCTGGACGTCCTGACCTTCGCGCGGCAGGCATCGAGTCTGACCGGTGGCAACGTCACCTTCTTCACATTGCCGATCGACCACTTCGGCAGGGACCCGCGTGGCGAGGACGTCAATTTTATCAACCTGCCGCTCATCCAAGCCACGGTACGTCACCTGATCGGTGCTACCTCCGCGGCCACTCCCGCCCCCGCGACGACAAGCCCCGGCTCGTCTGCCATGCCAGCCCACGTCGTCGTCGACGCTGTCAACGCCTCGGGTCGCTCTGGCCTGGCTGGCCAGCTCGAGCGGGCGCTGACCATCCGTGGGTTCAGTCCAGGGAAGTCGACCACCCGGCATACTCTCAGTCACGTCTCCGTCGTCGAGTACGGCGCCGGCGCAGGCACCAGTGCCTCCAGCCTGGCCAGCACCCTAGGCGGTTTGTCCACCCAACCCCGGTCCTCGCTGTCCCCGGGCAGCATCCGCGTGGTGATCGGCACAGACTTCACGCTTCCCACCGGCATGGCAACTTCAGGATCTTCGCCGTCAGCGGCCGCACCGGCCCCGGCGACAGCCGTGCAGGGGGCAGGCGCAGGTGTGGCGGGACCACCACCCACCGCGCTCAGCGTCCTGTCCGGCGGTGGCATCCCGTGCGTCAAATGACGCCTATGGCTTGAAGCCCGTGGCCGTGTTGCCCAGCCACTGAAGTGCGGTCGGCATCACGCCGACCCACACGCTCATCCGGTGACCGGCGTCCTGCAGGACGTCGGAGGTCACGGTCATGGGAGCGCTTGCGGTGGCGATGAGCCGCGAGTTCCCTTGGTATGACAATGAGTCCGTCTTGGAGGTCTCGATCCACAACGCTACCGGAGGGGGGGCCGTGGCGGCGAGCTTGACGAGGTCGTACCGGTTCCACGCGGTGCTGCCGGGCGTGAAGGGCCGGTAGTGCGAGTCGAACAGAGGGCTGAGGTACCCACCGAGCTCGATCGCGGTCCCGTAGGTCTGGGGGTGGAGCATGGTCGCCATCACTGAGCAGAAGCCGCCCGTGCTGAGCCCCATGGTGGCCCACGACTCCCGGTCCGGTTGAACGCGCAGGTTCTGCCGGACCCACGTCGGAACGTCCTGGGTCAGCCAGTCCTCCATCGCGGGTCCCCGGCTGCCCCCGTTGACGCACTCGGTGTCGACGTGGTGGGGGGACGAGTCCGGCATCACCAGGATGGACTCCCTGATCCGTCCGGCAGCAGCCAGCCCGGCGACCATCTTGCCCAGATTGATGTCGTGGGAGTACTCGCGCGGACTGCCGGGGATCCCGTGGAAGACCTCGATGACCGGGTAGCGCCGGTGAGAGGACCCAGCTTGGGTGTAGGACTGGGGCAGCCAGATCACCACGGAGCCACTCAGCCTGCTCACCGGTCCGGGGAGGGTGACAGTCACATACTGACCCTCAGTGCCGGGGTCTGGGTTGAGCCCTTTGATCTGTGATTCGCCCAGGCTCCTGATCGGTGCGGCCGGCTGACCGTTGCCAGCACCAACGAGCCCGGGACTCCCAGCCGAGGAGTTGCCACCTCCGAAGGCCGTGCCCAGGTCGTTCCAGCTCGAGTACCAGTCGTACTGGGCGTTAAGAGTGCCCGCGACCGCCAGGAGCGCGGTGGCCACCACCGCCAGCTGGGATGCGGCCCGACGCAGATGGGCGCGCCCCAGACGTCCGCTCCGGCCGATGCCTGCCGCATCCGGCCAGGACACGACGCCCCAGGTGAATGTTGCTGCGGCGACCAGCCACAACACCCAGGTCGTCCCGGTCCCGGTGAGCGACATCCTGCTCTCCTGCCTTCGCTCTTGCACGGATCTCGTCGGGGCCTGTCGGACGGTCACGACATGATTCCCCAGATGGCCAGACTGGCCGAGATCAAGTTGAATGTTACGCGACTGTGACGTCGGACCGGGTCTTCAGGTTGGGCGAGTCGTCGGGCATGACGCCCGGAGCTCGCCGTGTTCGCCGTGTTCGCCGGCGCAGGATCCGTGCGGGCCCGCCAGGGGAACCGCGTAGCATCCAGCACAGCAAAGGTTGCAGCAAACACCATTGGGTTGCGCGGTCCTGACTGTGTCCACCAGACGACGTCTAACGGGAGTGCCATGGCTGCGACGGCGCGAGGTGTACACGCGCCGAAGGCTGGGCGGTTTGGGCGGGTCAGGGTCCCGCTCTCTGTCTGGTTGCCGCTCACCATCTTCGCCCTGACCCGGCTCTACGGCTTTGTGATCATCGCCCTCGCCGCCCGCAGCCAGGTGGCCCTTCCTTCGCCAGATCACCCTGGCATCTACCAGTTCACGGCGCATCCGGACTCGCCCGGCTACCTGGCTCTGATCACCAACTGGGACGGCCAGTGGTACGAACGGATCGCCACCGACGGATATCGCCTGCCGGCGCCGGGGGACCCCGATGCCAAGGACGCTCTCTGGGCGTTCGCGTTCCTACCGGGGTTCCCCATGGTCGTGGGCGCCGTGATGGCGGTTACGGGTCTGAGCTTCGGGGTGTCCGCCACGGTCGTGAACCTGGTGTTCGGCGGTGCCGCGATGGTGGTCATGTTCGCCCTGGTCGAGCGTACGGCCGGCCGGTTCGCGGCCGGCGCCGCGGTCCTGTTCACGTGCGCTTTCGTCGCGGCACCCCTGTTCCAGGCGGCGTACTCCGAGAGCATCTCGCTGTTGCTCGTGTGCGCGGTCCTGCTGCTCGTGGCCCGACGTCGCTACGGCTGGGCCGTGCCGGCCGTGATCCTGCTCTCGCTGACCCGGCTGGTGACCCCGCCACTGGCCATCGTCGTGCTCGTCCATGCGGTCCTGCGCTACCGCGGCCGGGCTCAGGATCCGATCCGGCGTGGCGAGGTCATCGGGATGACCGTCCTGGGGGTCGTTTCAGCGGCCTCGGTCTCCTTGTGGTCGACGATCACGTCCGCGATCACGAACGGGGTCAAGGACACCGGTGCCAACCGGGGGAGCGTGTCCAACGCGGTGGTCGTCGGCAGGTTCGGCTGGTTCACGAACGCGTTCGAGCACATCGGCTCGATCGGGGTCGTCGGCCTGGCACTCCTGGTTGCCCTGTTCGTGGTGGTGGCGCTCAGCCGACTCACCCGGACCTGGGGCGCCGAGGTGCGAACCTGGTTCGCGATCTACCCGATCTTCTTGTTGTTCGTCGCCGGCGTGCACACCGGGATGTTTCGGTACCTGTTGCTCGCATTCCCCTTGGGACTGTTACTGGTCGGAAGCCCTGAACCTGGGGCATTCCCCCGCAAACGTGCGGCCCTGGTGGTGTTCGTTGCCGTCATCAGCCTGGCGCTGCAGGTTCCGTGGGTGAATCACGCCCTGGTGGTCACAGCGCTCGCCGGCAAACCCTGGCTGCCCTGAGCGGCGCCCGGCCTTGGCCCACCTATGATCTGCGCGTGGCCCACGCGCGCTTTCGCAGTCGATGGGCGTGCGATGTGGTCGAGATCGCCGATGACGTCGAATGCCTGGACAAGGGTGGGTTCTGGGCCGTCGTCGTGACCTTCGAGGGCGAGGTCAGGTGCGTTCGTTTCGCCCAGGTGACCGATGCGCAGGTGACTGATCTGCATGTGACCGATCCCCGGGCGACCAATGGACGGCCCCGGCGGGCCCGAGCCTGGGCGCCCCTCACAGGTCACTGGAGCACATCCCTGGACGAGACGGCATACCGGGCGGGCGTGAGCCAGATCCGCGATCGCATCGCGGCCGGCGAGGTCTATCAGGTGAATCTCTGTCGGGTCATGAGCCACCCTCTGGCCGACGATGTCGACCTCGCGGGTCTGGAAACCATTGTCAGAGCGGGTAATCCAGCGCCATACGCTGGGCGTGTCCACGTCCCGGAAGCCGGGTTGGACGTGGTCAGTGCGTCACCTGAGGCTTTCCTGACCCGGCGCGCGGGGCGGATCGAGTCCCGTCCCATCAAGGGGACCGCCACGACCATGTCGTCGATGCTGGCCAAGGACTACGCGGAGAACGTCATGATCGCCGACCTGGTGCGCAACGACCTCTCAGCCGTATGCCGTCCGGGCACCGTGAGCGTCGATGCCCTGTGTGCGCCGGAGGAGCATCCGGGGTTGGCGCATCTCGTCACCACGGTCTCGGGGGAGCTGCGGCCCGGGGTGCGCTGGGCCGAAGTCCTGTCCGCGACCTTTCCGCCAGGATCGGTGTCAGGGGCCCCCAAGTCGTCGGCGCTGCGAGCCATCGCCGACCTCGAGACGGTGCCGCGCGGGCCGTACTGCGGAGCGATCGGATGGGTGGATGCGGACACCGGCGAGGCAGAGCTCGCCGTCGGCATCCGCACGTTCTGGGCCGATCGAGACGCCACGGGACAACGGTGGCTGAGGTTCGGCACCGGTGCCGGGATCACCTGGGGGTCGGACCCGGCGCAGGAATGGGCCGAGACAGAGCTCAAGGCCGCTCGCCTGATCGGACTTGCATCTGGAAGAGTGGGGCTGTGAGCGAACTGGGCAACGGCAAGGGCGGGAGCGGTCAGACCGGCGACGTCCGGGTGTGGGTCAACGGCGAACGGGTGGACCCGGCGGCCCCGTCGATCGCCGCGCTCGACCACGGCGTCACCGTCGGCGACGGAGTCTTCGAGACGTGCAAGGTCCTCGATGGAGTGCCGTTCGCCCTGGAGCGACACGCGAGACGGCTCGACCGTTCGTTGGCCGGACTCGGTCTGCCTGCGGCTGACCACGCCGTGATCGAAGCCGGGATCAAGGCCGTGCTGGCGGGAGAGCCGATCGCCTTCGGACGACTTCGCTACAGCGTCACCGGTGGCGCAGGTCCACTAGGATCCGACCGCAGCGCCTCACCGCTGACCTACATCGTCACCGCTGGCTCGCAGCCGCCGAACCCTGACACCGGCAAGCTGGTCGTCGTCCCCTGGACCCGCAACGAACGTAGCGCCACGGCGGGACTGAAGACCACGTCATACGCGGAAAACGTTGTGGCGCTTGCCTTTGCCAAGGAGCGCGGGGGAGTGGAGGCTCTCTTTGCCAACTCCGTGGGCAACCTGTGCGAGTGCACCGGGTCCAACGTCTTCGTGGTCGTCGACGGCGAGATCCTCACGCCGGACCTGGCATCCGGGCCGCTGGCCGGGGTGACCCGCGAGCTCGTCATCGAGTGGTGTCGCGCGGAGGGGCTGACGGTGCGTGCGGAGCCGCTGCCGATGTCGATCCTGGGGCAAGCGGAAGAGGTGTTCATCACGTCCTCGACCAAGGACGTGCTGGGCGTCCACGCGATAGACGACCAGCTGGTCGCGGCAGGCCCCGTGACCGCCCGTGCGGCCGAGATCTTCGCCCGTCTGTCCGCCGAGCGTCTCGACCCGTGACGGCAGTCAACCGGCTGCAGATGGACCCGATGACGGCCGAGGAGCTCGAGGCCTTCATCCCCTACTCGCGCACGGCCTACATCGATGACCAGGTGACCAACGGCGGCGAGGACCGAGGTGATGCCGAAGAGGTCGCGGCCAAGCAGATGGCCGCCTTCTTTCCCGCCGGAGCACCCGCCGAGGGGCACTCGCTGTTCACCGGGCGCGACGCGACGACGGCCGAACGCATCGGGGTCCTGTGGCTGTTCGAGCGCAAGAGCGCGGCGGGAACCTCCGTCTTCATCTACGACGTTGAGGTCGATGAGGACCAACGCAAACAGGGCTGGGGACGTGAGCTGATGACGTATGCCGAGCAGTGGGCGGCCGAGCGAGGCGCCTACGAGATCGCGCTGAACGTGTTCGGTGGCAACACGGTGGCCCGTGGGCTGTACGTGTCGCTGGGCTACCGCGAACAGTCCGTCGCGATGGCTAAGTCCGTGAAGTCTCTGACGTCATGACCGACGAGCACCAGGGGAGCGGTGACGACCACAACATCACCCTCGACGCTGCCGACGACGACTGGGAATGGCGACGCAAGATCCGCTCGAACGCGCACTCCCACCGGGTCTACCGCATCGTCGTGGGGCTCCTCGGACTGGTCATCGTCGTGGTTGGCCTGCTCATGGTGCCGTTCCCCGGCCCCGGCTGGCTCGTGGTCTTCCTCGGCCTGGCGATCTGGGCCTCCGAGTTCGAGTGGGCCCAGCGGTTGCTGCATCGCGCCAAGGGCACCCTCAACGCCTGGACCCAGCGGCTCAGACCGCAGCCCTGGTGGGTCAAGGGACTGGTGCTGCTGGCCACCATTGCCGCCGTCGCCGCGATTTTCTGGTTGCTGCTCCTGATCAGCGGGGTCCCGGGCCTGCTCCCCGACATCGTCGAGGAGTGGCTCAAGAAGGTCCCCGGTCTGGCTCGGTGAGGACTGTTCGACCGGTGCCGACTCGTGCCGATCCGATTAGGGCTCGAACGAGAGGAACCGCTATTCTTCGTCTCCGCCACCCGTATGACGGGTAGCGCCGTCCGGACGTGTAGCTCAGCTGGTTAGAGCGCTCGCTTCACACGCGAGAGGTCGGGGGTTCGAGTCCCTTCACGTCCACCTTCACGTCCACCATCGACACCGAACACGGATAACGTGTGCACCGTGACTGAGCAGCCGGGCCTCGCCGTGATGGCGCTGTGGATCTACCCCACCAAGGACGAGCCGGGCGTGTCTTTGCCCACGGTGGAGGTCGAGTCCGACGGACTGGCCGGTGACCGCCGCAAGAAGTCGGCCCTGCACCTCGTATGCGCGGACGAAGCCGTCGCGCTCGAACCGCGCGCCAACCTCGTGGTCGCCACCACAGCTGAGCGGCTCGCAGAGCTCATCGGGCACCGGATGATGTTGGGTACCAGCGAGATCGAGGTCACCGGCAAGCCCTCGAACTGCCCTGGCGTCTACGCAGCGGTGGTCCGACCAGGCACTATCAGTGTCGGCGACCGCCTCGAAACCGTTGGCCGATAACACAACCGGCCCGATAACATCAGATTCGGGCACCTCGCGCAGGTGACCGGCCCAGGCCGCCCGACCGGGCGACATACCCATTTGTCTTGAGGAGTCATAGTGTCTGCCGACATCACCGTGGTCATCGCCGGGAGCGAGCGATCGGTCGCTGCGGGCACTACGGCTGCCGACCTGTTCGGCGAGGACAAGGCGATCGCCGAACACGTGGGCGCCCTCGTGGCGCGTGTCAGCGGGGAGCTGCGCGACCTGGCCCACGTCCTGGCCGACGGCGATGTGGTCGAGCCGGTGGGATCTGACAGTGACGAGGGCCTCGCGGTTCTGCGTCACTCAGCGGCCCACGTGCTCGCCCAGGCCGTCCAGCAGATCAACCCGAAGGCCAGGCTCGGCATCGGGCCACCGATCCGCGACGGGTTCTACTACGACTTCGACGTCGAGGACCCGTTCACCCCCGACGACCTCAAGGCTCTGGAGAAGGCCATGCAGCGAATCATCAACGATGGCCAGACGTTTGTCCGCAGGGTCGTGACCGACGAGGCCGCCCGCGAGGAGCTGGCCGACGAGCCGTACAAGTGCGAGCTGATCGGGTTGAAGGGCGGAGCCTCGGAGGCTGTGTCGTCGGTCGAGGGCGCGGATGTCGAGGTCGGTGCCGGCGAGCTGACGATCTACGACAACATCCGCCGGGACGGGGAGCGCGCTTGGGGCGACCTGTGCCGCGGCCCGCACGTGCCGTCAACCAAGGTGCTGGGCAACGCCTTCAAGCTGATGCGCTCGTCTGCTGCCTACTGGCGTGGGTCGGAGAAGAACCCGCAGCTGCAGCGTGTCTACGGCACCGCGTGGCCGACGAAGGACGAGCTCAAGGCCTATCTAGATCGGCTGGCCGAGGCGGAGAAGCGCGACCACCGCAAGCTCGGGGCGGAGCTGGACCTGTTCTCCTTCCCCGAGGAGATCGGCTCCGGGCTGGCCGTTTTCCACCCCAAGGGCGGCATCATCCGCAAGGCGATGGAGGACTACTCACGGCAGCGTCACGAGGAGTCCGGCTACGAGTTCGTCTACTCCCCGCACATCAGCAAGGGCAACCTGTTCCAGACGTCGGGTCACCTCGACTGGTTCGCCGACAGCATGTACCCGCCGATGCATCTGGACGAAGAGCGCAGTGCGGACGGCGTGGTTCGCAAGCAGGGGCAGGACTACTACCTCAAGCCGATGAACTGCCCGTTCCACTGCCTGATCTTCCGGGCGCGTGGCCGGTCCTACCGCGAGCTGCCGCTACGGCTGTTCGAGTTCGGATCGGTCTACCGCTATGAGAAGTCCGGGGTGGTGCACGGCCTGACCCGGGTCCGGGGCATGACCCAGGACGACGCGCACATCTACGTCACCGCCGAGCAGCTGCAGTCCGAGCTGAAGGATTTGTTGACGTTCGTCGTCGAGCTGCTCAAGGACTACGGCCTCGACGACTTCTACCTCGAGCTGTCGACCCGCAACGACGACAAGTACGTCGGCACCGACGAGAACTGGGCCAGGGCCACCGAGGCTCTGAGGGAGGCGGCGACCGAATCCGGTCTCGACCTGGTGGCCGACCCGGGTGGTGCAGCCTTCTACGGCCCGAAGATCTCGGTCCAGGCTCGCGACGCCATCGGCCGCACCTGGCAGATGTCGACGATCCAGGTCGACTTCAACCTGCCCGAGCGGTTCGAGCTCGAGTACCAGTCGGACGACGGATCCCGTCAGCGACCGATCATGATCCACCGTGCGCTCTTCGGCTCGGTCGAGCG
>JAYSQM010000101.1:0-10053 GCA_043721575.1 Phycicoccus sp.
CCACAGGCGGTGCCGACGTCATGTTTAGTCGCACCGCAATCCAAGGGGCGGCGCGCAATGCGTCCGGGTTTTTGGCAGACGCAATGGGCACGCTCGAGCCTCCCGCCAGCTGCAGATCCGGATGCCCGCCAGTGGACCTCAGCGGCAGATCCGACGTGTGCGTTTATCGAACCCGCCAACAGATAGGGGGCGGGGTGAAGTACCGAACTGATCGCGGCATGGTCGGAAGGAGGGGGCCTATGCCTTACGCCATACGGAGACGTGGCTCTCACTGTCGGAGGTGAAGGGGCTGCGGTCCCAGTCGGCAACGCGTTCCTCCAGCCCCATCCCGGCGATCTGGGCCATGAGGTCGCATTCGGCAGGCCAGATATAGCGGAAGTTGCTGACGCCGTAGCGCGTCGAACCGTCGTCCCCGGGCCAGTAGTGATGGGAGGTGCCGCGCTGGGTTATGAGGTCGTAGGTATCGAAGCCCAAGTGCCGGTCACCCACGTCGAACGGCACCGCGACCTGGCCCGGAGGGAAACGCCGCAGGGGCGGCACCCAGAGCTCTATGACGAACCGCCCACCAGGGCACAAGTGTCGAGCAGCGTTGCGGAAGCACTCGACCTGTCCCTGCTGGGTGCGCAGGTTGGCGATGCTGTTCCAGACCAGGTACACCAGGGAAAACTCGTGCGGGACCCTGGTCGTCGCCATGTCGCCGACGACGACTGGCAGGGTTGCCTCATCAACCTTGCGCCGCAATTGAGCCACCATCGGCTCCGATAGCTCGATGCCGGTCACCGGTACGCCACGAGCTGCGAGCGGAATACCGACGCGCCCCGTGCCGATGGCGAACTCTAGGGCAGTACCGGACCCCGCCAGATGTGCCAGGAAGTCGACGGTCGGGTCGAGCACTCCCGAGGCGAATTTGTCGGTGGAGGTCTCGTCGTAGCGCTGCGCCGTCTCTTCGTCCCACAGATCGCTGCTCGTCATGTCAGGAAGCCTGACGAGCAGAGCGTGCTCTGTCCAACGGTTATAACCCAACTGGCGGCGAAATCTGCCGCGAGAGTTTCCCGGATGCACCTGAGGCAACCGTCGGCCATTCGGCAGATCCGGTCGAGTCCGGTGGTCGGCGCCGTACCGGACCCAAGGATCCCCCAACTGAGACGCAAGCGCACACTACATACAGTTACTTGTCCGGTCGCGTTCTGTCACCGTGGGCAGACCGAGACCGGGGCACTCCGGGACGCTCGGCCACCGGGAAGACCGTCCCGGGCGCAGGGTCGCCGAGAAACTGGCCTACATCAGCCAGGACCTGGCACTACTGCCCGACGCCGTCCACGCCGCCCGCGAACAAGGCCTCATCTCGGCCAGCATCAGCCAGCTCCTCAACATCAACCCAGCCGCTGCCGCCCGTCGCTACCGGAGATCCGCCCCATGATCGACTTGAGACGGATCACCCGCATAATGCCGATGAGCGGATGTTCCGTCGCCTTTTCCGTGACGGTTGCTCGTGGGTCGTCTTGCATCTCACGGGACACTCGCCGGAATGCGCGACGAGGAATCTGGTGAGTCGGGCGCGGGGTTCACAGCGGTGGCGCGGGCTGGGCGATGGCTAGGTGGGTGGTCGGGCGAGTGTCCAGTCTCGGCCGGCGTTGCTGGTGGTGAACAGGCCGGAGCTGGCGAAGCAGTTGTTCTTCCCGTTGGTGCACCCGTTGCTCTGAACGACTGCCCAAAGGTGGGTCGCGTCGCCTGCAGCGAGGGCGACGACGTCGGCTGGCACGGTGCTTGTCGAGGCGGCATTGACGGTTCCGCCCTGGATCAGAGACACCGTCCAGCTCGGGGCCGCGCCGACGTCGGTGATATTGAGGCTTAGGAGTACTTGGGTGTCCTGGTCCGGTGCTGCGGCGAATGCGACATCGGCGTTGCCGGTGGTGGGGACACTGGCCAGCGTGTTCCAGGAGGTTCCGTTGTCGCTGCTGGTGTAGAGCACGACCACGTCCGCGGTCCCGGACACGGGTTGGGCGTAGGTGACTGCGGTGACCAGTCGCGGCCCGCTCCTTTGCGGCAGTGCGAGCAGCTTCGCGAGGTCGCGGGCTTGGCCTGCCGGGCTGGGGAGGGTAAAGGCAGTCCAGGTCGCGCCACCGGTGCGGGTCATCCAGGTGCGGCCGGTCCACGGCTCGGTTATCCACCCGACTGTCGGGGTGACGAAGTCGACGGGTCCCACGCCGGGCAGCGGAGCGGTCCGGGCCGAGGAGGAGGCGACCAGTGACCAGGTGGCGCCGCCGTCGGTCGTGCGCAACAACGCACCCGACCCTGTGGTCGTGACCTGCGCGGCGATGGCCAGCCAACCGTCGGTCTTGGTCGCGAACGACAGGTAGGTCCTCACCTTCCCGGGCATGGTGGGCAAGCCGGTGGCCGTGGCGGTGGCTTTCTGCCAGACCGCGCCGCCGCGGCGATACACGGTCGCGGTCAGGGCGCCGGTGGTGTTCGTGCCCGGGACGGCGAGCCAGGCGTGCGTGTCATCGAACGTCTGCACGTCGGCGTCGGCGAGTTGCGCTGCGCTGACGCCAGCGGGTGTCTGGTCGATCCAGGAGCTGGCGTAGTCGGTGGTCGTAAGCAGCCGGGTTCCGGTGAGGACGTACCCGTGTCCTCCGGGAAGCAGGCGCGCCTGGCTGACCCCGGGCCCCGGCAGTGGCCGGAGAACCGGCGCCGCGGACGCCGTCGTTGGTGGCCGTGTAGGCGAGAGCGATGGCACCCCCGTGCGTGACGGGTTGGTGTTGGCGTCTGGGGGGGTGTGCCGCTCGGCGACGGTCCAGGCTATGCCGGCGACGAGCGCGACACACGCGGCCGCGGCCGCGAGCGGTGCGAACCTGCCGAGCCCGCGACGCGGGCGCCGCTCACCGGTGTCGTCGCGCCGACGTCCTTGGCCGCCGCGGCCGGTCGTGACGTCCGCCGGGTTGTCGACGTCCCGCCCGATCGGGGCGTTGCCGCGGTTGGGCGCGGCGTCGAGGTCGCGTAGGGCGGTGTCGGCCGCAGCGAACGCGGCCCGCAACCGCTGCTCAATGTTCGTCATGATCGCTCCCCTTCAGGAGTTTCTCGACGATAGCCAGGGCGCGGGAGGCGCTGGCCTTCACCGTGCCGCGCGAGACGCCGAGCGTGTCGGCGATCTGCTCTCCGGACAGTCCGGCCCAGTAGCGCAGCCCGATCACCTCCCGCTGCCGGTCCGGGAGCTGCCTCACAGCCTCAAGCACGGCTCTATGCTCAGCGTTCAGAAGGACGATGTAGTCCTCGCCCGCCGCATCCGGTTGGTACTGCGTGTGCTGCTTGCGCGGCCCACGACCTGCCGATGCCGCAGACAAGAGCGGACGCCGTTGACCACGCTGGCGCGCAGGTACGCAACCGCCGCGGTGTTGTCCCGCAAAGTCTGCCAGCGCCGGTGCACATGCATGTACGCGTCCTGGACCACGTCCTCCGCAGCGGCGCGGTCATCGAGAAGGAACAGCGCCAGCCGGACCATCGCATCACGCTTGGTCCGATACAACTCCTCGAACGTCACCGTCGTGACCGCTGGAACCACGGCACCGGCTGGAACTGCGGCACCGGACGAGCCGGCGGCCGCGTCACCGCGCCTCGCGCTGTCACCCACGCCCGCCCCCTCCACCGATCAGCCACCTACCTATTTAGACGCGCCGCACGCCGAAAGGTTGACACGACCCCTCCCCCAACCCCCGGATCACCAGGTGACGACTCGACGACAGGCCCCCCGGGCGCTCCCGATGCGAACGGGCGGCGCAGTGGTCGGATCGTCGAGGCGGGCAGGGGTCAGCCGGGGTCGGCTCGGCGCAGTGACCGCTGTGGGCCCGCCTTTCAACTCCAGCCGCTCCGATGCTGTTCACGCCGGTGTTTACAGGATCTGTGCGCGCGACCGACCCACCTCGTGACCGACGTGACACCCATCGCGTCCATTCTCAACTCGGCTAAGTGCGGTCGTGTTTGTCGACCCGTCCACCGTCCCGATAGCGGGTCCCGCAAGCACACTGCAGCGCCCGAGGCAGGACCCAGGCTTCGCGAGCACTTCTCCCGTGAGGCACGCGCCGCACTTCGCGAACACATTAGGTTGAGTCTCGTCGGGGCATGGTGGGCGCGAGGGTCCGGATCTATGATGGGTCCGCCGATCCTGGTTACGCGCTCGTCATGAGTGAGGGAAATTGACCCCTCGACGCTCGCTGTGGACTTGTCTAGACCGCACTGCGACAAGGGAGCCTGCAATGAAGTTCGCGAGACGGACGTTGCTAAAGGGTGCACTCGGCACGGCCGGCGTCGTTGCCGTGGATGGGTTTTCGGCCGGGCCGGTGGCCGCCGCTGTGCCCTCGGGTCGTGCCGCCACGACGCTGGCGCGCACGTTGGTCCGGGGTGCACCCGGGGCCGGCGGATACGCGCCAATCACCCTCGCCCCCGGTGAGCCATACCTCCTGCGCCGGGACCTCGGACCGAACACGATCCGAAGGGTGGGTGCCCGACGCGTCGTAGCCTCCTTCGCGCAACTGACCGACATACATGTCATGGACGTCCAGTCACCGGCCCGATTCGAGTTCTTCGACGCCTACGGCAGCCTGCCCTTCCCGGGGCTGTCCGACTTCACCAGTGCCTACCGGCCGCAGGAGCTCCTCAGCGCCCAGGTTGGGGAGGCGATGGTGCAGCAGCTGCGAGCCGTGCGCATTGGCCCGGCGACTGGCCGTCCGTTGCAGTTCGCGGTGGTCACGGGCGACAACACCGACAACTGTCAGCACAACGAGCTGCGCTGGTATATCGACCTGCTGGACGGAGGCGTCGTGCGGCCGGACTCCGGCGATCTCACGCGGTACGAAGGTGTCATGGACAACGTGTCGCAGGATCCGTACTACTGGCATCCGTCGTCCGGCTTCGGTGCACCGTCCTCGGTCTACGGGTTCCCGGCGGTTCCCGGTCTACTTGATGCCGCCCGACGGCAGCTCAATGCCACCGGGATCGGGATGCGGTGGTACACGGCGTACGGGAACCATGACGGCCTGGTGCAGGGCACCGTGCCGAGGACGCCGCTGTTCGAGCAGCTCGCGACCGGCCCGCTGAAGCTCACCAGCCTTCCGCCCCAGATCCTGGCAGCGGGGCTGGGCGCCCAGCTCCAGTTCGTGGTCGGGCTGCTGAAACAAGACCCTGCCGCGATCCGCCTGGAGCTCAGCGACGGGGGCCGGCGCCTGGTGACACCGGACGCGGATCGGTGGATCGTCGACCGGGCGACCACTGTCGCCGAGCACTTCGTGACCACAGGCACTCCCGCCGGGCACGGCTTCACCGAGGACAACGTCGCGAGCGGGACGGCGTACTACACCTTCGACGTCGGACGCGTGCGCGGTATCGTGCTCGACACCGTCAACAGCGCTGGGGGCGCGAACGGGTCCATCGACCCCGCGCAACGGGACTGGCTGGAAAGGCAGATGCAGGCCGCGAGCAGCCAGTGGATCTCTCCCGCGGGGACAGTGGTGCGCCAACCCGGTGGCCTCGACAAGTACATCGCGATCTTCAGCCACCACACCATCGGCACGATGGACAACGTCCCCCTGGGCAGCGACCGGATCGGGGGTGGGGACATTCGTGACCTTCTGTTGCGCTACCCCAACGTCATCATGTGGGTCAACGGCCATACGCACCGCAACCAGGTGTTGCCACACGCTCGCCCGGCCACATCGGCAGTAGGCGGTGGCTTCTGGGAGCTGAACACTGCGGCGCACATCGACTGGCCGCAGCAGTCGCGCATCGTGGAGGTGGTCGACAACCTCGATGGCACCCTGTCCGTCTTCGGCACGATCGTCGATCACGCCGGTCCCGCGTCGCGCGGCGGCTCACTCTCTGGTCCCCTGGCGCTCGCCTCGCTGGCGCGCGAGCTGTCCGCCAACGACTGGCAGGACCGGACGGACGTCAGGCGAGGCGGTTCGGAAGACCGCAACGTCGAGCTCGTCCTGCCCGCCCCGTTCGTCAACGGCACAGGCCACAACGGGCAGGCGAATCGACTTGACGCCAACGCGTTCGCGGCAGCGCACTGAAAACGCGATGAGCGGACGGTTCTCACCGAGCGGCTAGCCGCGAGGATCGGCATCGATCGTCACTCTTCCAGTTCCCCCAGCACCTCGCTTGCGGTGGTGTTGCCCTGGTCGGCAAGGCGCCGCGGTTCGTCGAGGTTGCCCTGCTCGCCAGCAAGCTCGATGAGCTGATCAACCGCATCCTTGTCACCGCTCTCGGCACGTTTCCGCACGACGGTTAGGTCCGATTCGTCCATGACACGCAACCTTTCTGTGGTCTTCCCCAAGCCGGTAGGACCGGGGGCCTTCGCCGGAACTGGTGGGGCCGCACGAGTCGAACGTAGCGGACACTCAAGATTCTGGTCGGCTGAGAAACGTCCCACCATGGCGCCTACAGCGGGCGGGTGCGTCGGAGTTGAGTTGAGGATCCCGACGTTGCGAGCCCTCTGGCGCCGGCGGTTACCCGGTGGGCGGAATCGGCCCTGCGGCGCTTTCGGTCAACCAACACCGTCGAATACGGTGGTCATCTACCCGCCTGCACCGGCGAGCCTCAGCCGCGAAGCACGTGCGCTGCACGCACTTTCGTAGCCGCATGCCGGCGAGACCGAGCGCGATCGAGGGGTGGGTCCCGATAGAGGATCCTTGGGTTACGAAACGGAGCGGGGTTTGTGAGGAACGGCCACGTTTCGCTGACCGTTCCCCGTCTGGCTATCTCCTCGGGGCCGCTGTCTGGGGTGAGAAGGCTCAGCGGCGTCGGCTTGCCGGTGCGTCTCCGGTGGCAATGCCGGCCGGCGCGCCTTCGATGACGAGGCACGGACGCAGGACCCCAGCACAGCCGCGAAACGCTCTCGGGTCGTGCCGACGAACGGGGCCACGTCCAGGTCCAGTCCGCTGATCGCCGTCACATCGAGCTGCGCCTGGCCCGTCGTCCCGCCCGTGCCGAACATAGTTGAGCAGAACGAGCTCGCCATGACCCCACTGTCGAGCCTGACACCGTGTCAGAGTCAAATCCCAGACCCGCGCGCTTCCCAGTGACCCATCGCCCATCGGGACTCACTCTCATGTCGATGTCCGGACGTCCGCTCTTCCGGATTATGCGGGTGATCCGGAGGTGCCGCTGTCGGGTGCATCCCATTATGGTATCGTTTTGGTATGACCACACAGATCGCCGTCCGCCTGCCCGATGACCTGGTCGCCTTCGTTGACGACCTGGTCAGTCATGGCGATGCCGCGAGCCGTGCCGCTGTGGTGTCGCGAGCCCTCGAACGGGAGCGTCGTCGCAAGGTCGCTGAACGAGATGCGGCCATCCTCGCCATCGCAGGCACGGACACCGACCTGGACAGCCTCGCCGAGTACGCGGCCGCCACGTCGATGGACGACCTCGACTGATGCGACCCATTCATTCCGCGCGCCTGGACAAGACACGACCGGTGCTGATCCTCACCCGTGACGTCGTGCGCCCTCACCTCAGCCGGGTCACTGTCGCGCCCATCACCAGCACCATCCGTGGCCTGTCCACGGAGGTGCCGGTGGGCCCAGCCAACGGGCTCGATCACGACAGCGTTGTCAGCTGCGACAACATCGTCACGGTGCCCGTCAGCGCGCTCGGACGCCAGTTGGGCTTCTTGCTGACAGAGCAGGAAACCGCACTCATGGAGGCGATCCGGGCCGCGTTCGACCTCGACTGAACAGGCCCGCATCGCCCGACTCCGAACGTCCGCATCTGCCGCATTGGAAGCGTCGATCGCTGAGCTCTGTGGCACTGTCAGCACGTGACATCTGATCCCGCCAAGGTCCCCGGACAGGACTCAGCCGTTTGGGGCCAACACTGCAAAGACCGCGCCCTCGACGCCCTCGTGAAAGAAGACTGGCGAGGTGTCTATGACTGGACGAAGAGCTGGGTCGGTTGGGGCGGCGGCGCCTGGCTGCCGGACACCTGGCTCCTGTATGCCGCGTCGGCCTTGCTCCATGGCCAGCCGAGATCGGCCGTCCATTCCTTGGACCTCGGTCTGGGGACGTGGCTGGAGGGAAGGGCCGATAGGGCTGTCTTGTCGTGGTGTCGAGCCTGTGTCGTATGGACTCGACTCAACGATCCAAAGACGGCGCTGCTAGACCTCGAACTCGCCGTCGCAGCTCCACCTCCGTGGTTGGCCGCCGACATCGACGGAAAGATACAGCGCTGCGGCGAGGCTGCCCTGGCAAGCCGGAAACGCGTCGCCTCTGTGAAGCCAAGCCCTGACTTCACCGGCTTCAAGCACGTCGGCCATACCGTCGCGCCGCCTTCGATAGTCCGTGCCGACGGTGACGAACCGGTGGTGTGGACCGCCGTGTCCGGTTACTTCACTGCCTGAAGCAACGCACGCTCATGCCGCATTCCGCGCGTCATCACACGCGAAACGCACCGATCGCCAAGTTCCAGTTGCCAGGCAGCCGAGGTTGGCAACGATCCTTTGGCCAGGATCCCGACCGGCTTGGTCAGTGATCCAGCAGGCCGGCGGTGATCCCGATGGCCAGCAGGCGGTCGACTGTCTGATCGACTGTGAGTTCCGAGGTGTCGAGCCAATAGCCGACGCCTGATAGGTCGTCACGCAGCTCAGAGTCCATGTGAGTGAACAGATGCGCCACTTGCTTCTCATCGCGATGCCGGTCCCGCTCCAGCGTCACCTCCAGGGACGGGGCTAGGACAACCAGGGACACCGGCGCGGGGCCAATGTCATGCACGAATTGGTCGATCCACTCTCGACGTGAAACGGCGTGTTCAACGATGACGGTGAAACCGGCCTGCCAGGAGTTTCGCGCCAGGTCAGCGCAGTTCCGCCAACGCAGTTGCATCTGACGGTGCGACTCCTCGGCCGGTGACTCACCTGGGCCGACCAAGCCTGTGACCGTGAAGTGATGTTGCACCAGGTCGCCCTCGATGCAGGCTGCCCGTGCGAGGCGCCCCGCGAGAGCTCGGGCAACTGTGCTCTTCCCTGCCCCTGGGACGCCGACGACCAAGATGACCACGGGCCGCTCGGGTTCGTGTTCGTGCTCGCTGATCACGAGTCGATCCTCACATGGGGTCCGTCGCGGAAGGCACGGAGGCCCAGCCGCCTCATCGAAACGCACCCTCATGCCGCGATGGGCGTGCGTCCTTGTTCGGTGAAGGATGGTCGTACGGGCACCGATGTTTGGCTCCGATGCGTCCGCTGACCGTTCAGCTATCGGGACTCACTCTCATGCTTGAGAGGGAGTGTGGTGCTTGACGTCTGTGCGGCCAGATCGTGTATCGCTAACGTGGACACGTGGACCAGCGCCAAGGCGTCTGCCAGCTTGACCTCGCGACCGGCGTAACCCTTTCTTACGTGTCGACCGGCCCCGTCACCGGAACGCCGGTCCTGTTGCTGCATGCGTGGGGTGAGTCTCGGCGCTCCTTCGACCGGCTTCTGCCACTGCTGCCAGTCACCATCCATGGCATAGCGATGGACCAACGCGGTCACGGAGACTCCGGTAAGCCCAAAGTGGGCTATTCCCTCAGACACTTCGCCGAGGACATCGTGACGTTCATGGATGCGGTCGGCATCTCTTCGGCTGTGCTGGTGGGATCATCCAGCGGCGGATACGTCGCCCAGCAAGTGGCGCTCACCAGCCCCCACCGCGTCGCCGGCCTCGTCCTGGTCGGATCCCCGCGCGACCTCCAAGGGCGACCTTCTTTCGCTCACGAGATCGATCAATTGACCGATCCAATGGACGCCGCCTGGGTGAAGGAGTCGCTGACGTGGTTCCCCCGGTTCCACCAAGTGCCCCAGTGGTACATCGACGATCGGGTCCGAGATGGCGTCCGCGTTCCGGCACATGTGTGGCGTGACACGTTCAACGGACTCATCACTGCCCGCCCTCCCACCGACGCAGGAACGATCGCGGCACCCACCCTTATCATTTGGGGTGATCACGACGAGCTGTTGGCGCAGGCGCAGGAGGAAGCCCTCGCTGCGGCCATCCCAGCCTCCCGACTCGTGATCTATGAGGACACGGG
>JAYSQM010000102.1:0-3255 GCA_043721575.1 Phycicoccus sp.
TGCGCACAATGACTCCCTTGTCAGTCGCACGGCGTCCTCGCCGTGACAATCTGCGACCGTGGCGGACGCCGTCCGGTCGCGAGGACCTCATCAGTCCGAGACGTAGAACCGCTCCCACGATTGAGGGTGGTAGCGCTCCCACGCCAGTCCTTGAAGAGTGGAGCCGTGCGCACGACGTGTCAAGACCTAACGTCGCTAAGGGGTGTGGCAACGCTCCCATGGCGGCATCACTGCAGGTCAGCGCGTTGACGCCGATGGCTTCTTTACTGAATCGTTATGGGTGGCGCCGAGCAGCTGGTCGCCGAGCATCTGGTCGCCGAGCCACTGGCTCCCGGACGGGCAGTGGGTCATTCGGCGAGGTTCACCCAAGGAAACACTTCCGCCCATTGACCGCATCGGCCGGCGAGTGTCAATGGCCAGTAGAAACTGCCCAGTGGCGGACATGAAAACTGCCCGCTGGTGGCCATGGGATCTGCCCAGTGGCGGCCACCAACGGCGTTGGTTCAGGGTGGCATTGCGTTCTCCTTGATGTGGTCAGGTCAGGTCGGTTTGGGCGACGGGCTCGTCGCAGTGGGGGCATGACCCGCCCGGTCCGATGCGGCGGGTGAACAGGTTGCAGTCCGGGCAGCGGCGCTCGCCCAGGTAGCGGGTTTCGCATTCGGGGCATTCGTAGATGACGCTGATGCTGGCGTCGGTGCTGGCGCTCATCGTGCGCCGATCAGTGGGGTGACTCCGTCGCCGGCCAGGGCCTGGGACAGGCGCACGGACTCGCCGCTGGTCTGACAGACGTGGGCGTGGTGCAGGAGACGGTCGACCGTTGCCGTGGCTAGCGTTTTGGGCATGAGCTCGTCGAACGCGGCGGGATGAAGGTTCGAGGAGATCGCGACGGAGCGTTTCTCGTACGCGGCATCGACCAGGCGGTATAGGCCCTCGGCCGCGTCCGCGGCTACCGGCAAGAGGCCAATGTCATCGACCACGACCAAATCTGCTCGCAGGACCCGGGCGATGGCCTTGGTCACGGTGTCGTCGGCGCGGTGTCGGCGCAGTAGGACCCCGAGGTCTTCGAGGGTGAACCACGCCACGCGTAGTCCTTGCTCGACTGCGTGCTGTCCCAGGGCCTCGAGCAGGAACGTCTTGCCGGTCCCGGACGGCCCGCACACCACGAGGTTCTCCCTGCGGTGGACCCATTCCAGGGTCCGTAGCGCCTGTTGGGTCGGGGCCGGGATCGAGGACGCTTCGGGTGACCAGGCCTGGAAGGTCTTGCCGGTGGGGAACCCGGCGGTGGCGCGGCGGGTGGCCAGGGCGGAGCGTTCCCGCCCGGCGGCCTCCTGGATGAACAGGGCCCGTAGTACCTCGACTGGTTCCCAGCGTTGGGCTTTGGCGGTGGCCACGACCTCGGGGGCGTGCCGGCGGATGTGGGGCAGCCGCAACCGCCGCAGGAGTGCTTCGAGGTCCTCGGGCAGCGGTGGTGCGGTAGGAACTCCCAGGGTCGGGACCGGCGTCGTCTTGGCCGGGCGGGTGCCACTCACAGCGCCGCCTCCTGCTCGTCGTCGCAGCGTTCGGCGTCGGCGGTGCCCAGGGCGGCCCAACCGCTGGTGCCCTGGGTCAGGGACCGGTCCTCACCAGCACGGTGGGTCGGGCCGGTGCTGGTCGCGGCGCGGTGGTCCAGGATCGAGGCGAGATCGGAGTGCCCGAACCGGGCATGGACTGCGGCGTGCCCCAGCGCCTGGTCGACCTCGGCCGGGTCGAACAGCTTGGACAACGTCACGGCCTGAGCCATCTTGACGCGGACCTTGGTGGTGCCCGCGGCGGCGGCCTCGGTCAGCCACAGCTGGGCGCCGTCGCCCAATCCCAGGAACGCGGCTTCGGATTCGTTGCGGGCCTTGGGGATTCGTCCTAACGCCCCGACCGGGGCCGGCGGGAAGTGGGCGTCGTCCAGGCGGGGGCTGCCCGGCATCGCCCGCAAATGGCGGGCGACCTCGACCGGCCCGAGTGCCCCGACGTGGACGATGACCACCGCCTCGTCGGCGCCCAGGCCGTGAACCCGCACCCACACGACTTGGCCGAGCAGGTGCGCCGGGACCGAGTACTGCCCGCCGTCGAAGGCCACCATCGGGGTCTTGGACGCGACAGTGCGGGTGACCCCGAACGCGACGGTGTGCGAGACGACCGGCACCGGATGCAACCGCACCTGTTCCTCGGCGAGCATGTCGGCCGGGGCGCGGCGGGTGACCCGGTGGACCCGGCCGTTGATGTCGGTACAGAACTCCTCACACGCGGTTTCCAGCTGCGCGAAGGTGTCGTACGCGTCGAGCAGGTTGGTGTCCTTGGGGACCAGGTCGGCCTTGGCGACCTTGACCGTCGACTCGCTGCCACCCTTGGAAGCCGGGTCGCACGGCTCACAGGTGTGGACGGTCACCGAGTAATGCCTCGCGAACGCGACCATCGCGGCGTTGCGGACCGCGATCCCAGCGACGTGCCCAGTGGTCACGGTCTTCTCGTTGTCGGTCAGCAGGTACGTCGGCGCCCCACCCAGCCGTCGAAACGTGACGTCCAGAGCTGCCATCACGCTCGGGGCGCTCTTGTCCCGGATCGGCAGCACCACCCGGAACCGCGACCAGGCCAACCACGCACAGAACAACGTCGTCTTGGACCCGTCGATGACCGGGCCGTCACCGAAGTCGTACTGCAACCACATCCCGGGCTCGGTCACCCACGGGCGGTGCACCCGCACCCGGCCCAGGCGGTAGTTCTTCTTCACCACCGCGACCGCCCGGCGGGTCGTGCGCTCCGAACCGGTGAAGCCCAACCCGAGCAGCTTGTCGTGGGCCACGTCGGCGCGCAGCTTGCCTTTCGAGCGGTCGATCCACTCCTCGACCTTGGGCAGAAGCTCGTCAATCAACATCGGCCGGGCCACCCCGCCACCGGCAACACCGGATTCTCGGGCGGACACGTACCTGGCGACGGTGTGATGCGAGACCCCGGCAAGCTCACCGGCATCACGGCACGACCCGGTCAAATCGAACGCTTCCAACATGTTCATGATCTCCTCGGCAGACTTCACGGTGTCCCTCCTGGGGGCGGCAGGCGCATCAGCACCGCTAACCGCACTCCAGGAGGGGCCTCAGCCGCGGGACGCAGCGAGGCAGACGGAATCGTGTCGGGCAGATCTCATGACCGTCAGCGGGCAGTTTTCATGTCCGCCACCGGGCAGCTTCATGGCCGTCTCCGGGCAGTTTCTCGTGTCCGCTGTCA
>JAYSQM010000103.1:0-7797 GCA_043721575.1 Phycicoccus sp.
GCCCCCACGACGAGGCCGATCAGCAGGGACACGAGGACGGCGACCGGCAGCGACAGCTCGAAGCGGCTCAGGGCCGCAGCCGTGGACAGCGCCGTGAGCCCGGCCACCGACCCAATCGTGAGGTCGAACTGCCCGCAGACCAGCGGCACGATCGCCGCGAGGGCGAGCACGCCGGGCACCGAGTACGTCCCGAGGACGCTGCTCAGGTTGGCAGCGCTGCGGAACGTCCCCGGCCGGTCCCAGAAGCTGGAGAAGAAGAAGAACATCAGCAGGAACAAAATCAGAAGGCCGTACTTCTCCAGCAGGGGCGTCGCCCGCGACCAGGCGCTGCGCCCGGTCGAGGGGTCCGTCGATTCCGCCGGGGAGAGCTCGCTGCCCCCGGCCTCGTGCTCGGATCCGGTGGTTCTGGCAGTGGTCATGGGGTGGCGACCTTCCGGTGGGTGTCGACGGCGGACGCGAAAGCCAGCTCCGTCAGGCGGTGGGGCTCGATCTCGGATCCGGAGAGCTCGGCTACGACCCGGCCGTGGGCCAACACGACGACGCGGTCGGACACCCGCGAGAGCTCCTCGAAGTCCGAGGTGACGTAGATGACCGACGTGCCCTGCTCGACGGCAGCACGGACCGCCGCGTAGATCTCGACGCGGGCGCTGACGTCCACGCCCTGCGTCGGCTCGTCAAGCAGGAGCACCCGGGGATGACGGCGGAGCCACCTGGCCAGGACGACCTTCTGTTGGTTGCCGCCGGACAGGGTGCCGAACGCCTGCTGGTCCGAGGAGGCCTTGATGCTGTAGTCGACGATCGATCGGCGGGCGTCGACGGCCTCCGCGCCGTGCCGGTGTCGCAGTCCCTGCCAGTAGTGGCTTACCTGGCCGGCGGAGACGTTCTCGCGCAGGCTCATCTCGAGGAAAGCCGCTTCGGCTGCGCGGTCCTCGGGGATATAGGCGAGGCCTGCGTCCATGGCCTGGTGAACATTGCGGAGCTGTACCGGCCGGCCTTCGAGCAGGAGCTGTCCCGAGGTGACCGGGAAGGCTCCGAAGATCGACTTCAGGAGCTCGCTGCGACCGGAGCCCAGCAGGCCGGCGACCCCGAGCACCTCGCCCTTCCGCAACGCGAGGTCGACGCCCTGCAGCGGTCCGGCCACCAGGCCGCGTACCTCGAGGGCCAGCTCCTTCGTCTCGACCGGGGAAGCCTCGGGAAAAACGCGGTCCAGGGGCCGCCCGACGATCATCTCCACCAGGTCGGTCTCGGTTTTGCCCTTTGCGTCGACGGTGCCGACGTGCCGGCCGTCGCGGAGCACGCTGACCCGGTCGGCGATGGCGATGACCTCATCGAGCCGGTGCGTCACGAAGAGGATCGTCTGCCCGGCGGTGGCGTAGCGGCGCACCGCCGAAAGGAGCACGTCGACTTCGGAGGCGGGCAGCGATGCGGTGGGCTCGTCGAGGACGAGAACACCTTCGTGCCCGCCCTCCTGGTCCTGCAGTGCGCGGGCAATGGCGACCATGGTGCGGTCGGCAGGGCGTAGCAGGCCGACCGGCAGGTCCGGCGTGGCCTGGATCTGGAAGCGCTCCAGCAGGCTCGCGGTGCGGCGGCGCAGAGCCTTCCACCGGATCGACCCGGCGCGAGTCGTCTCGAAGCCCCGGCCGATCGCCATGTTCTCGGCGACCGTCATGGTCGGGAAGACACTGGGGTTCTGGTGCACGAAGTGGATACCCGCAGCGCGCGCCCAGTGCGGCGACGTCCGGTCCGTGGCCACCACGGTGGTGCCCACTGCGATCTGGCCACCCGGGTCACCGTGGTAGAGCCCGGCGAGGACCTTGATCAGCGTCGACTTCCCGGAGCCGTTGCCGCCGAGCAGGGCGTGGACGTGCCCCGGTTGCACCTCGAACGTCACCCGGTCCAGGGCCCGTGTACCGGGGAATGTCTTGGACAGGTGGGTGACGCGCAGTGCAGGGGCTGCGCCCTGCGCGTCACCATCGGGTCGGCTCAACTAACGCCCCAGGCCTTCTTGTAGACCGAGCGGTAGTCGGGGAAGTTGTCGAACGCCTCGCCGGACTTGGTCGTGAGCCCGTGCTGGGCGTCCACGAGCGTCCAGCCGATGCCGCTGTCGACCGGCTTCTGCCCGTTGAAGATGCTGTTCAGGGAGTCGATGGTCGCCCAACCGACCCAGGCCGGCGGGTTGATGCCGACGACGTCCACGGCGCCCTTGCGCATCAGGTCGAGCTCGGGGGAGAAGCCCTCACCGCCGATGACGAAGACCTTCCCCGTCCGACCGGCCTTTTGGATACCGCTGGCGATCCCCAGCAGCGTCGCACCGGTGTATGGGCTCTTGACCACGTTGATGTCCGGGTTCTTCAACAGATCCCCGGAGACCTTCGCCTCGAGCTTCGGGCCGAGGTCGGAGACCAGGAAGGTCGAGTAGGTGATCTTCCCACCGCCCGCCTTGATCGCCCGTTGGAACCCCTCGTTGGTGTAGTCGAGGATGCGGAACTCCTCGTCGTTGAACTGAAGGACGTTGGCCTTGTCGCCGAGCTTGGCGATTGCCGCCTCGCCCTGCAGCTGGCCGTAGCTTCGGGTGAACTCGCCGAGGTCGCCGTTGGCGGAGGCGTAGGCCGGAACGGCGTCGAAGTGCTTCTGGCCCTTGAACTTCGGGTCGTCGCAGTCGAAGGAGTACGAAGCGGCAATCTTGATCCCGGCGGCCCGCGCCTCCTCGAGCGGCTTGGCGATCAGGGGGCAGTCGATGGACTGCAGGGAGATCGCGTCAGGCTTGGCCGCGATCGCCTGCCGGACCAGCCCGGGCCACAGGGCCGGGTTGCTCTGCCCGTCGAACAGCTGGGTCTCCCAGCCCAGGGCCTTGGCGGCCTCCACCTGCCCGGCCAGGGGGATAGACGACGAGATGCTGTTCTGGCCGGAGGAGATGAAGATGACCCGCTTGCCCTTTGCGCCTGGTCGTGAGGTGGCGTCGGGCAACGTGCTTGTGCCCTTGTATCCGTTCTGAACCGCGGCGGACGCTGCGGCCTGGGCGCCGGCCGCGGCGCCTGGGCTCGCGCCCGACGGCTGCGGGCTGGCGGCCTTGTCCTGGGCGCAGGCGCTCAGGGCCAGCGCCGATACGGCGAGTAGGGCGATCGCGCCACGGCGGCGGATGGAAGTGGGCTGAGACGTCACGAGAACTCCTGGCTGTTGCAGCGGGTACGGCTGGTGCGCCGTGCAGAGAAGTTGTGTTGAGTTGGTCCCGGACGGTCTCGCGCTGACGGCATGGGGGCCGGGCGGTCCGCCGTTGATCACTTGGTAATGCGTGACGTACGTTACATCTCACGATTGTGTTGCACAACACTTCGGCGTTACAGTTCTGGCCGCCGGTCATCCCCAGGCTCCCGTAAGGAACGTCCATGAACAGCACCTCGATCCGACGCACCGCCACGGCGCACATCGACGCCAGTGACCTGACTGGCAAGACGGCCGTCGTAACCGGCGCGGGCTCTGGTATCGGCCGGTCGATCGCGAAGTTGCTTGGTCAGCGAGGCGCCTTCGTCCACGTGGCCGATCTGGACAGCTCCAGCGCCGAAGCCGTCGCCGAGGAGGTGCGCGCCGCAGGCGGTGACGCCCTTTCGCACGCTCTCGACGTCGCCGACTCCGAAGCAGTCACCCGGCTCGCCGACAGCATCTTCGAGAACGGCTCGGTCGACCTGCTGTTCAACAACGCCGGCATCGGCCACGCCGGCGCCATTACCGATACGACGCTGGAGGACTGGCGGCGACTCATCGACGTCAACCTCATGGGCGTCGTGCACGGACTGCACGCGTTCCTCCCGCGGTTGCTCGCGCAGGACCGGCCCGCGCACATCGTCAACACCGCCTCGATGGCCGGGCTCGTGCCCAACCCCGGTATGGCGCCGTACTCCGCAACCAAGGCGGCCGTCGTCGCGCTCAGCGAAGCGCTCGAGGGTGAGCTCACCGGAACCAACGTCCGTATCTCCGTGCTGTGCCCCGGCATCATCAACACCGCCATCGTCCGGACGTCGACCATGCGCGGCGAGTGGCTGGACCGGCGGGCGGCCACGACCGAGCTGTATGCCAAGCGGGGCACCTCCCCCGACGTGGTCGCCCGACAGGCTCTCGACGCGGTGACGCGCGGGCGGATCATCGTGCCGACGCCGCGATACCAGGTCGTTCCGGGTTGGTTCCTCAAGCGGCTCTTCCCCCGCGCCGGTCGCGCCGTGACTGCAGCCACGATGAAGCAGATGAGCAAGAGCCGCTGACGGCGCACCCCCGCTCCAACGAAGTCACACGGACTGCGTCGAACCGCACACGACCAGTTTGTCCTAGATCCGACCAGCAGCCCTTAGGAGCCCCGTGACCACAACCACCGACCACGCCGAAGACGTGACGGCGACCCGGCACGTCGACGTGCTCGTCGTCGGCGCCGGTCTGTCCGGTATCGGTGCCGCCTGCCACCTGCAGACGGACTCCCCCGGCTCCACGTACGCGATCCTCGAGGCACGCGGCGCGAGCGGGGGGACGTGGGACCAGTTCCGCTACCCCGGAGTCCGCTCGGACTCGGACATGTTCACCCTCGGCTACGACTTCCGCCCGTGGACGGGTGCCAAGTCGATCGCCGACGGGGACGAGATCCTGCGCTACCTCCGAGAGACCGCAACGGCGTACGGCGTCGACCAGCACATCCGTTACCACACCCGCGTCCTGGGAGCCGAGTGGTCTGGTAACGACGCCCGCTGGACCGTCACGGTCGAGGACACAGAATCGGGGGTGCACACCACACGGACCTGCAGCTTCCTCTACCTGTGCTCGGGCTACTACCGGTACGACGAGGGCTACACCCCGACGTGGCCCGGCAGTGAGGGTTTCGGCGGGGTCGTGGTGCACCCGCAGCACTGGCCGGCGGACCTCGACGTCACCGGCAAGCGCGTCGTGGTCATCGGCAGCGGTGCGACCGCGGTGACGCTCGTCCCTGCGCTGGCAAAGACAGCCGCTCTGGTGACCATGCTGCAGCGCTCACCGTCGTACGTGATGCAGATCGCTGAAGGCGACCCGATCGCTGATCTGCTGCGCAAGGTGCTGCCCGAGCGCCGGGCGTACGACGCGATCCGATGGAAGAACGTGCGGATGGCCACGGCGCTCTACACGATCTCTCGCAAGTACCCGGCCCGGGTGCGTGCCCTACTTCGCAAGGCTGCCCTCAAGCGCCTCCCTGCCGGCTTCGACGTGGACACCCACTTCAGCCCTGCCTACGAGCCGTGGGACCAGCGGATGTGCTTCGTGCCGGACGGCGACTTCTTCGCCGCGATCCGTTCCGGCAAAGCCGACGTCGTGACCGACCACATCGAGACGTTCACGGAGACCGGGATACGGCTGCGCTCCGGCGCGGAGCTCGAAGCCGACGTGGTCGTCACCGCGACCGGGCTGAACCTGCTGCCACTGGGCGGTATCAAGCTGACCGTCGACGGCGAAGCGGTCGTGATCTCGGAGCGCGTCGCCTACAAGGGGATGATGCTCGAGGGCGTCCCCAACCTGGCCTTCGCAATGGGCTATACCAATGCCCCCTGGACCCTGAAGGTCGACCTCGTCTCCTCCTACCTGGGGCGCCTGCTCGGCTTCATGGGGCAGAACGGGGACGCAGTCGTGACACCGCGGCTCCCGTCCAGGCCCATGGCCACGTCGCCGTTCATCGACATGACCTCGGGCTACTTCGAGCGCTCGCGCGCCAGCATGCCGCTGCAGGGCGACGCAGCGCCCTGGCGGCTGCAGCAGCACTACATCAAGGACTCCGCGCTCTACCTCGGGCCGATCAACGACGAGGGTCTGGAGTTCCGTCCCGCGGCTGCGAACTTGCAGCCTCAGGGCTGAGCCCACAGCGCAAGATGAAGGTCTGGCCCTTCGGAGCCATTCATGGCAGCGGCCTCAAACCACCACCTGCTGGGGCGGCTGGATGCCGCTTGGCGCGGGGCCCGTGTAGACCGCGGTGAAGCGGGCCGCCCTGGCCTGGGGGAGGGCGAGGTTGGCGTCGTGGTCGGTGCGCAGGCAGATGAGGCTGGGGCCGTCATGGGCCTGGGCGCGGCGCAGCGCCGGCTCGAGATCCTCCATTCGATCGACGTACTCGCCGTGGCAGCCGAGACCCTGAGCGACGAGGTCCCAGCGGATCTCGCCCTGTGCCGTGCCAAAGGTCCTGCCGTACAGCGCGAGCTCGTTGGGTTCCTCCATCGTCCATGAGCCCTCGGCGAAGACGACCGTCGTGAGGGCGATGTTCTCGCGTGCGGCGGACTGCATCTCCATGATGTTGAACCCCGCCGCGCCATCGCCGGTGATGCACACGACCTCGCGATCGGGCGCGCCGAGCTTGGCGCCGATCGCCGAAGGGATGCCCGTGCCGAGCATTCCCAGCTCGAAGATCGAATGGTAGGAACGCGGGCGGGTCGGCGGAAGGACCGAGTAGGCCCAGAGCGAGGTGTTGCCGCCGTCGACGGTGTAGATCGCATCGGGGCCGAAGACGGCCCCGATCGCCTCGACGGCGTGCGCTGGATGGATGCCCGGTCCCTGCCATTGGAGGATGGGGGCCGCCTCCGCGCCCCGGGCCTCCTGGTCGAGCGCTCGATAGCGGGCGAGGTCGCCCCCGTCGCGATCCGGCAGAGCCATCGGGCGCAGCCGGTCGGCGATGCCCTCCAGGGCACCCCGGGCGTCGGCGATGATGCCGAGGCTGAGCGGGCGGGTGACGCCGAGGTGTCGTGGGTCGAGGTCGATCTGGATCAAGCGCTGCCCGGAGGGATCGCCCCAGTACTCGTCATAGGGAACGTCGAGGTTCCCCATCCGCGAGCCGACCACGAGCAGCACATCGGCCTCGCGGCGCACCTCGTCGCCGGCCGGTCCGAACCCCAGGACATAGTTCGGGTGATCGGATGGCACGGTGGCGCGACCCGCCATCGTGGTCAGCACCGGGCAACCGAGCAGTTCGACGATCTCCAGCAGCGTTGCGTTCGCGCCCGCACGGTCCACGCCGGCTCCCGAGATCACGACCGGTCGCTGCGCGGCGGCGAGCAACTGCGTTGCTTCGGAGAGCTGTGCCTCAGATGCCTGTGGCCCGACGCCTCGGTACGCGGCCGGCGGGAGAATCGGCGCGCTCTCGTCGTCCCCGGTGGCATAGAGGATCGGGGCGGGCAGCTCGACGTGGACGGGCCCGGGCCGCCCGTTCCACATCTCGCGAAAGGCCAGGCGGAGCACTTCGGGGATGCGACCCCACTCGAACACCGGGCCGCCCCACTTCACTGCGGGGCGGAACAGGTCGAGCTGATCCTGGCCCTGGAATGTCGCAGGCGAGGAGGGGTAGACGAGGCCCAGCCGGTGCTGTGAGGTGACCACCAGGACGGGCACGCCCTCGTGGAGGGCAGTGAGCACTCCGGGCAACAGGTTCGCGGACCCCGGGCCGGGGTTGCCGAGCACCGCGGACACCTTCCCGGTCGTCTTGTAGAGGCCTTCAGCCATGTGGACGGCCGCCGCCTCGTGACGAACCGGCACCATCCGTATGCCGTGCTTCTCGAGCTCGTGGAGCAGCGGGTCGGCCTCGGGTGAGGGAAGCCCAAAGAGGAACTCGATCCCCTCAGCCTGCAATGCGCGAGCGAACAGCTCGCCTCCGGTGATCTCGGTCATGAGGGTCTCCAGTTCCTTTCGGTTTGCTCGGAGCGCGCCTTCGCCAGTCCGGCGAGGGAGCGAGTGATTCGGTGCCGCACCAGGGTGACGATCAGCAGGCGGGTCAGCGGCCGGCGTGAGCGGAACCGGACCGCCCGGCGC
>JAYSQM010000104.1:0-1983 GCA_043721575.1 Phycicoccus sp.
CATCCAAACGTCGGCCGCGCCAGCAGCAACCCTCACGCTGTTCCGCCGGCCGAGCTCGCGGTCGTCGGTGACGCGGACCAGTCGATCTACGCCTTCCGGGGCGCGACGATCCGCAACATCGTCGAGTTCGAGCAGGACTACCCCGACGCGCGGACCATCCTGCTTGAGCAGAACTACCGCTCGACCCAGACCATCTTGCGTGCGGCCAACTCGGTCATCGCCAAGAACCCCGACCGTCGGCCCAAGAACCTGTGGACGGCCTCCGGCGACGGCGCCAAGATCGTGGGCTACGTCGCCGACTCCGAGCACGACGAGGCGGCTTTCATCGCCCGCCAGATCGACAGCCTCGGCGACGAGCACGGTGTGTTGCCCAAGGACGTGGCCGTCTTCTACCGCACCAACGCCCAGTCGCGCGCCGTCGAAGAGGTCTTCGTGCGAGTTGGCCTGCCCTACAAGGTCGTTGGCGGGACGCGCTTTTATGAGCGGCGCGAGGTCAAGGACGCCCTCGCCTACCTGCGGGTCATCTCCAACCCCACCGACACCGTCAGCCTGCGACGAATCCTCAACGTTCCCAAACGGGGCATCGGAGACCGCGCAGAGGCCTGTATCGCCCAGCTCGCCGAGCGCGAGCGCGTTCCGTTCGTCGCCGCATTGGGTCGCCCGCAGGACGCCCCGGGTATCGCGACCCGGTCGGTGTCGGCGATCACGGCCTTCACCTCGCTGCTCGAAGCGCTGCGGACCGTGCACGAAGGCGGCTCCGGCGTGGGGGACCTGCTCGAGGCCGTGGTCGAGCAGACCGGCTATCTCGCCGAGCTCCGGGCCAGCCAGGATCCGCAGGACGAGACCCGGGTCGAGAACCTCGCCGAGCTCGTGGCCGTGGGACGCGAGTTCGACGAGTCCGAGCCGGCGGGCTCCCTCGTGGACTTCCTTGAGCGCGTCTCGCTGGTGGCCGACGCCGACGAGATCCCCGATGGCTCTGACGCCGAGGCCGTTGACAACGGTGTGGTGACGCTGATGACCCTGCACACCGCCAAGGGCCTGGAGTTCCCCGTCGTCTTCCTCACCGGCATGGAGGACGGCACCTTCCCGCACCTGCGCGCGCTGGGCGACGTCAAGGAGCTCGAGGAGGAGCGGCGCCTTGCCTATGTCGGCATCACCCGCGCCCGAGAGCGGCTGCATCTCTCGAGGGCGATCGTGCGCTCCGGTTGGGGCTCTCCGCAGTACAACCCGGCGTCGCGTTTCCTCGATGACATCCCTGCCGACCTGATCGACTGGCAGCGCACCGAGACCACCGGCATGAGGCCGTCGTCCACCCCTGCGGTGGCGACCCTGGCCGGTCGGGCCGGCGTGCGGTCGCCCGGCAACCGCCCGATGATCTCGCTGCGGTCCGGCGACCGGGTCAGCCACGACTCCTTCGGTCTGGGCACGGTGGTGCGGGTCGAGGGTGAAGCGGACAAGACCATGGCTCACGTCGACTTCGGGGTCGACACCGGAGTCAAGCGGCTGTTGTTGCGTTACGCCCCACTGGAAAAGCTCTGAGAGGTGCTAGGGGCTGATCTTGCGATCCGCCAGCCAGGGCAGGGGATCGATGGCCTTGCCGCCGTCGGGGTGGATCTCGAGGTGCAGGTGCGGCCCGGTCGAGTCGCCGGTGTTGCCGGACTGTCCGACGACCTGGCCGGGCCCGACGCTCGCGCCTTCGGTGACCGAGGAGCGCGACATGTGTGCGTAGAAGGCGACTGTGCCGTCCCAGAAGCGAATCTTGACCAGGACGCCGAAGCCTGACTGCTCGCCGGCAAAGACCACGGTGCCGGTCGACATGGACACCAAAGTGGTGCCCACCGGGGCGGCGAAGTCCTCACCGGCGTGCAGGTTCCCCCAGCGCAGACCAAAGCCTGATGTCAGCACGTACGTCTTGATCGGCAGCTGCCAGCTGTGGGCCTGCTCCACGCGTTTGGCCTGCAGGGCCTGCGCGTCAAGGCTCTT
>JAYSQM010000105.1:0-2293 GCA_043721575.1 Phycicoccus sp.
GCGTCAGATCCGTGAGCTGCACCAGTCCTGGCTGTCGGGTCGAGCTCGACTCGAGTGTCCCGGCTCCGAAGTGCGGTCCGGTGACGGCGATCAGGCGCAGGCGTTCGGTGACTCCCGCGTCTGCGAGGCTGGCGAGCAGGACGTCCGTCCCTGACGGTGCGGCCTTGAGCACGGCCGCAACCCGGGCGTCGACGGCCGCGACCTGCTGGGCGCGAGTGCTCGTTGGGCGTAACGCATCCTGGGAGTCCACGTCGGCCGGGTCGCGGACCGGGCCGACGTCGATCAGCGTGGCGGGGCACGAGGCCAGGGCTGCGGCCAGGGTTGAGTCGTCGTACGGCTGGTAGCGGTCAACGATCCCGTTGGACCGGGCCGCGCCCAGTGCCGCGCCGGGACCGACGGCCTGGATGCAGCCGCCGTGGCCGGCAACCTGGTCGCCGAGCAGGCCGAGCGAGGCATCGAACCTGGTGGCCGCTGCAGCTGCGAGGTAGTCGTCCCAGTGCGGCACCCGGCCGGCTGTCATTCGCGTCGGCAGGGACTGACACGGCGGCTTGGCGCCATCAGGTCCGCTGCCGCCTCTGGCATCGGCCCCGCTTGCTTGCTCTCCGGCAGAAAGGGTCAGCCAGCCGTCCACCGGGCACGTGTTGGCGTGGACCGAGTGGACCGAAAGGGTGGCCGTCGCGCCGTCCCGCAGCAATGACCACAGGGCTGGCGTCGCCTGTGCCGAGACATCACTCCAGGACAACCCCCCGGTGCCGATGACCACGATGGAACCGGTGAGGTCCTCGTTCGCGGCCCGGGAGGAAGCGCGCGCCGATGATCCCGACGTGAGGGCGCCGATCACGAGAGCGGCGAGCACTGCAGCCGTCGTGGCAGCGGCGAGCAGTCGGCGGCGGGTCACGAGCAACAGGTTACTGGGCGGTTCACAACAGGAAGGAGACGTTGGCGACCCGCTACTGGGTCCGCAGCGCGCACATAGGCAAGGGCTACGCCACCGCCGCGAGGTTGGCCTCGCCGAGGCAGGCCTCGCCCGGCCCGGGATCGACCGCGTCGAGATCCACCACGACGTCGACAACCCAGCCTCCGGTCGGGTCGCAGTCAAGGCCGGTTTCCACGAGCGAGGCCCTGTCGAGTCGTCGGAGAAGAAGGCGCCTGGCGACACCGGCACCCACCTCGTGTGGGCATGCCGTCGCCCGCACCTGACGTAACCGGCCCTCGCTTGGACCGCCGGGCGCCGAGGCGACCACTCGTCATACGCTTCACGGCATGAACCTGAGCGCGAGCACGTCTGCGACGCTGGTCGTCGTCGCGTTGGGTGCTGCGGTTCTGGCCATCGCGATCGCCGTGGGCGCCCAGTTGCGCCTCTCCCGCATACAAGCTCGGTATCGCGTCCTGTGGGCCGGCGGCGAAAAGGACGTGGCCGCAGTCCTTTTGGACCAGTCTGGCGAGATCGCCCACCTGCGCAGCGATGTCGAGCGGGTCCGCGCACAGTTCGCCCGGACGGCCGGCGATCTCGAGCAGAGCCTGCGCCACGTTGCCGTCGTTCGCTACGACGCGTTCGGCGACATGGGCGGCCGACTCTCCTTCTCGGCGGCGATCGTCGACGACCGCGGAGACGGGCTGGTGATCAGCTCGATCCACGCGCGCGGCGAGTCCCGCACCTATGCCAAGGGCGTCGTCGAGGGCGACAGCGCGGTCACGCTGTCACCCGAGGAGCAGCAGGCGCTCGCCGCTGCCCGAACCGGAAAGGGCGGCTCGTGAGCACGCGATACGGATTCCTTGGTCCCACAGGCACATTCACCGAGATGGCGCTGCGTCAGTGTTCCCAGGTCGCCGAAGCTGACGACGCAACACGCATCCCGTTCGGCTCCGTGGACGCCGCGCTCGCAGCTCTGCGCGCAGGCGATCTGGACGCCGCGATGGTGCCGATCGAGAACTCCGTCGAGGGCGGCGTCAGCGCCACCCTGGACGCGCTGGCTAGTGGGGACCCGCTCGTGGTGGTCGGCGAGCAGGTCGTCCCGATCACCTTCGTCCTGGCCGCACCAGCCGGTATCGCGCTCGCGGACATCCGCACGGTGTCCACCCATCCGCACGCCTGGGCGCAGGTGCGCGCCTGGATGGGGGCCCACCTTCCGGACGCGGACTACCTGCCCGGGGCGTCCACCGCCGCCGCCGCCGCGGCGCTGGCCGGTGAGAATCCGGCATACCAGGCTGCGGTCTGCGCGCCCGGGGCCGCGGCCAACCACGGGCTCACGGTCCTTCAGGAGGACATCGGCGACAACAGCGGTGCCGTGAC
>JAYSQM010000106.1:0-5081 GCA_043721575.1 Phycicoccus sp.
GTGAACGGCTACCTGGTCGCCTATGTCGGGGTGAACGCGTTCATCACCACGCTGGGGATGGCGAGCGTCATCGCCGGGCTGATCACGCTCTACACCAACGGCGACACCATCATCATCTCCGACCCGACCCTCGGCGGCGTCGGCTCCGACAAAGCTCTTGGCGTGCCGAAGATCCTTTTCGCCCTGGCCGTCGTCGCAGCGGTCGTCTACTACCTGCTCGGGCACACGCCGTTCGGCCGGTACCTCCACGCGATCGGCTCGAACCCGACCGCCGCGCGGCTCGTCGGGCTCGACGTCCGACGCCTGGTGATGAGCAGTTTCATGCTCTCCGGGATCCTCGCCGCCGTCGCGGGAGTGCTGCTGGTGGCCCGCAACGGCAACGCCAACCCCCAGATCGGCGGTCAGATCCTCACCCTGCCGGCACTCGCGGCCGCCTTCCTGGGCGCCACTGCGATCCGGCCCGGGAGCTTCAACGTCCCGGGTACGCTGCTGGCCGTGTTTTTCGTGGCGTTCGCGTTGTCCGGCCTGAACCTCAACGACGTGAGTCAATGGATCACCGACTTCTTCACCGGCGCCGCACTGGTGGCTGCGGTGGCCCTGTCGACCGTGATCGGTCGTCGCCAGGCCGGCGCTGGCTAGGACCGCCCTTGCATGCCAACCCCGCACGTCCTTCCTACCCCCTCCAGGAGCACCCATGACCACGCTCGTCCCCCCCCTCAGCACCACCGACGTCCACGACGGCCCGGCGATCGTCGAGCTGCACCGGCTGCACGCCGCACAGCGGTTGGCCTTCCTGGCCGACCCCTACCCGATCGCGGAAGAGCGCAAGGGTCACCTGATGGCCCTGGCCGGCATGCTGCTGGGTCACCGCGACGAGATCCGCGCGGCGATGAACGCCGACTTCGCGGTGCACCCGGAGCTTTTCACCGACCTCGTCGAGGTGCTCGGGGTCGCTGGCCGCGCGGCCTACGCCGCGGAGCAGCTCGACGCCTGGATGGCGGAGGACGAGCGGGCTGTCGAGCCGGCGTTCTACGGCACCGCGCGAGCCGGCGTCCGGTTCCAGCCCAAGGGTGTCGTCGGCAACATCGTCCCGTGGAACTTTCCGTTCGACCTGTCGGTCGGCCCGCTGGTGGAGATGCTCGCTGCGGGCAACAGGGTGGTCATCAAGCCCTCGGACTACACCCCCGCCTGTGCGGAACTGCTCCAGCGGATGATCGCCGAGACCTTTCCGGAGGACCGTGTCGCGGTGTCGGTCGGCGGCCTGGCCCTCGCCAGGGAGTTCCCGACGCTGCGCTGGGACCACCTGCTGTACACGGGCAGCCCGGCGATCGGGCGCGAGGTCGCTCGGGCGGCTGCGGAGAACCTCGTGCCGGTGACCCTGGAACTGGGCGGCAAGTGCCCCGCCATCCTCGCCGCGGACAGCGTCGACGCCGAGAGCGTGCGCGGCGTCGTCGGCACCAAGCTCATCAAGAACGGCCAAATGTGCATCTCGGTCGACTACGCACTGGTCCCGCGGGCCCAGGTCGACGCGTTCGTCGCCCATGCCAAGACATACCTGTCCGACGAACTGCCGGACTACGCGTCCTCAGCGGACTGCACCGGCATCATCACCGAGCGGCACCTGGAGCGGATCGTCGCGATGGTCGACGAGGCGAAGGACGCCGGGGCACAGGTCGTGTCGCTCGGAGGCGAAGGTGATCGGGCGACCCGCCGGCTGCCGCTGGTGCTCGTCGTGGACCCGCCGAAGGACCTTCGCATCATGCAGGAGGAGATCTTCGGCCCGATCCTGCCGGTCATCCCCTACGACGTCCTCGACGATGCGCTCGCCGAGATCAACGCAGGGGAGCGCCCCCTCGGCCTCTACGTCTACAGCAAGGACCCTCAGGTCGTCGAGCACGTGCTGCGCCAGACCTCCTCCGGCGGTGCCTGCGTCAACGTCTGCGCCGTGCAGGGGGCCCTGCCCTCTCTGGGCTTCGGCGGGGTCGGTCAGAGCGGCAGCGGACGGCACCACGGCATCGAGGGGTTCCGCGAGTTCTCCAACCCGCGGGGCGTCGTCGTCCGGGGTACCGGAGACATGATCGACGCCTTCCTGCCGCCGTACGGGCCAGCGGCGCAGGCCATCGTCGACAGCGTGCTCGGCGGTGCCGAGGCGCCCGAGGTCACTGCTCCAGGAGTGATTGACCTGCCATGATGGTGCCCGCTGCCGGCCGGCCGGAAACCTCACAGCGCGCGGCCGCCCCGCACGGGCCACGGCCTGATCGCGCCGCGGCACATGCGGCGCCTGATCGAGCCGTGGCACATGCGGCCCGCTGGGTGCGAGACGGCCGCCGCCTTGAGATGCAAGGCCTCGCCGACGAGCTGGGCGTGTCGCGCGTGACGTTGTTCCGGCAAGCGGGCAGTCGTGAGGAGCTGCTCAGCAAGGCCCTGTGGGTGCTCACCGAGGCCACCCTGACGGCGGCCTCGCGACGCTGGGAGGCCGAGCGGCCGGAGGGGTCGCTGCACTCGTCCGGCACAGGCCGGCACTTCAACGCGATCGTGTCACGAGCACAGGGGCTGCGCCGGTTGCTCGATGACGAGCCGGCCCTGACGATCCGGGTGCTCACCGACCCGCGGGGGAGGGTGCAGACCGGTGTCGTGGCGTTCATGGAAGCAATGCTTCGCCGCGACGTGGCCGAGTTTGGCCTCGTGCCGCTCATCGAGCCGGGCGCGCTGGCGTACGCGCTGGTGCGACTGGGCGAGTCGTTCATCTACGCCGACGTGCTCGCGGCGCGGCAACCGGACGTTGCCACTGCCGACCGTCTGCAGCGGGCCCTCATCGAGAGCATCTTGCCGTGACAACGCTGGCTGGCCCGGCACCAGCACAGTGAATGGCGCCACCGTGGTGGCGTTGAGCAGGTCCAGAGCGGGCAGCTGGCGCAGCCAGGGCAGACGCGACGGAGCGAGTGCGGAGGGTCGTCGCGGGACTAGCCTGATGGCTTGAGGTGTTGGGTCCTAGCATGACCCTCAACGACATTTCGCTCGTGACCATCGATGGCGAGTCAACCTCGCTCGCTCAGTACGCGGACAAGGTCAAGCTCATCGTCAATGTGGCCTCCCGCTGCGGTCTCACGCCGCAGTACAAGAAGCTTGAGGAGCTGCAGAAGACCTATGGCGACCGCGGCTTTACGGTGCTGGGGTTCCCGAGCAACCAGTTCCTGCAGGAGATCAGCAGCTCCGAGGCCATCAAGGACTTCTGCTCCACCACCTATGGCGTCACGTTCCCGATGTTCGAAAAGATCAGGGTCAACGGACGCTCTGCGCATCCGCTCTACGCCGAACTGACCAGGACAGCGGATGCCGAAGGCAAGGCCGGCAAGGTGAAGTGGAACTTCGAGAAGTTCGTGGTCACGCCTGCGGGCGAGGTGCACCGCTTCCGCCCGAAAGTCGAGCCGGATGCCCCCGAGATCGTCGACCTGATCGAGGCTTCCCTGCCCACGGCCGGCTGATCCGACGGGCTGCGGCATGCTGTCTGTATGAGCAATGACACGTACCCGCGGGGGTCCTACGTCGAGGGTGGCCGCGAGTTTACCCGGGATACGAAATACATCACGACGCGCATCACGGCCGACGGCCGCGACGGCTACCCGGTCGAGGCGGGCCGCTACCGGCTGATCGCGGCGCGCGCCTGCCCCTGGGCGAACCGCGCGATCATCGTTCGGCGCCTGCTGGGCCTCGAGGGTGTGCTGTCGATGGGATTGTGCGGTCCAACCCATGACAAGCGCAGCTGGACGTTCGACCTTGACCCCGGCGGCGTCGACCCGGTTCTGGGCATCGAGCGGCTGCAGGAGGCGTATTTCGCCCGGTTTCCCGGATACGAGCGGGGCATCACCGTCCCGGCGGTTGTGGATATCTCCACCGGCCGTGTTGTGACCAACGACTACGCGCAGATGACCCTCGATTTCTCGACGCAGTGGCGTGAGTTCCACCGTGAGGGAGCCCCCGACCTCTACCCGCAGGGCCTTCGCGGGGAGATCGACGAGGTTTCCCACCGGATTTACACCGAGGTCAACAACGGCGTCTACCGCTGCGGCTTCGCCGGATCCCAGCAGGCCTACGACGCTGCGTATGACCGACTGTTCACCGGGTTGGACTGGCTCAGCGAACGGCTCTCGACCCAGCGATACCTCGTCGGCGACACGCTCACCGAGGCCGACGTGCGGCTGTTCACGACACTGGTCCGGTTCGATCCCGTCTACCACGGGCATTTCAAATGCAACCGCAACAAGCTCAGCGAGATGCCGGCGCTGTGGGCGTACGCGCGGGACGTGTTCCAGACCCCGGGGTTCGGCGACACGATCGACTTCGGCCAGATCAAGGAGCACTACTACGCCGTCCACGAGGACATCAACCCGACGCGTATCGTCCCCAAGGGGCCGGATCTGTCGAACTGGCTCACCCCCCACGGGCGCCATCAGCTCGGCGGTCGGCCCTTCGGCGACGGCACTGCGCCCGGCTCGAAGTCGCCGATGGTTTGAGCAGCCCCCACACACGTGACTTGGGAGCCGGGTCGGACCGGGCAGGTCCGCCTCGGTCGATAACTCGAGCAAGGTCCCAGTCCTGAGGGAAGGGGAACCGACTGAGCGCCGTCTTGGTGATCGGCAGCGGGGGTGGTGCGATCGGGTCGGCGCTCAACGAGGTTACTCAATCATGGACCGTCAACACGGTCCATTTGATCTACCCATCGTGGGTATGGTCGATGACTGCGGCGACACCGCGCGGGCAGATAGTCCCGCCGAAACCCTTTTGAGGGCAACGAGTTTGGGTGGAGCGGGCGACGGGAATCGAACCCGCGTAGTCAGTTTGGAAGACTGGGGCTCTACCATTGAGCTACGCCCGCCTGCAGCGCCCGCCGTGAGGGCCGGTGCCACGAGGCGTTAGCCTAATGCCCGCCGACCTTCGTTTCGAAATCCGGCCTCCGACGCAGCGGACCGATGGGTACAACGCCGGGAGTAGCGGGCTGTGGCGCAGCTTGGTAGCGCGCTTCGTTTGGGACGAAGATGTCGCAGGTTCAAATCCTGTCAGCCCGACCAACAGCAGAGGGT
>JAYSQM010000107.1:0-9286 GCA_043721575.1 Phycicoccus sp.
CCGGCGCGGATCGAGGGCCAGAAGACCGCGGCCTTCGAGGTCGTCGACTCACTGGGCGACGCACCCGACATCCACTGCCTGCCCGTCGGCAACGCCGGCAACATCACGGCCTACTGGCGTGGTTACCGCGAGTACCACCGTGACAGCGAAAAGCCTGGCCCTGCAACGCAACTGCCCAGGATGTGGGGCTTTCAGGCCGAGGGTGCGGCCCCGATCGTCAAGGGCCACCCGGTCGACCATCCCGAGACCATTGCCACCGCCATCCGGATCGGCAACCCGGCCTCATGGCGGCAGGCGGTGGAGGCCCGCGACGACTCGGGCGGTCTGATCGACGCCGTGTCCGATGCGCAGATCCTGGCCGCACACCGACTCCTGTCGGCTAGGGAAGGCATCTTCGTCGAGCCGGCATCTGCCGCCAGCGTCGCCGGGCTCCTCGCTGCGCACGCCGCCGGACTGGTCCCCGCAGGCGCACGCATCGTGTGCACCGTGACCGGTCACGGGCTCAAGGACCCGCAGTGGGCGCTCAAGGACGCCGACGGGGTCGAGGTCGTCCCGACCCGTGTCCCGGTCGACGCCTTCACGGCGGCCAGCGCGCTCGGGCTCGAGGGCTAGACCGTGGCCGCTCTGAACAGTCTCGTCAATGGGTCGTCGGTCCGCGTCCGGGTCCCGGCCAGCAGCGCCAACATCGGCCCGGGGTTCGACTCCATCGGGCTCGCACTGGGCATCTGGGACGAGTGTGTCGTGACCGTGACCGCTGAGACCGGCCTGGACATCGACGTCGAGGGTGAAGGCGCCGCAGAGGTGCCTCGCGACGAGCGGCATCTGGTCCATCGGTCCATGCTGCGGGCCTGGGAACAGCTACAGGTCCAGGCCCCGGCCGGCTTGCAGCTGAGCTGTCGCAACGCCGTCCCGCATGGTCGAGGTCTGGGGTCGTCCGCGACCGCGATCGTGGCCGGAATCGTTGCTGCACAAGGACTGTGCGACATTGCGACCGGGCGAGAGGGCGCCGACGGCAGTTTCGACCGCAGGTTCACCAACAACCTGGCCACTGCCATCGAGGGCCACCCTGACAACGCCTCCGCAAGCGTGTTCGGCGGCATGACCCTGTCGTGGGAAGACGACGTCGACCCCGGGCAGATCCACTCCGTCCAGCTCGAGGTGACCGGGGACGTCATACCCCTGGTATTCGTCCCCGCCATCCAGCTGCCGACGGCGACCGCGCGCGCGGTCCTGCCCGACCAGATCCCCCATGGCATTGCCGCCCTGAACTCTGCACGGGTCGGCTTGCTCGTCGAGGCGGTCACCCGTCGACCTGAGCTGCTGCTTGCGGCCACGCGTGAGTGGCTGCACCAGGAACAGCGACGCGCATCCTTCCCGGACTCGATGGCGTTGCTGGATGCCCTTCGCGGCAAGGGACACGCGGCCGTCATCTCCGGTGCCGGACCCAGCGTGCTCGTCCTCACGACGGCGGCGCAGATCGAGGACGCCCGCTCGCTGGCAGACCAGTTCGTATGGCGGGTGCTCGAGCCCGGGACACCGGTCACGGGCGCGAGCCTCGAGAGGCTCTCGCGCTGAGGAATGAACCTGCCGGGTGCGGCGTGGAAGTTTCGACACCTGCGGTGCCCGTTCCGCAGACGGTGGCGTGGGGTGGTATATTGCGTCTGCACCCGGTGGATACCGCCGATCGTGGTTGATCGAGCAGATCACCACAGGTGCAACAACCACCACGCAAGTGCGCCCATTGCCGGATGCACGCGGCGTCTTCACGCCGGCTCAGGTGGTTTCCACAAGTCAGGGTTCTGCCTGACACCACATCCCCGGTCCGGCACTCTGCGTGGACCGATTACGAGGGGGAAGGATCCTTCGTGACAAACACCACCGATCTCGCCAGCGTGCCCACCAGTGGCGCCGTCGAGACACCCAAGCGCACCGGCGCCCTCAGCACCATGAAGCTGGCGGAGCTCCAGGGCCTGGCCGGCGGTCTGGGCCTGAGCGGTACGGCCAAGATGCGCAAGGGCGACCTGGTCACCGCGATCAAGGCCCGCCAGTCCGGCGGTTCCGCGTCGGTCGCACCGAGCTCCGTCGCACCGGCAGCGGCCCCGACGTCCGCGGCAGCGGCCCCGACGTCTGCGGCCCCGACGGCCCACGTTGCGCCGGTCACAATCGAGCGTCCCGCGCGCACCTCCCGACGGGCACAGCGTCCCGTCGGGACGTCTCCGGCCGATGACGGCGCTGCGCCGGCTGCCGCTGCGCTGGACACCGCTGCCCCCCAGGACGCTCCACACGAGATCAGCCCTGGCGACGACGGGCGCCTACCGCGTCAGAACGACCGTCAGAACGACCGTCAGCAGGGTGGTCGACAGAACGGACGTCAGAGCGAGGGTCGACAGAACGACCGTCAGCAGGACAACCGCCAGCAGGACAACCGTCAGCAGGACAACCGCCAGCAAGGCGGCCAGAACGACAACCGCCAGCAGGACACCCGCCAGCAGGACACCCGCCAGCAAGGCAGCCAGAACGACAACCGTGGCCGCTTCGACCAGGACGACGACACGCCCGGCGGTCGCCGACGGAACCGTCAGCGCAGCCGCGACCGCAAGCGTCGTGGCGCGCCGGGCGAGAGCTTCGGTGGCCAGAACGAGACCGTCGAGGCCCTTCACGAGGACGACGTCCTGGTCCCGGTGGCCGGCATCCTGGACGTGCTCGACAACTACGCGTTCCTGCGCACCAGTGGCTACCTGCCCGGTGAGAACGACGTCTACGTGCCGCTGGGCATCGTCAAGAAGAGCGGCCTGCGCAAGGGCGACGCGGTCACCGGTGCCGTCCGGGCACTGCGCGAGGGCGAGCAGATCCCGGCCCGCCAGAAGTTCAACGCACTGGTTCGCCTGGACACCATCAACGGCCTGACGCCAGAGCAGTGCGGCGACCGCGTCGACTTCAGCAAGCTCACCCCGCTCTACCCGCAGGAGCGACTGCGTCTGGAGACTGAGCCGAACATCCTCTCGACCCGGTTGATCGACCTCATCGCCCCGATCGGCAAGGGCCAGCGCGGTCTGATCGTCAGCCCGGCCAAGGCCGGCAAGACGCTGATCCTGCAGGCGATCGCCAACGCAATCACGACCAACAACCCCGAGGCCCACCTCATGGTCGTCCTGGTGGACGAGCGCCCCGAGGAGGTCACCGACATGCAGCGGGCGGTCAAGGGCGAGGTCATCGCCTCGACCTTCGACCGTCCGGCCACCGACCACACCACGGTTGCCGAGCTGGCCATCGAGCGGGCCAAGCGTCTCGTCGAGATGGGTCACGACGTCGTCATCCTGCTCGACTCGATCACCCGACTGGGCCGTGCCTACAACCTCGCCGCACCGGCGAGCGGGCGGATCCTGTCCGGTGGTGTCGACTCCAGCGCGCTCTACCCGCCGAAGCGCTTCTTTGGTGCCGCGCGCAACATCGAGAACGGCGGCTCGCTCACGATCCTGGCCACCGCCCTGGTCGACACGGGCTCCAAGATGGACGAGGTGATCTTCGAGGAGTTCAAGGGCACCGGCAACATGGAGCTGCGCCTATCGCGTCAGCTCGCCGAGCGCCGCATCTTCCCGGCCATCGACGTCAACCCCTCGGGGACCCGTCGCGAGGAGATCCTGATGGCCAACGAGGAGCTCAAGATCGTCTGGAAGCTACGCCGGGTGCTGTCCGCCCTCGACCAGCAGCAGGGCATCGAGCTGCTCATCGACCGGCTCAAGAAGTCCAAGAGCAACGTCGAGTTCCTCATGCAGGTCCAGAAGACGTCCTCGATCCAGATGGACGAGGACGACTGACCTGGCCCGGATCCCATCCGGTAACATCACCTACCGAAACCCGTTCGGAGCAGCTCTGAACGGGTTTCGGTACGCTCGGGCTTACTACGTCTTTTGACGTAGTGAAACCAGTTCTATTGACGTAGAGCGATCCGACATCGACAGAGACGGTGTCAAGGGGAGTGTCGAGGATGACCGAGCCGGCCAAGACCCGCATCATGGTCGCCGACGACGACCAGGACATCCGAGACCTCGTGGTCTTCAAGCTGACCCAGGCCGGGTACGACGTCGAGGCTGTCGGTGACGGTGTGGCGGCCCTTGCGGCCATCGAGGCCGACCCTCCGAGGCTGGCCATCCTTGACGTCATGATGCCAGGGCTGTCCGGGATCGACGTGCTGCGCAGGGTGCGGGCGAACGAGGCCACCAAGGACCTCGACGTCATCTTGCTCACGGCGCGCTCCCGTGACTCCGACGTCGACGCCGGGTTTGTCACCGGCGCGAGCGACTACGTCATCAAGCCGTTCAGCCCGCGCGAGCTGTTGCACCGTGTCAACGCACTTCTCGAGCGGGGCAACAGGTGAGTGTCGGTCAGGTCCTCCTGATTGCCGGCGCCGTCATCGGACTGTCCTGTGCGTCGTCGGTCGCGGTGATCGCCATCGCGAAGGTCCGTCGTGGTCGTGCCGGTGTCAGGTCCGGGGCCCTGCTGGCGCCCTATCGGGGCGCCTTGATCGTGCTGGCCTCCGGCGAGGACGAGGACGGTCAGGCCAGAGCCGCGCTGTATGCCGTCCCGGGGCCCACCTGGGACCACCTGCGCGCGAGCGTGGTGGCCTTCCTGTCCAAGGTTCGAGGCACGCCGGCTGAAGACCTGGGCCAGCTGTTGCGCTCGCACGGTGAGATCGAGCGGGCGACGAGAATGCTGACCTCGCGCTCAGCCGTCCGGCGCGCCCGCGCGGCATACCTGCTGGGCCTGGTTCGTGATCCGGACAGCGCCGCCCTCGTGCTGCCCCTTCTCGGCGACCCTGATGCCGAGGTCCGGCTGGTGGCCGCTCGGGCCCTGGGCGCCATCGGCGAGCCGGCGGCGGCCAGCGCCGTCCTGCACGCACTGCGCACCCACCACGGGCAGATCGGTCTGCCGGCCTGGGTCGCCGCCGAGGCATTGCTGGCCATGGGGGTCGAGATCTTACCGGCACTGCGGATCGATCTGGCATCAGATGATCCGGCTGTGCGCAACGTCTGCGCCCTGGTCGCCGGTCTCGGCACCTTCCCCGTCACTGCCCCTCAGCTGCGGACCCTGCTGGCCACGGACAGCGAGGGCGACGTCAGGGCTAGTGCCGCGGTGGCGCTCGGGCGGGTCGGCGGCGCCGAGGACGTGGCTGTTCTCGCGCGGCACACGGATGCGTCCGAGACGACCGTGCTCAGGCGCACCTGCGCCACCGCTCTGGGCGAGCTGGGGCAGCGCGACAGCCTGGCCACCCTGGCCGGGCTGCTCGGCGACGGTGACCGCCGGCTCGGGCAGCTGGCCGCCGACTCCATGGTCCGGATCGGCTTCGAAGGCATCGCCAGACTCGAAGATGTTGCCGCCACCACACGGCAGGACCCCGGCGCACGGGCGGCGCGCGGCGCCCTGGACCTCGCCAGGCTGCGCGGGCAGCTGGGCCTCAGCGCAGGAGGATCCTGATGACCTGGTCGGACTTCCTGCAGGGCTTGCGTCACGTCATCTCCGCGATCATGGACCTGGCTGCAACCCCTGTGCTCATCTACTTCCTGGTCATGAACACCTCGCTGCTGGTGCTGATCGGCCTGGCCGCGTTGGAGTTCCGGCGCCAGAACCGCCGCAAGGGCTACGCCGGTCGTGAAGAAACCGTGGCCAGCCAGCTGGCGCAAGGGGTTTCGGTGGTCATGCCCTCCTACAACGAGGAGGTGGTGATCGTCACCTCGGTGCAGGCCATGCTGTCGCTGCGCTATCCGCGCCACGAGGTCATCGTCGTCGACGACGGCAGCACCGACGCGATGTTCGAGCGGCTGCAAGCGGCCTTCGACCTGGTGCCCGTCCAGCGTGAGGTTCCCTCCGACATCTCAACCCGGGGCGCCATCGTCGACGTCCACATCCCGCGGGACGGACGCACCCGACTGGTGGTGGTGCGCAAGGAGAACTCCGGCCGCTCGGACTCGATCAACGTCGGAATCAACGCCGCCGTCGAGCCGTTGGTGCTGTTCGTGGACGCCGACTCGATCCTTGATCCGGATGCGCTCATCGCGGTGACCAAGCCGTTTGCCGACGATCCCACCCGCGTCGTCGCGACCGGCGGGGTCATCCGGGCCGTGAACGGGTGCAAGGTCGTCGACGGACGCATTGTCGAGGTCAACCTGGCCAGGTCGTGGATCGTCCGCATCCAGGTCGTCGAGTACCTGCGGGCCTTCTTGCTCGGGCGCACCGGGTGGTCCCGGTTCGGTGCGCTCATCCTGATCAGCGGTGCATTTGGCATGTTCCGTCGCGACGTCATGGTGGAGGTCGGCGGCCTCGACCCCGACAGCATCGGCGAGGACTTCGAGCTCGTCATGCGGATCCACCGCCACATGATCGACAACCACCGGGACTATCGCGTGCAGTTCGTGGCCGAGCCGGTGTCGTGGACGGAAGTTCCGGTGACCGCCACAGTGCTCCGCAGCCAGCGCAAGCGGTGGCACCGGGGGCTGTGGGAGACCTTGTGGAAGTACCGCGGGATACTTTTCAACCCCCGCTACGGCAAGGTCGGGCTCGTGGCCATCCCTTACTACTGGGTGTTCGAGCTGATCGCACCGTTGCTGGAGCTCGTCGGGCTCGTCCTGGTCGGGCTCGGCTTTGCGCTCGGGGTGGTCAATCCGCCCTACGCGCTGACGTTCCTGGCCGTGGCCTACGGCTACGCGATCCTGGTGAGCCTGTCCGCCATGGCCATCGAGGAGCTGACCTTCCACAAGTACACCCGCTGGCGCGACCTGGGGGCGATCCTGGCGGCCTCGGTGCTGGAGAACGTGGGCTACCGCCAGGCGACGGCATGGTGGCGCCTGGAGGGGTGGTGGGCGAGTCTGCGCGGCAAGAAACAGGTCTGGGGGACCATGACCCGGCAGGGCTTCGACGACGAGTCGCACGCTGTGACCACGACGCGTGACGATGGCTGACCTGCGCCGTCGCCGGGGGGACAAGGGGCGGTCGATCGCCGCCCGCCTGCGCCACCTCGTCTATCTGTTCTGGGCCCTGCTCCTGCTGGTCTCTGTCACCGCCGTCGGGGCCTTGCAGATCCAGACCAACGAGGTCAACCGGTTGACCCTGGCCATCGGCCCCGCCACCGTCGCCAACGCTCAGGTCCTCCAGGCCATGACCGATGCCGAGACCGGGCTGCGCGGATATCAGGTCTCCCACAACCCGGAGCTGCTGACGCCCTACCGCGGCGCCCGCGCGCGGACGATGGCAGCGCTGGCGACGGTGCAGGACAAGCTCGTGCTGGCGGTGCGTGACCACGCCGACGCCGCACTGCACACGGGCCTCGAGGGCGCTCAGCGCCTCGCGGTGGAGCAGTGGTGGGCCTTTGCGCTAGGCGCGGAGCAAGCTCTGGCCCGGGGCGAGCGGACAGATGTCTTTCAGGGTCGCGCCCTGTTCGACCGCTTCCGTCGGGCGAACGCCGCGCTCGGTGAGCACATCACCACTGAGCTCGACCAGAGCCGGAGTGCGGCGCGGACGGAATCGGCGACAGGAACGGCAGCGACCATCGCTGCCACCCTTGTGGCACTGGTGGCGGCGTTCGTCCTGGGGCGCCGGGCCGCGCGATCCATGAGCCAGCCGATTACCGAGCTGCGTGGCACGGTGACCCGTCAGCGCGAGGGCGAGCCGGGTGCGCGCGCTCGCGAGGATCAGGGTTTCCTGGAGATCCGGTCCCTTGCCGCCGACTTCAACGCACTCTCAGAACAGAACCTTGGTCTGCAGCAGACCCAGGCACACAGTCTGCGGATGCATGACCTCACCCTCGAGATCGAGCGTGCCCTCCGTACGGCGCCGGACGCCCAGCAAGAGCTGGACGTCCTGTGCGCCGCGTTGGGCGAGGGGCTCGGCGTCGACCGGGTCATGGCCAACACCGTCGATGCCGATCACCTGGTGCTGCTCGGCGCCCAGTGGCACCTGCCGGGCCTGGCGCCACTGGGGGACATTCCGGACGATCTGGTTCTGCATGTCGGCCGGCTCGCCGAGGAGCTGTGGCTGTCCTCGGAACGCCTGGCGCTGCACGACTTCCTCGCGCCCCAGGTGCAGTCCCAGGAGCGAGCCCGGATCTTCTACCGTGAGACCGGCGCCCGCGCGGTCATCATCGTCCCCATCGGGCTGGGTGACCGGGTCATCGGGGTGATCTACGTCATGACGGTCCATCAGCCCCGCGAGTGGACCAGGTCCGAGGCCAACGCCGTCCAGCAGGTTGCTGCGTTCGTGGCGCGGGTCATCGTGGAGGCCGACTACCGGGAGCACCAGAGCGAGTACGTCGAACGGCTCGAACGGCTCGACCGCCAGAAGAGCGACTTCCTGGCGACGGTGAGCCACGAGCTACGTACGCCACTGACCTCGATCAGCGGCTATCTGGAGCTGCTCCAGGACGGAGACGCCGGCGAGCTCACGGGGGAGCAGCACCGGATGCTCGAGGTGATGGACCGCAACACGAGTCGTCTGCGCGGCCTGATCGAGGACCTGTTGGTGCTCAACCGGATCGAAAGTGGCGGCCTCAAGGTCAACGTCGCCCCGGTGTCCATGCGTGAGCTGATCACCCACACCGGCCAGGAGCTGTCCCCGCTCGCCCACAGTGGCGCCGTGGAGCTCGACATCGACGCCGGTCCCGATGCGGCGATGGTCCAGGGCGACAGGGGACATCTTCATCGCGCGGTCGTCAACATCGTCTCCAACGCCATCAAGTTCAGCCGTCCGGGCGCAGTGGTGACCATCAGGTGCACGGTGGACCAGGACGCCCGCCGGGTCCTGGTCACCTGCCAGGACCGTGGTATCGGTATCCCGGCCGACGACCAGGCGCAGCTGTTCACCCGGTTCTTTCGCGCGAGCAACGCCACGGACCAGGCGATCGCCGGCACCGGTCTCGGGCTGGCCATCGTCAAGCAGATCGTCGAGGACCACGGCGGAGAGCTGCGACTGACCTCGGCCGAGGGGGAGGGGACGACCGTGGTCATGGACCTGCCGTTGTTCGAGCAGCCGGGGGCTCCAGGCGGTGGTGGGAATGACTCCCACCAAGGCGACGTTTTCGGCATACGTGTCTGATCTGGCACACTGATGCGTTGGCTGCCGGTTCACGTGTGCGAGGGAGTCCCGAGCACACGACCCGGCCCCGCCCCAACCACGAGGAGCACCTGTTGAAGAAGGACCTTCACCCCAGCTACGTCGAGACCACGGTCACCTGCACCTGTGGCTCCACGTTCCAGACCCACAGCACCGTGGACAGCGGCAAGATCTCGTCCGACGT
>JAYSQM010000108.1:0-1284 GCA_043721575.1 Phycicoccus sp.
GACGCGCACCCTGGCTCAGGCCCGCGAATACGCCTCTCAGTGTGTGGAGCTCGGCGTCGAGAGGGTCAGGTTCGTCGCGACGTCAGCCTCACGTGATGCTCGCAACGCCTCCGAGTTCGTGGCCGGGGTCCGTGATGCCTTTGCTGCTTTCGGGGTCGCTCCCGAGGTCATCAGCGGGCACGAGGAAGCCTCCCTGTCCTTCCGTGGCGCCACCGGCGACCTGCGGGCCGGCAGCATCCCCGGCCCGTACCTCGTGGTGGATCTCGGGGGCGGTTCCACGGAGTTCGTGCGCGGGACGGACGATGTGGAGCAGGCGCTGTCGGTCGACGTCGGGTGCGTTCGGATGATGGAACGGCACCTTCGCAGTGATCCGCCGACGTCCTCAGAGGTCACTGCTGCGATTGCCGACATCGAGGCGGCCATCGACCAGGCTGCCGAAGTCGTTGATTTCCAAGGGATCTCCGCGCTGGTGGGGGTGGCCGGGTCGGTCACGACCATCACCGCTCACGCGCTGCAGCTGACGACGTATGACCCCGAGAAGATTCACCTCTCGCAGTTGCCCGCAGACCAGATCATCGACGCGTGCACCTCGCTCCTGTCGATGACCCATGCTGAGCGGGCTGCCCTGGGGTTCATGCACGAGGGTCGCGTCGACGTGATCGGCGCCGGCGCTCTGGTGTGGCGCACGATCGTCCAGCGACTGCAGCGTGACGTCGACATCACGAGCGTCGTGACCTCGGAGCACGACATCCTCGACGGCATCGCCCTGTCCATCGCCTGAGATGTGCCCGCACGACACGCCCAAGGTTATCTGTTGTCCGCGGTACTGCGGATTACGCGGTACCGTCTGATCCGGAGTAACCCGATCCCATCATGAGGTGGACATGGAGACGACACAGCTTGTCAAGGGCGTCCTCGACCTGGCGGTCCTGGCGGTGGTGGCTCAGGAGGACGGCTACGGCTACGACGTCGTGCGGCGATTGCGGGCGGCAGGCCTTGACGAGGTGGGCGACGCGTCCGTCTATGGCACCTTGCGGCGGCTCTACAACGCCGGCGCGCTGACGTCATACGTCGTGCCGAGCGACGAAGGTCCGCACCGCAAGTACTACGGCATCAACAAGCAAGGGCACGAAACCCTTGTCCTGCAAGGAAAGACGTGGCGTTCGTTCGCCTCGACCATGGAAGACCTGCTGATAACGGCGGAGGGCAAGGCATGAGTGACACGACCGTCATTGGGGTGACCGACACCGTCGCCGCCTATGTGCACGAGGTGCGGGCCGAACT
>JAYSQM010000109.1:0-4161 GCA_043721575.1 Phycicoccus sp.
GTCCTCGTAAAGGGCGCGATCGACATACGCACTCGGGCCAACGCGGCGGGCAACGCCGGCGCGCACCAGAGCGGTCAGGGCCCTGCCCACATAGCCGCAGTCCGCCGCGTCGCGCGTGGTGAAAGCGCCCAGCTGGGCGGCGACCCGTGCCTTGAGGAAGTCGTTCATCATGCGACCCATCGTGGCCCGGCAAGGCCGGTGCGCGCTGCAGCCCTGTGGACAACTGCACTTCGCGCACGGCCAAGGCACTCAACATGCGCCATGGCCGCACCGAAGTGCCCGCCGCCGGGGCGAAGTCAGCGCGCCAATTCGGTATCTTCGTCTTCCTACAGTTACCCGCCGGTAGGGGGTACGTTCGCGAGTTGGGCCGCAACGGTGCGGCTCCCCGTCACAGATGCGGAGGTGCGCGTTGCCTGACAACCAAGATCAAGACACGCCTGACGACCTGGATCATGACACCACTCCCCCGGCCAACAAGAACCTGCTGGCAGTCGCCGGCGTCCTGTTGCTCCTACCGATCGTCGCCCTGATGTGGGTTGGCAGCTACACCAGAGTCGAGCCCAAGCTGGGCGGCTTCCCGTTCTTCATCTGGTACCAGTTCCTGTGGGTCTTCCTGTGCTCCGCGTGCGTGTATGTCGCGCACCGGGTCGTCCTCAAGGCGCGCCCGCACCGGCCGATGAGCAACGACGTCAACACTGACGAGGAGGCAAATCGATGAACACTCTTGCCCTCGGGTCAGGGGATCAGCACACGGGTGTCAACGGCGTCGCCCTGACCGTGCTGATCGCCCTGTTCGTGCTCGTCACCGTCATGGGCTTCATGGCCTCCAAGTGGCGCCGCGGCACCAGCATGGAGAGCCTGGACGAATGGGGCCTCGGCGGTCGCAGCTTCGGCACCTGGGTCACCTGGTTCCTTCTCGGCGGTGACCTCTACACGGCATACACGTTCGTGGCCGTACCTGCGGCGATGTTCGCGCTCGGTGCGGTCAACGGGTTCTTCGCAGTCCCCTACACGATCGTGCTCTACCCGATCATCTTCATCTTCATGTCGCGCCTGTGGTCGGTCAGCCACCGGCACGGGTTCGTCACGACAGCGGACTTCGTCGGCGGCCGCTATGGCTCGCGTGGGTTGTCTCTCGCCATCGCCGTCACCGGCATCCTCGCCACGATGCCGTACATCGCACTTCAGCTCGTGGGCATCCAGGCGGTCCTCGAGGTCACCGGCCTCGGCGGCTCCGGCAACATCATCGCCAAGGACCTGCCGCTGTTCATCGCCTTCGCAGTCCTTGCGGCATATACGTATTCGTCCGGTCTGCGCGCCCCGGCAATCATTGCGTTCGTCAAGGACGCGCTGATCTACCTGGTCATCATCGTGGCTGTGGTCTACCTGCCAAGCAAGGTCGGCGGCTGGGACCACATCTTCGCCGCGGCCCAGGACAAGATGGCCAAGCCCAACGCGGTGACACACAAACCGACCGGCACCTACATCCCGGCGGCCACGCAGTACTGGGCCTATGCCACCCTCGCCCTGGGCTCGGCCTTGGCGCTGTTCATGTACCCGCACTCGATCACCGCGACCTTGTCCTCCAAGTCTCGCAACACGATCCGTCGCAACGCTGCCATCCTGCCGGCCTACAGCTTCGTGCTCGGTCTGTTGGCGCTGCTCGGCTGGGTCGCGATCGCCGCCGGCACCAAGCCGATCGGTCTGGACGGCAAGCCCAACGCGCAGCTGGTCATCCCCCAGCTGTTCGAGGACATGTTCCCGTCCTGGTTCGCCGGTGTCGCCTTTGCTGCCATCGCAATCGGCGCACTGGTGCCTGCGGCCATTATGGCGATCGCGGCGGCAAACCTGTTCACCCGCAACATCTATCGCGAGTGGTTCAAGCCGTCCGCGACGCCGGCTCAGGAGGCCAAGGTCGGCAAGGTGGTCTCGCTGTTGGTCAAGTTCGTGGCGCTCATCTTCGTCCTGACGATGGACAAGCAGAACGCCATCAACTTCCAGCTCCTGGGCGGCATCTGGATTCTGCAGACCTTCCCCTCGATCGTCTTCGGGCTTTACACCCGATGGTTCCACCGCTGGGCTCTGCTCGCCGGCTGGGCTGTCGGCATGGTCTACGGCACCATCGCGGCATACAACGTCGTGAACCCGACCAGCAAGCAACACTTCGGCGGGTCCCTGGCGATGATTCCCGGCTTGGCACAGCTGGGCTACATCGCCCTGACGGCGTTCACGATCAACGTGATCGCGGCCGTGCTGCTCACCTTCGTGTTCCGGGCGCTCAAGACCCCCGTGGGCGCGGACGCCACCATCAAGGGCGACTACTTCGCTGATGAGGGTGACCCCAGGGTGGTCAAGCTCGAGACCGGACCGCACGAGTACTCGCCCAGCCCCTGACCTCCAACCCTGCAAACCTAGGGACGGTGCACGAGCACCGTCCCCAGGTTTGGGTTGTCGTGGGTCGCACGGTCCCTAGGTTTGCGTCGTCGTGGGTCCCACGGTCCCCAGGTTTGCGAACTGGCTAGTCGTCGCGGCGGGCCAGGACCCCGATCAAGGCATCGACCACGCGAGGGTCGTACTCATAACCCAGCCCCAGGTGGATCCGCTCGATTGCCGCATCGCGCCGCGCGGGGCGGGGGTTGTCCCCCGCCAGGTCGTCATAAGCGTTGCAGACCTTGATGATTCGGCTCGACAGCGGCAGCTTCTCGCCAAACTCGCGCACCTGACGGTATGGCGTGGTCTGCGCCTCAAGGATGACCGCCACGTTGTCGAGCACCCCCGTCTGACGGACGATCTCCGCGCCGTCACGAGCAATCCGGCGCTGGTCCGCCGGAGCCGCCAGCACGGTCGCACCGCCGGGGATCGGCTCGGTCAACGAGACCTGGCCGATGTCGTGAAGCAGCGCGGCATACTCCAGATCGAGCACTTCCCGCTCGGACATACCCAGCTCGTGGCCCATCGCCATGGACAGCACGGCCACCCGCGCGGCGTGCCCCGGCTCGGTGTAGCCGCCGAGCTCGGTCAGCCGCGACAGGGTCCGGATCGTCTGCCGATAGGTCCGGCGGATCGCACTCTGTCGTCGCACGGCGAACTGCGTCAGGACCAGCGGGAACAGGAACAACGGGATGGCCGCGATGCCCAAAGGCCGCTCGGCCAGGGCGACGAGGGCGCCGGTGGCACTGAGGGCGGCAGCCAAACCAAACGCCGCCCGGAACTCGTCCTCAAGGGTCCTCGGGAACGGTGCGTGCGAGCGGGCCGCACGCACCGAGGCCAACAAGAACACCTCGACCGTGAGTGCGAGCGTCGAGACGAGCACCATGACCAGAGCCAGGAAGTATGCCGGCCAGCTCGCCTGAAGCTCGAGCACCGTACGGCCGTGCGAGATCGGAACCTCGCGAAAGAGCAGCGCCGCGACCGCGATGCCGATGAGCCGATTGGCCAGGTCGGGCAGGCGGACCGGTCGCCCGCGGATCACGTTGGGAATCGACCCGAACGCCATCGCGACAGCGGTGACCGCGACGACCAGCGCACCCTGGTAGTCCGCGGACATACTGCGCGGGGAGTCCACCGTCATCGCGAACGCCAGTGCCGCCGCCGTCGCCATCGGCGCCGTATGACGACTGTCGGGCAGCGTGACCCGGAACATCTCACCGATGACGATCGCGACGAAGAAGACCCCCACGACCGGCAGGATCGGGAACATCGCCGGTTCACGGAGACGGACTCCGACGGCCGCTATGGCCCCCAACGTCAGGGCCGCCCCCAGAACCCCGATGAAGGCCTCGATATTGAGCGCCCTCGGGCGGTTGCTCACGGTGCGTTCTCTCTGGTCGCGTGCTCCTGGGTCCAGACCGAGACCACGCCGTGGTGCTCAGGACTGGGGATCCCAGGACTGGGGAGCCCAGGACTGGGGAGCCCAGGACCGGCGAGCTCAGCTATCAGGTCGGACGCCGCAGGGTCGTCGTGGTCGAACGCGCGACCGGCGGTGGCCGTCAGCGGTGGCTCGAGCCGGGTCGGTTCCCAGACGTTTCGGGCCAAGGCTCGCTCAAGGGCGGCGACGATCGGCGGGTCGAACTGGGCCCCAGCGCGTCGGTGCAGCTCGGCGACTGCCTCCTCGACGGTGTGGGCGTCGCGGTGCGACCGCGCCGTGGTGAGGGAGTCGAA
>JAYSQM010000110.1:0-3818 GCA_043721575.1 Phycicoccus sp.
GGGCCTGGTGCCATGAGGTATGCCGCCGCGACAGTCTCCAGGACCTCGCGCACCGTAAGCGCGTCCCAGGTGCCGAACCCGTCCGGCATCCAGCCCATGGTGGCCCGGACCTCGCGCGGCGCCGCGACCGGATCGATCCCGGCGATGCGGATCGAGCCGTCGTCGGGAGCCAGGAGGGTGGCGAGCATGAGCAGGAGCGTGGTCTTGCCGGCGCCGTTGGGGCCGACGAGCGCGGTCACCTCGCCCGGCCGGGCCCGAAGGTCGATGTGGTCGACGGCGAGCACCGACCCGAAGGCGCGCCTGACCCCCGTGACCTCGATCCCGGCAACTGCGTCCATGGCCCCCGCCCTTCGTCACGTAACATTGAGACCCTATGAGTATGACGAGCGCAGCGCCAGAGACGGGGCGCACGGCAGTTCCCGAGACGGTTGCGCAGGCCAAACGGCGACGGTCGTTCGCGATCATCAGCCACCCGGACGCCGGCAAGTCGACCCTCACCGAAGCGCTGGCTCTGCATGCCCGGGTCCTGTCGCGAGCAGGAGCGGTGCACGGCAAGGACGGTCGCCGCGGCACGGTGTCGGACTGGATGGACATCGAGCGCGAGCGAGGCATCTCGATCACGTCGGCGGCGCTGCAGTTCACCTACCGCGACGCCGTGATCAACCTGGTCGACACGCCCGGGCACGCCGACTTCTCCGAGGACACCTATCGGGTGCTGTCCGCGGTCGACGCGGCCGTCATGCTCGTGGACGCGGCCAAGGGCCTCGAGGCCCAGACGATGAAGCTCTTCGAGGTCTGCAAGCACCGCAACATCCCGATCATCACGGTCATCAACAAGTGGGACCGCCCCGGCAACGAAGCCCTCGACCTGATGGACGAGATCAGCGAGCGGACCGGGCTGCAGGCTGCGCCGTTGAACTGGCCAGTGGGCGTCGCCGGCGACTTCCGTGGCGTGCTGGACATGGCGACGGGGGAGTACCTGAAGTTCACCCGCACCGACGGCGGGGCGACCGTGGCTCCCGAGGACCACCTGAGCGCCGAGGCAGCCGAAGCCCTCGAGGGTGAGGCCTGGCTGCGGGCCGTGGAGGAGAGCGACCTGATCGTGGCGACCGGGGCTGGTCACGATCCCGAGGGATTCCTGGCCGCCACGAGCACCCCGGTGATGTTCGGTTCGGCCGTCCTCAACTTCGGTGTCCGGTTCCTGCTCGACACCCTGGTCGACCTCGCTCCCGCGCCGGGCGCCCGGCCCGATGCCGATGGCCGTCCGCGTGAGATCGACTCTCCCTTCAGCGCATTCGTCTTCAAGGTGCAGGCGGGCATGGATGTCGCTCACCGCGACCGCCTTGCTTTTGTACGGATCTGCTCGGGCACCTTCGAGCGAGGCATGGTCGTCACCCACTCCGGGACCAACCGCCCCTTCGCCACGAAGTACGCCCAGCAGGTCATGGGTCGCGAGCGCACAAGCATCGACCGCGCCTTCCCCGGCGACATCGTCGGTCTGGTCAACGCCAACGCCCTGCGCGTCGGCGACACCCTCTACTTCGAGCGACCGGTCACCTTCCCGCCGATCCCGTCCTTCTCGCCCGAGCACTTCGCGGTGGCGCGGGCCAAGGACTCCAGCCGCTACAAGCAGTTCCGGCGCGGTATCGAACAGCTCGACCACGAGGGCGTCGTGCAGGTGCTGCGTTCGGATCTGCGGGGCGACCAGGCGCCGGTCCTGGCCGCAGTCGGTCCCATGCAGTTCGAGGTCGCCGAGCACCGGATGAAAGGCGAGTTCAACTCGCCGATCTCGCTGGACCGGCTGGAGTACTCCCTGGCCCGTCGCACCGACGCCGAGGGCAGGGATCGACTGCGTGGTCAGCGCGGCGTCGAGGTGCTCGCGCGCGGCGACGGTGTGCTGCTGGCCGTCTTCAGCGACCGGTGGCGGTTGCAGTCCGTGCAGCGCGACCTCTCGGACATTCTGCTGGCCCCGCTCGTCGTCTCCGTGTGACCCACAGTCGGACACGTGCGAAAGGAGGGGTCTCGGCATACGAGCGAGTCGTTCGGGGAAGGCGGGCACACGTAAACTGGCCTCTCCGCCGTCCACACCAACCCGGAGCCTGATGTGAGCTTGGTCGTCCAGAAGTACGGCGGGTCATCGCTGGCTGACGCCGAGAGCATCAAGCGCGTCGCGCGGCGGATCGTCGAGACACGCAAGGCCGGCAACGAGGTCTGCGTCGTGGTCTCGGCCATGGGCGACACGACCGACGGGCTGCTCGAGCTGGCCCAACAGGTCAGCCCGTTGCCGCCCGCTCGCGAGATGGACATGCTGCTGACGGCAGGCGAGCGAATCTCGATGGCGCTGGTGGCCATGGCTATCGCCAACCTCGGACACACCGCACGTTCGTTCACCGGGTCCCAGGCCGGCGTCATCACCGACTCCTCGCACGGGAAGGCCCGGATCATCGACGTCACTCCGGGGCGGATCAAGGACGCGCTGGACAACGGTGACATCGCGATCGTGGCAGGCTTCCAGGGTGTCAGTCAGGACAGCAAGGACATCACGACGCTGGGCCGTGGTGGCTCGGACACGACGGCGGTGGCGCTGGCTGCCGCACTGCACGCGGACGTCTGCGAGATCTACACTGACGTTGACGGCGTCTTCACCGCCGACCCGAGAATCGTCCCCAACGCCCGAAAGATCGACCGGCTCTCCAACGAGGAGATGCTTGAGATGGCCGCCTGCGGGGCAAAGATCCTGCATCTGAGGTGCGTCGAGTACGCCCGGCGGTTCGACATGCCGATCCACGTGCGGTCCTCGTTCTCCTACCGCGAGGGCACCATGATCGTCACTCAACCTGCAGGTGAAGAAGGAGACAGCGTGGAAGCCCCGATCATTGCCGGCGTGGCGCACGACCGCAGCGAAGCCAAGATCACCGTCGTCGGCGTGCCGGACCATCCCGGCAAGGCGGCCGAGATCTTCCAGGCCTGCGCCGTCGCCGAGATCAACATCGACATGATCGTCCAGAACGTCTCCGCCGTGGAGACCGGTCTGACGGACATCTCGTTCACGCTGCCCAAGACCGACGGCCAGGTCGGCGTCCAGGCGCTCAAGCGCATCCAGTCCGCGGTCGGCTTCGCTTCGCTGCTGTATGACGACCACATCGGCAAGCTCTCGCTCGTCGGTGCGGGCATGCGCTCGCACCCCGGGGTGTCCGCAACGTTCTTCAAGGCGCTCGCCGATGCGGGTGTCAACATCGAGATGATCTCCACCTCGGAGATCCGCGTCTCGGTCATCACCCGGGAAGACCAGCTCGACGCCGCCGTGCGCGCCGTGCACACGGCCTTTGGCCTTGACTCCGCCCAGGGCGAGGCCGTGGTCTACGGAGGTACCGGACGATGAGCATCCGCAAGCCCACTCTGGCCGTGGTCGGCGCAACCGGCGCCGTCGGCACCGTCATGCTCAGCATCCTGAGCCAGCGCGAGGACGTCTGGGGCGAGATCCGCCTCGTCGCCTCGGCGCGTTCTGCCGGCAAGGTCCTCACGGTCCGGGGCGAGGACGTCGTGGTCCAGGCGCTCACCCCTGAGGTCTTCGACGGGGTCGACGTCGCGATGTTCGACGTGCCCGACGAGATCTCGGCGCAGTGGGCCCCGATCGCGGTGTCGCGTGGCGCGGTCGCGGTCGACAACTCCGGTGCTTTCCGGATGGACCCCGACGTGCCGCTGGTCGTGCCCGAGGTCAACCCCGCCCAGGTTCGTAACCGCCCCAAGGGCATCATCAGCAACCCCAACTGCACGACGTTGACGATGATGGACGCCCTCGGTGCCCTCCATGCCGG
>JAYSQM010000111.1:0-1475 GCA_043721575.1 Phycicoccus sp.
CGCCCGCTGCAGGACGAGCGCCCGGAACAGCTCGCGCGCGACCGTGCTGGGCAGCTGGTCCGGGCCGAGCTCGTCGACCACCCGCAGCTGCTCGTCCGGAACGAGCAGGAGCAGCCTGAGCAGCTCCGACTCGACCGGGGTGATCGCGCGCAGGATGTCGTGGACCGGCAACGCATCCGGCGAGGAGAGGACCGCGTCCGCGGTGATCCGTGACTCGCCGCGGTTGCCATTGCCGTTGCCCGACGATCGCCCCTGGGAGATCGGGTTGCGAGCCGGCCGCTCCAGGACCTGGAGCAACACGCGCTCCTCCACCCCGGACACGCGCCGCACCTCGCCGAGGGCCTCGTCGCGACGGAGGGGATCGGCGATGTCGCGGATGGCCGGCATGACCGCCTCCACGAAGCCGATGCGCCCGGACGACGTCTTGAGGTCGAACCGGCCGGCATGGTGCTCGATCAGGTATTCAACGAGTGGCTTGGCCTTGGCGATGGCGGCCTCCCAGAGCGCAGGTGACTCGCGGACCACCTCGTCCGGGTCCTTGCCCTCCGGCAGACGTGCGACCCGGACGTCCTCCAGCTTGACGCCCGACGTGTCGTCCTGGAGCTGGCCGATCAGCCCGGCCAACGCCGTCACCCCGAGGGTCCCCGCCTTCTCGCCCGCCGCATCGACGTCGTAGGCCAGGACGATGCGGGTCGCGTAACGCGTGAGCAGGGCCACCTGACCAGGCGTCAGCGCGGTCCCAAGACTTGCCACGACGTTGTCGAATCCAGCCTGGTGGGCGATCAGGGCATCCGTATACCCCTCCACGATGACCGCCTGGCCCGTCTTGCGGATAGCGCCCTTGGCCTTGTCGATGAGGTACAGCGTCCGACTCTTGTCGAAGAGCGGCGTCGCCGGCGAGTTCAGGTATTTGGGCCCTTCCCCCTCCAGCAGGCGGCCGCCGAGACCCACGGCGTGCCCGCTCTGGTCCCTGATCGGGAAGATGACGCGCGCCCGAAACTTGTCGTAGACACCGCCCCGGCCAGCCTGTCGCGGCGAGGCGAGACCGACCTCCACCAGCTCGTCCGGCCGCACGTCGCGCTTGGCCGCGAGGGCCCGAGTCATCTGGTCCCAGCCGCTGGGCGCCCAACCGACCTGATACGCGGAGATGGTCTCGTCGGAGAAGCCCCGACCGTGCAGATAGTCGAGGGCGCCCGTGCCTGTCTTCGAACTCGTCAGGACGGCGTGGTAGAACGCGATCGCGCTGTCGAGCACCTGGCGAAGTCGCGCCTTGTGCGCGTCCTCCCGCTTGGTCCGCTCATCGATCTCCACGCCCGCGCGTGTGGCCAGCGTGCGAAGAGCCTCCGGGAAACCGACGCTGTCACGCTGCATGACGTAGCTGAAGATGTCACCGCCCAGGCCGCAGCCGAAGCAATGCCAGCTTTCGCGCTGCGGTGTGACCACGAACGACGGTGTCTTCTCACCGTGGAACGGAC
>JAYSQM010000112.1:0-4491 GCA_043721575.1 Phycicoccus sp.
GCCGGCCCATAGAATGGAGCTGTGAGCGAGGAGATCGTGACGGGCGTCTCTGGCCAGACCACGCCCTCGACCGCTTCCTTGCCGGACCTGCCAACAAGTCCGATTCCCACGGCCTCTCGGGTTCGGGCCAGGTTCGCACGTTTCGGTGGTCCACGCAACGACGCATACCCGGTGCTCGAGCCTTTGCTGCGTACCGTCCGCTCCACCCATCCCAAGACCGACCTGGCGATCATTGAGCGGGCCTACGCGACGGCCGAGCGTGCTCACGAGGGCCAGCTGCGCAAGAGTGGCGACCCGTACATCACCCACCCGCTGGCCGTCACCACGATCCTGGCCGAGCTCGGCATGGACCCGGCCACCTTGGCGGCGGCCCTCCTGCACGACACCGTGGAGGACACGGCATACAGCCTTGAAGCACTGACCCGCGACTTCGGAGACGAGATCGCGATGCTGGTCGACGGGGTGACCAAGCTCGACAAGGTCACCTACGGAGAGGCTGCCCAGGCCGAGACCGTACGCAAGATGGTCGTGGCCATGGCCCGTGACATCCGCGTCCTGGTGATCAAGCTGGCGGACCGTCTGCACAACGCCCGCACGTGGCGTTACGTCTCGGAGTCGTCGGCCAAGCGTAAGGCCCGTGAGACCCTCGAGATCTACGCCCCTCTGGCCCACCGGCTGGGGATGAACACCATCAAGTGGGAGCTCGAGGACCTGTCCTTCGCGACGCTCTACCCCAAGGTGTACGACGAGATCGTACGGCTGGTGGCCGAGCGCGCCCCCGCCAGGGAGGAGTATCTCGCCGGCGTCCGCGAGTACGTCAAGACCGACCTGGCAGCGGCCCGGATCAAGTCGGTCGTGACCGGTCGGCCCAAGCACTACTACTCCGTCTACCAGAAGATGATCGTGCGCGGCCGCGACTTCGAGGAGATCTACGACCTGGTCGCGGTGCGGGTGCTGGTGGACTCGGTGCGTGACTGTTATGCCGTGCTGGGTGCCCTGCATGCGCGCTGGAACCCCGTGCCCGGGCGTTTCAAGGACTACATCGCCATGCCCAAGTTCAACATGTACCAGTCGCTGCACACCACGGTGATCGGTCCGCAGGGCAAGCCGGTCGAGATCCAGATCCGCACCCACACCATGCACCGTCGGGCCGAGTACGGCGTGGCGGCGCACTGGAAGTACAAGGAAGACGCCCGCGATGACGCCACCGCCGCAGCACAGGCTGGGCGCGAGGGCGATACCGGACCGGTCAACGACATGGCGTGGCTGCGTCAGCTGCTCGACTGGCAGCGCGAGACCTCCGACCCGGGTGAGTTCCTGGACTCCCTGCGCTTCGAGATCAGCGCCAACGAGGTCTACGTCTTCACCCCGAAGGGGTCTGTCGTCGACCTGCCGGCCGGCTCGACGGCGGTGGACTTCGCCTATGCCGTGCACACCGAGGTCGGCCACCACTGCATCGGCGGCAGGGTCAACGGGCGACTGGTCCCGCTCGAGAGCCCTTTGGAGAACGGCGACGTCGTCGAGATCCTGACCTCCAAGGCCGACGGGGCCGGACCCTCACGTGACTGGCTGACGTTCGTCAAGAGCCCACGCGCCCGCAACAAGATCCGTCAGTGGTTCTCCAAGGAGCGCCGCGAAGAGGCCATCGACGCCGGCAAGGACGCCATCGCCAAGGCCATGCGCAAGCAGGGTCTGCCGCTCCAGCGACTGATGACCCATGACACGCTCACCGGCCTGGCCAGCGAGCTGCGTTACCCCGACATCTCCAGCCTGTATGCCGCGGTGGGCGACGGCCACGTGTCCGCCCAGCACGTTGTGGGCCGTCTGGTGGCGTCCCTTGGCGGGGAGGAGAGCGCCAGTGAGGACCTCGCCGAAGCCACCACGCCGTCCTCCCGGCTGCCGCGTCCGCGCAGCGGTGACCCCGGTGTCGTGGTCGTCGGGACGGCTGACGTCTGGGTCAAGCTGGCACGGTGCTGCACGCCGGTTCCGGGCGACTCCATCATCGGTTTCGTTACGCGGGGCAACGGCGTCTCGGTGCACCGCTCGGACTGCACCAATGCTGAGTCCCTGCTCTCGCAACCCGATCGGCTGATCGAGGTCGAATGGGCTCCGTCGGCGGCGAGCGTGTTCCTGGTTCAGCTGCAGGTCGAGGCGCTGGACCGCAGCCGACTGTTGTCGGATGTCACGCGCATCCTCTCCGACCAGCACGTCAACATCCTTTCGGCCAGCGTGCACACCTCGCGTGACCGGGTGGCGCTGTCCCGGTTCACCTTCGAGATGGGCGACCCGGGACATCTCGACCACGTGATCAAGGCCGTGCGCAAGATCGACGGCGTGTTCGACGTCTACCGGATCACCGGCGGCAAGTCGACCGGCAAGCCGGCGCAGACCCACTAACCGCTGAACTCCTGGACACCAGCACGAGCCTGCACCAGCCAAAGCTCCCGGGCGTCGAGAGCTGACTGCGCGTCCGCAACCTTGGTGGCACTGCCTGAGGCCTGCGCCTTCTCGAGGTCCTTGCGCAGTCCCTCGACGGCCGACTCGAGCTGGTCCACCAGGCTCTGTGCGCGGGCCGCCGCCTCAGGATTGCTGCTGGCCCAACGTTTTTCGTCGTGGTCGCGCACTGCTTGCTCGACGCGGCGGATGGCCTTTTCGATGCGCTCCATGTCCGCACGAGGGACCTTGCCCGCACGTTCCCACTTGTCCGCAATAACTCGAAGCGATGCCTTTGCAGCCTCGATATCGGTCACCGGCAGCATTGCCTCGGCCTCGGCCATGAGTGCCTCCTTGACCACGAGGTTGGCCTTGAACTCCTCGTTCTCGGCCGCGACGAGCTCGTCCTTGGCCCTGAAGAAGCTGTCCTGCGCGGTCTTGAAGCGAGCCCACAAGGCGTCGTCGTCGGTGCGCGAGGCGCGACCGGCCTCGCGCCAGCGGTCCATCAACCGTTTGAACGCCGTCGCTGTCGGGGCCCAGTCCCTGCTCGTGGCGAGCGCCTCGGCCTCCTTCGCCAGCTTCTCCTTGGCTGACCTGGCCTCGGACTGGGTGTCCTCGAGCTGGGCGAAGTGAACCCGACGGGCCTTGTCGAAGGAGTTGCGAGCTGCGCTGAAGCGCTGCCAGAGTGCCGTCTCGGACTCCCTGTCGAGCTTGGGTCCGGTTCGTTGCAATGACTTCCACTCGTCCAGCAGAGCCCGCATCCGCGTGCCGCTGGTCTTCCACTGGATCTTGGCTTCCGGCTGCCCCGCTATCCTCTCGGCCTCGAGTACGAGTCCCTCGCGCTTGGCCCTGCCTGCCTCGCGGGCCGCGCTGCGCTGCGCGCCCTCGGTGGCCTTCTTGGATTCGACTGCTGCGGCGATCTGGGCGACCCGGGCGTCCAGGGCGACAAGGTCGCCGACGACGTGGGCATCGGCGGTCTGCTCGCGCAGCTTGGCGAGCCCATCGGAGCCCTCCCGTGCCGACAGGTCGGTGTGCGTCACGCGTTGCAGGAGAAGGTCAGCAGAGGCGAGAAGCTCGTCATACTTGCGGGTGAAGTAGGCCAGCGCCTCGGCCGGGCTGGCACCGGGGTAGGAACCCACTTCTCGCTCACCGTCGGCGGTGTGGACGAAGACCGTGCCCGACTCGTCCACCCGACCGTGCTCAGAGGGCTTCGGCGACGCGTGGCCATGTAGCAGGGCGGCCAGGGCTGCGGGACTGGGAACGCGAATCATTGCCGGGGTGGGGACGCTGGGCGCAGGGGCAGGAACTGGAACTGGAGCGGGCTCCGGCAGCGCGGGTGCGGGAGCGGGCTCCGGCGCCGCCTCGACCGTCGGCGGGGTTGGTGTGTCGTCCACCGTCCCCGCCTGCTCGAAGATGTCGGTGTCCGGAATGGCCGCGTCGTTCTCGGGTGTCTGCTCGGTCACTGTCAGGCCTTCTTCTCGGTGACATCCACCTTGAGGATGCTGATGGGCTGCACCGGCGCGGTGTTCTGGCTGGCGGCCGCAGGGGTGGCTCCGGCCGCGGCGATCTTGTCGACGATATCCATTCCGAAGGTGATCCTGCCGAAAATTGAATAGCCGGTGGGGTCCTGCAGCATGGTCTTCTTGTAGACGATGAAGAACTGGCCTCCATTGCTGTTGGGGTCGCTGGTGCGTGCCATCGCCAGCGTGCCCGGGGCAAAGGTGAAGTCGGCCGGTGCGTTCTCGACGCCGTAGCCGTATCCGGGGTTGCCACCGCCGGTCCCTGTCGGGTCGCCGCACTGCAGGACGAAGATGCCCTGTGTGGTCAGGCGGTGACACGGGCTGTCGACCCAGTAGCCGCTCTTGGCCAGGCTGAGGAAGGAGGCCACGGTCTGGGGAGCCTTGGCCCCGTCGAGCTCCATGGTGAGCACGCCACAGTTGGTGGTGACGGTCGCCACGAACGTCTTGCCGGCCGCAGTGTTCTTGTCCGGCAGCGTGAGCTTCTTGGCCACACCGGGGACCTTCGGCGGGGACGCGCACCCGGCGACGACGTTCTTGG
>JAYSQM010000113.1:0-1009 GCA_043721575.1 Phycicoccus sp.
CCCGCCGGGGGTGTACTGGTACCACCCCCATCACCACGGAAATGCGGCGGATCAGGTCTTCGGCGGCCTGTACGGCGCCATCATCGTGGAGGACCCCACCCCCATCCCGGCCAGCCGTGAGCGGATTCTCGTGATTTCCGACATCACGCTCGACGGGTTTGGGCAGATCCCGCCAGCATCGGAGATGGATCGGATGCTTGGACGGGAAGGGGATCTCGTGCTGGTCAACGGCCAGGTTGCCCCGCTCTTGACCGCACGCCCAGGAGAACGCGAACGCTGGCGGATCGTCAACGCCTGCGTCAGCCGATACCTCAAACTCCGGCTGGACGGCCAGCAACTGCAACTTCTCGGGATCGACTCCGGTCGTTTTCAGCAGCCGCGCGACGTTACGGAAGTGCTGCTCGCCCCCGGTAACCGCGCCGACCTGCTCGTCACAGGCGTGACGGGGACCGCGGTCCTGCGGACCCTCCCGACCGACCGGGGAACAGCAATGGGGATGATGGGCGGAGCCCGACCCTCCTCAAACACCGTTGACCTGGCAACATTCGAGGTCGCCGGCGCACCCGGCGCGAGTCTGGCTGCGATACCTGAACAGCCAGCACCGCGCGACCTGCGCACGGCAACAGTAACCGCACGGCGAGAGCTGACATTCGCTATGGGCATGGGTGCCGGAGGGATGGGCATGGGCGGGATGATGGCGTTCACGATCGACGGCAAACCGTTCGACCCGACCAGGATCGACACCGTCGTGCAGAGCGGGGCCGTCGAGGAATGGACGCTGACCAACACCAGCCCCATGGACCATCCCGTCCACTTGCACGTCTGGCCCATGCAGATCATTGAGCAAAGGGGCGCCACCCCGAAAAGCGCGACCTGGCAGGACGTCGTGAACGTGCCCGCTCAGAGCAGTGTGCGAGTGCGCATCGCGTTCGACGATTTCACCGGCAAGACCGTCTATCACTGCCACATCCTCGACCACGAAGACGGCGGCATGATGGGCATTATCGAT
>JAYSQM010000114.1:0-4802 GCA_043721575.1 Phycicoccus sp.
GACAATGTCGGCCTCATGCTCGACACATTCCACATGAACATCGAGGAGAAGAACCTCCCCGAGGCGATCCGCCTCGCGGGGCCTCGCATCCTCAACTTCCAGGCATCAGAAAACGACCGCGGCACCCCGGGGACCGGCCACGTGGACTGGATCGGAGTGATTGGCGCACTCCGATCCACGTCGTATCGGGGCGGCATCGTTGTCGAGTCATTCCTGCCAACGGTGAAGGAGATCGCACGCGCGGTTTCTCTTTGGCGCCCCGTCGCTCCTTCGATGGACAGCCTCGCCGCAGAGGGCGCCAAGTTCCTCGCCGGACTGCTGGACCTCGGCGACAAGTCATCGGGCTCGACGGCATGAGCGCCACGGTTAAAGGAACCCTCGCGAGTGAGCCTCGGCCCGCCGGTGGGGCAGTCGTCTTGGTCGCGACGTTCCACACCACGCCCGAAAGACGCGGAGAGTTGCGGAGGCGGCTGCTTGAGATGGTTGAACTCACGCGGGCAGAACGAGGCTGCCTGCGATACGACCTTCACGACGACCTCGACGATGGCCAGCGCTTCGTCTTTGTAGAGACGTGGGCGGACGAGGCCGCCCTGAATATGCACATGACCACGTCACACGTTGGTGCGCTCCTGCAGGACGTGCCTCAACTGACCACACGTGACATCGACTTGGTCAGGCTCCGGGCCATCTGACGGCTACGCGTGCCATTCCGGTCATACAAGTCGGGAATTTCATGATCGCTGACACGCAAGGAGCCCAGTTCGAATCCCAGTCTCAGTTCTAGTCTCATTCGCGGGTGTACGAAGCCGTTCGTGCAGTGTCGTCGGCAGCATAGTTGAGCACGTGGCAGACGCCGACGGCCGTGCCTGAACGTGGGTTCGCAGAACTCGAAAGCGTGTGTGGGTGAAAGTCCACCGTGGGTTCAAATCCCACCGCCACCGCCAGATGCGAGCACGAAATCGGGCTCAGCACGCCGCCTCAGGCCGTCAGCCTGGGGCGGCGTTTCTGGTCCTTAGTCTCAGTTCTGGTCTCATCTGGGCGCCAGCTGGGGCTGGTTGAGGGCGTCGAGGTGTCTGTGGGGCGCCTCCAACACCTGACCGTTGCGCGCCCAGTGAACAGTGCTGGCTTGGGGCGACGGCGTCCAGATGGTACGGGTCAGATGGCGGCAACCCGTTGGAGGTAGTTCAGTGACGCCCAGCCGAACGGGATGGGCAGCCAGTAGGTGCACAGACGGAACAGCAGGACGGATGAGACGGCGACGCTGGCGTCCAGGCCCACCGCGACGAGACCGGCCGAGAGTGCTGCCTCGACTCCGCCAAGCCCTCCGGGCGTAGGCACTGCGGAGCCGATGATCGCCCCCGCGAAGTAGACCACCGCGACGGCCGCGATAGGGGGCGTGGCGCCGAAGGCACGTGTCGCGGAGGTCAGTGCGGCCACGAACGACAGGTCCAGGAGCAGCGCCCCGGAGAACAGGGTGACCACCTTGCGCGGATCCTGGAAGATCGCGACGACCCGGGGGACCACGCGGCGAACCACCGGCAGGAACCGGCCGATGACCAGCCTGCGGCCCGCGGGCACGGCCAGAGCCACCAGCAGCAGGGCCACGACGACGATCAGCCCGATGACGGCCGGCAGCGGTGGGGTGAACGACGACCGTTGCCCGGTCCCGGCCAGGACGCTGGAGAGCAGGAGCAGGACGAAGTAGCTTGAGAACTGGGCGAGCTGGGCCAGTCCGACGCTGCCGCCCGCGATCGCGGGGTCGAGGCCGGCCCGCTGCAGATAGCGCATGTTGAGCGCGATATTGCCGATGGCCGACGGCGCGACGAGTCCGCTGAACGCGACAGCGAGCTGGGTCAGATAGGTCTGGACGAAGCTGAGGCGAGCGGTCACCGCGCCGGTGATGACCAGCGAGGCCCCGGTGATGGTCAGCGTGGTGAACCCGAGCACGGCCAGAGCCCAACCCCACTGGGCTCGGGCCAGGACCTGCACGACGTCCACTTGCGCCAGCTGGGTCAGGAGCACGTATGCCGCGATGCCGCCTCCCAGCACCGTCACCAGTGTTCGCGGGGTCAGGCGCCGCAGCTCGACCTGTTCGACCGGCTCGCCTTCGGGGGCCAGCTCGAGGAGCAGCTTGCGGATCCGCCGGAGCAACCCCTTGTGTGCTCTCAGTGCCGAGCGGGTCGAGGCGCCCATCGCGACCGCCTGCACAAGGGGCAGGGCCTTCACGATCGCTTCGCTGCCCAGGGAGGTCACGCCGCTGGTGACAGCTCGCTGCGGACCCACGAGCAGCGCCAACGTGGTGAGGAGCTGCGCCACGTCGAGACGCAACGAGATGTCCGCCGCCGCGACGTCGCCGGTCCCGGCCTCGCTCAGGCCAGCTCGGCCACCCCCGCCGAGCAGGAGATGGTCGAGGCTCAGTCCACGGTGGGCGATCCGGGCCTGTTGGAGCAGGGCGAGCATCTGCCAGAAGGCGGCCAGGTCGTCGTCGCTGAGGGGTGTGGCGGGGTCGAGGGCCGCGCCTCCCGGGGGTCGGTAGGCCAGGACCGCCGCGAACCGCCCCACCTCTGCGGCGACGAGAAGATCCGGCGCCCTCACTCCAGCCTTGGACACGGCCATCGCCATCAGGGCTTGGTGCTCGACCGCGCCGCGGACCGTGAGGGAGGGGCCGCGGGTGGACGGCCCACGCAACCGCACCCGGCGCAGCACGCGCCGGCCGGTGGCGCCGCCGAAGGTGTCTCGGTCCAGGACGCGAACGTCGAAGGGCCCGCCTGGCCCCGACCCGGCATACCGTCGTCCTGCGCCCGGTACCGAGTCGACCAGCTCCAGCCGCGTGACCTCCAGCCCGCAACTGATGAGGGCAGCCGCGACGGCAGTACCGGGCGGGCGGGTCGAGGCCACGCCCAGTGCGAGGCGGGCCATCAGGCCCACGGCCCACCCGACCAGCACGGTCGCCAGCAGTGCCAACGCCGTGACCCCACCGGAAAGGATCCCGGACAGGAGTGCCGATCCGACGACCACGACCGTTGCCGTCCGCAGCATCGACCGTCCACCGACCCCGGACACCGTGAAGAACGCGACGCTGGCCACGAGCAACCCGTCCACGGGTGTGGTACGACCGCCGTCGGGCAGCCCCTTGGTCAACGCCGCAAGTATGTTTCCGAGATGGCCATCGAGCACCAACCGTTGCAACACCGGCGACAGCAGGGCTCCGGCGCCGGCCGCGGCGACCGCCTCGAAGAGCTGCCAGGATCGCGAGCGCACCACCAGGTCGACGCCTGAGACGACCAGAAGGACGAGGAGCCCGACGCCCCCGGCCCAGCTGAAGAGTCGCAGCAGCAGTTGGGGCAATGCGCCCCCGGCACCGATGAGGTCCTGCTCGAGGCCACCGGCGGTCCCCACCGCAACATCGCCGAGGCCCACCGCGACGAACAACACCCCGAGGGCGAACAGCAGTGCGAGCAGGTCCACCGGACGACGGACCCGACCGCTCGGCGGCGGCTCGACGACGACGACGCCGTTCCCGTCGGTAGGCGCAGGCGGTGTCTGGGTCACTAGTTCATACTGCCGGTGGAACGCGGCCTGGGCTCGAGCCCAATTGCCCGGTAGCACTGATCGATCAGCCGCATCGTCGCCACGGCATCGTCGCTGTCAGTCGCCATGGGTACGCCCCGGCGAACAAATGCAGTCAAGGCCTCCAGCTGGTAGGTGTACGAAGACCGGGTCCCCAGCTGCTCGATGCGGCTGCCCGATGCCGTCGTCACGAACAGCCGGTCATCGAGGTGCGGGAGGACGAAGTTGGCAACCGTCGCCTCGCCGCGGGTGCCGATGATTCGATAGGTCATCTCCGTCGCTTCGCCTGCCATATGGCACCGCGCCAGACCGGTCGCGCCCGAAGGAAAAACGAGTTCGGCGTCGACCCACTCATCTATGCCAGGCAGCCCGCTGCGCTCGCCGCCCCGGGCGGCGACGAGCGACGGCTGTCCGCCAGCCCACGGTGCGAGCACCCGGTGAGCGTGCAGGCTGTAACAGCCGAGATCCATCAGCGCCCCCCCGGCTAGGGCGAGGGACCACCGAGGGTCCTGCGCTGCGGGCGCCGGGATGATCATGGTCACCTCGACCCGGACGAGCTCGCCGAGCTCGCCGGAAGCGAGCAGCTCGTGAAGCCGCCGCGTGACTGGGTGGTAAAGGTAGTGAAAGCCCTCCACCGCGATGACGCCAGCTCGTGCCCCGGCGTCGCGCACCTCCTCGGCCTCATCGGCGTCGCTGGCAAACGGCTTCTCCGACAGCACGTGCTTCCCGGCAGCGATCGCCGCCCGGTTCCACGGGCCGTGGAACGCGTTTGCCAGCGGGTTGTAGACCACCTCGACCGCAGGGTCGGCCACGAGCTCGGCGTAAGAGTCGAGCACCCGTTCCACACCATGCGCGGCAGCGAAGGCCTCCGCCCGGTGACGATCACGCGCCGCGACGCCAACCAAACGCGCGCCGGTCAACCGCGCCGGTTTCACAATGGCGTTCTCACTGATCCGGGCCGCGCCCAGCACGCCTATGCGCAAAGGTTCCATGAACACCGAATCCTATCTCGAAAGCTTTGTGCAGGCCCAGGTCCCGGTTCGACGGCGCAGGGTTGCACGGTGTCGGTTGGCGAGTACGCCGACCTGCCCGATGCGTCCCCTGCTGCCTTTCTGGAGCGGGTCCGGTTCAGGAACTCACGCACAGGCCCGACCGCTGTCGGACCTGCCGCCTAACGTGTGGCCAACCGACGACTCACCTGGGGGACGCAAACATGGAACTCACCGAAGCCC
>JAYSQM010000115.1:0-1035 GCA_043721575.1 Phycicoccus sp.
ATCATTGGCAGCCGGTCAGCGGACAGCCCGACCCCCCGCAGCGACCACACATCGTGGTGGTTCAGCCCGGCGGCCCGGAGCTTGACCACCGACCACCCCCCACGAGCGGTCGGGTCAGGACGCTGGCCAATGACCAACCCTGACAACGGATCTGATGCGGACTGACTGACGGCGTAAGCAGCGAGCATGCCACCGACAATAGGTCATCAGCGCCCGGCATGGCGGGCGGTCGGGTGCAGGTGCCGCGTTTGGCCGGAAGACGTCCCGGTATGGCGAGGTGTTCGGGTACAGGTGCCGCGTTTGGCCGGAAGACGTCCCGGTGTGGCGGCATGACGGTTGACGGTTGGCGGGTGGCTGGGGTCAGGCTCCGGCGGGAGGCGCTCCGACCCCAGGGGTCCTGGTGCGGTCACTGGTGGGCTTCATCAGTGACTCATAGACGTCACGATGCCCGCGTGCCGTCTGCAACCAGCCAAATGTGGCGGCGCGGGCGACGGCCGCGGTGCCCAGAGCCTCTCGAGCAGCGGGGTCAGCAAGCAGCCGGCTCAGCGCAACAGCGACGTCGTCGTGGTACGGCGACTTGGCGTACGCCACGGTGTCTCCACCCACTTCGGGCAGGGACAGTCGATCCGTCGTCACAACGGTGGCCCCACAGGCCATGGCCTCAAGGACCGGCAGACCGAAGCCCTCGCCGAAGCTGGGATAGGCGACGATCTCGGCCCCACCCAGTAGCCCGGGAAGCAAGGGATCGGGCACGAACCCGGGTCGAATCACCCGCAGGTTCGCCGGCAGCTCCGCCTGTGCGGCGTCGATCTCGGAGTCCCAACCAGCCCCGCCGGCCAGAACCAGGGTAGGGGGCGCGGGGATGGACGAGCAGGAGGAGATGTATGCACGGATGAGCCCAGGGATGTTCTTACGCGGCTCCAAGGTCCCCAGAAACGCGATGAAGGGGGCGTCTGCCGGCAGGCCGAGCCAGGTGCGGACCTCGCGCACCTCGTCGCTGCTGGGGCGACGGAACCGTCGATGGTCAACCCCGTG
>JAYSQM010000116.1:0-4860 GCA_043721575.1 Phycicoccus sp.
GCGAGGTACTTGGCCTCGAAGTCGTAGAAGTCGTGACCCCGGACGACCACGATCTCTCCGACCTCGCTGGTCCGCGGAGCAGCACCTGCGCGGCCCTCCAGGACCCCGCACTCGAGCTCTCGCCCGACGATGCCGGACTCGACGATGACCTTGGGGTCGTGGACGCGGGCGAACTCGATGGCTGCCCGCAAGGCCTCTGGCTCGGACACCTTGGTGATGCCCATGCTCGATCCGGCGCGGGCCGGCTTGACGAAGACGGGCCAGTCCAGTGAAGCCACGGCATCCATCGACGCCACCGGGTCACGCTGCCACTCGCGGTCGGTGATCACGACGTACGGGCCGACCGCAAGACCGTGCCCGGCGAAGACGACCTTCATGTAGTGCTTGTCCATCATCACCGCAGAGGCAAGAACTCCCGACCCGACGTAGCGGATGTCTGCCAGCTCCAGCAGACCCTGGATCGTCCCGTCCTCGCCAAAGGGGCCATGCAGCAGCGGAAACACCACGTCGACCTCGCCCAGAGCCTTGGGCGGCGCTCCTGGCTCGAGGAGGCGAAGTGACCGCTCGGTGGTGCTCAACGGGATCAGCACGGCGGCGCCGGAGCCATCGACCTCGGGGAGGTGACCGGGCGAGAGCTCGAGCACCCCGGTGTCGCCGGACGCCACGACCCAGCGGCCGTCCTTGGCGATGCCGATCGGAAGCACGTCGTAGACGTCCCGGTCGATCGCCTGCATCACCCCGGCGGCCGTGGAGCAGGACACTGCGTGCTCGGAGGACCGGCCACCGAAGACGATGGCCACTGTGGGCTTGCGCGTCGGCGCGTCGGTGGACTGGGGGCTGGGCTGGTCGGTGTCGCTCATCGCCTGCGACCCTATCGCCCGACACGCGACCGACCGCGGAGGCGGCGCGCGCATAGCCCTACCCTGAGCGGGTGGACGCACATCACGAGGACCTTGCCCCTGCTTCGATCCTGGTCTCGGCCGGCCGGCAGCCGAGAGTCCCGGGAGCCGGCCTCAATGCCCCCCTGGAGCTCTCATCGACGTACGTCGCGGACGGACCGGTCAACTACGCCCGTGGCGGCAACCCGACGTGGACCGCCTTCGAGGAGGCCCTTGGCGCGCTCGAGGGCGGATCAGCGCTGGTCTTCTCCTCCGGCATGGCTGCCATCGCGGCGGCGCTGTCGGTTGCACCCGAAGGGGCGGTCATCGTCGCTCCGACCCACGCGTACAACGGCACCGGCGCGATCCTGGAGTCCCTCGAGAAAGCCGGGCGGGCCATCGTGCGGCGGGTTGACATCAGCGACACGGTGGCTGTGACCGCGGCGTTGGAGGGGGCCGACGTCCTGTGGGCCGAGTCCCCCACCAACCCGATGCTCGAGGTCGCGGACCTGCCGCGGCTCTTCGAGGCAGCCCACACTGTTGACGCAGTCGTGTTGTGCGACAACACCTTTGCCACCCCGCTGGTCCAGCAGCCGTTGTCGATGGGCGCCGACGTGGTGGTCCACTCGGTCACGAAATACCTCGCCGGTCACTCGGATGTGGTTCTGGGCGCCACCGTCACGGCCGACACCGACCGGGGGCGCAGGCTCCAGGAGGCTCTCGCCCGGCACCGTCTGATCCACGGGGCTATCGCGGGTCCGATGGAGACCTGGCTGGCACTGCGTGGCATGCGCACCATGCACCTTCGGGTCGAGCGCTCCAGTGCCAACGCAGCCGAGCTGGCCGCCCGCCTGCAGGGCCATCCCGCTGTGGAACGGGTGCGTTACCCGGGCTTCGGCTCGATCATCGCGATCGAGGTCCACGGTGGTCTCGAGGGGGCTGAAACCGTTGCCGGGCAGGTCCGTCTGTGGACCCACGCGACCAGTCTGGGTGGTGTCGAGTCGCTGATCGAACGCCGCCGCCGGCATCCCTCCGAACCATCCACCGTCCCGGACAACCTGCTGCGCCTCAGTGTCGGCGTCGAGGACATCGAGGACCTCTGGCGCGATCTTGCGGCAGCACTGGCCCAGGTGATCCCGTCCGGCTGACCAGGGCTCAGCTGGGTCAGTTCGTCTCGGCCTTGCGGGCGCGGGACATCAACATGTCGACAACACGGTCGGGCGTGCGGCCCTCATGCACCACTGCCACGACGTTCTCGATGATCGGGACGTCGATGCCGTGGTGCCGCGCCAGCTCCAGGATGGACTGACAGGACTTCACGCCCTCTGCCGTCTGCCTGGTCCCTGCCACCACCTCCTGGACTGTCATGCCGCGACCCAGGTTGACGCCGAAGGTGTAGTTGCGCGACAGGGGCGACATGCACGTGGCAATCAGGTCGCCGACTCCTGCAAGACCCGAGAAGGTGGCCGGATCGGCGCCCAGGGCCACGCCCAGGCGCAAGGTCTCAGCCAGTCCCCGGGTGATGATCGTGGACTTGGTGTTGTCCCCCATGCCCATGCCCTCGGCCATGCCGACGGCGAGGGCGATGACGTTCTTGACCGCGCCTCCGAGCTCGGTGCCGACGACATCGGTATTCGTGTACGGCCGAAAGTACGGCGCGGCACAGGCCCGCGCAACACGTTCGGCCATCGACTCATCGACACACGCCACGACCGCGGCTGCCGGCTGTTTGGCCGCGATCTCCTTGGCCAGGTTGGGCCCGGACACGATGACGATGCGCTCCGGACCGACACCGCCCACCTCGGCGATGACCTCGCTCATCCGCTTGGTTGTGCCCAGCTCGACGCCCTTCATCAAGGACACCACGGCCGCATGACGCGGCAGGAAGTCGGCCCACTGCTCCAGGTTGACCCGCAGCGTCTGCGACGGGATCGCCAGGACCACGACGTCGACGCCGTACACGGCCTCCTCGGGGTCGGTTGTCGCCGAGATTGCTTCGGGTAGAAGGAGATCCGGGAGATAGTCACCGTTGACGTGGGACGAGTTGATCTGGTCGATCAGCTCGGTCCGTCGCCCCCACATCCGGACCTGTGATCCGGCGTCGGCGAGCACGGCGGCGTACGCCGTGCCCCAGCTGCCCGTGCCGAACACTGCGACGCGCGTCATCAGGACTCTCCATTCGTCGTGTCCGGGGACGTGGTGCGGCGGCGCCTGTTGGGGTTGCCGGTCTCTGCAACGCCGGCAGTGCGCGAGTCAAAGCGGGTGACCGGGGCCCGCACTCCCCTGATCATCTCGAGCTGCGCCGTAATGGCGTCCATTATCCGGTCGGTGGCCTCGTGCAGGGTCGCGGCGTCCAGCGGCCGGTCGTACAGGTCATTGAGGTCCACGGGTGGTCCTGCGAGCATATGCATGGTCTTGCGTGGGAGCAGGTGCAGCTCCCTGGCGTACGGCCCCTGGATCTCCTGTGGCCCCCACTGGGCGACGGGAATCACCGGGCACCGTGTCATCAGGGCCACACGAGCAGCGCCGGTCTTGGCAGTCATCGGCCACATCTGCGGATCCCGCGTCAGCGTGCCTTCGGGGAAGATCGGGACGCACTTGCCGTCCTCGACCGCAGCCACGGCGGCCGAGAAGGCCTCTGCGGCGTGGTTGGTGCCGCGGTGGACCGGGATCTGCTGTGCCGCGGTGAGGAGCCTGCCTATGATCGGGATCTGGAACACCCCCGACTTGCCCAGGAAAAACGGCGGATGCCCGTTGTCGTAGAGGAAATGGGCGAAGGCGAACACGTCGACGTACGAGATGTGGTTGGGACAGACCACGAACCCGCCGCTGGTCGGGAAGTTCTCGGCGCCCCTCCAGTCGCGACGGGTCACCAGCATCAGTACCGAGCGCACGAACATGGCGATGCCACGGTATGACCTGGGCAACTGCCGCTCTGGTCGAATTCGCCGCACCGAGGCTCCGTCCGCTCTGCTCGTGATGGCCATCGTCCAACTGCTGCGGCCTGGTTGGCCGTCATCTTCGCCGCAGGAGCGGGTCGGTGTCGAGGCGAGCACGCCGGTCCTGAGACGATCAACTCGATGCGCTCCCCCGATATCGGCCGCTGGCGACTGATCGTCCCGGTCAAGGGCCAGCTGGCCGCCAAGAGTCGCCTGCATCCGCCCGCCGGGGTGGCGCGGGCTGATCTGGCGCATGCGTTCGCCCTGGACACGATCACCGCAGCACTCGCCTGTATGCCGCCAGCCCACCTGGTCGTCGTGACCTCCGACGAGCTGACTGCCACCTTCGTACGCGATCAGGGCGGCACCGTCCTGGCCGACGCCGGTGAGGGTCTGAACCCCGCCGTTCGCCAGGGCATCGGATACGTGCAACGGGTCCTGGGTCTTGGCCCGACAGCTGTCCTGCTCGGCGACATCCCCACCTTGCGGCCCCGGGACCTGATCGATGCTCTCTCGGTCTGCGCGGAGCACCCGCGAGCCCTGGTCCCGGATGCATCTGGCACGGGCACCGTGCTGCTCACCGCCCTGTCACCGCAAGACCTCCATCCACAGTTCGGTCCGGACTCCGCACGTGGACACGCGCGCGACTGCGTACGGCTGGATCTGGACCTGCCCGCCCTGCGCACCGATGTGGATGACGACCAAGCGCTACGCCATGCCATCGCCATCGGGGTCGGTAGGCGCACCGCGGCGGTGCTGCACCTGGCCCGGGACTAGCCTGACCCCATGCAAGCCAGCGTGCACCGGTACGACGATGAGAGCGGCTCGGGCAGCGTGCTGCTTGACGACGGCCGCGAGATCCCCTTTGACGGCAAGGTGTTCGACGCCAGCGCCCTACGCCACGTGCGCCCCGGCCAGCGCGTCAGCGTCGAGATGTCCGCGACAGCGTTGACCCGGCTGTGGATCGTCGGCATCGGCGACGGTGAGCCCATCCGCTGATCTGAGGCGGCGACACTGGATGGACGACACAGCGCATCCACCGG
>JAYSQM010000117.1:0-15537 GCA_043721575.1 Phycicoccus sp.
AGGGCAGGTCCGTCACCTTGTGCTCTCAGTTTCACGTGAAACGCACCCGTTCGGCAGGCGGGTCACGCGGGCAGGATCACCACGTGACGCTGCGGCTCGACGCCTTCGGACTCCGAACCCAGCCCGGCCACAGCGACCTCGTCGTGCACGACCTTGCGCTCGAATGCGGTCATCGTCTCCATCGCCACCTTTTCGCCGGTGGACTTCACGGTGGCGATGGCAGCCTGGGCGATGGTCACCACGGCAGCGCGGCGCTCAGCTCGGTGTCCGGCCACGTCGAGCATGAGTCGGCTCCGCTCGCCGGTAGCGGCCTGCACCGCAAGGCGGGTGAGCTCCTGTAACGCCTCCAACACCTTGCCGTCAGGGCCCACCAGGCGACGGGAGACACGGCCCTCCTCGGAGTCCACGATCGCCACCGCTGCCCGGTCTCCGTCGACGTCCACGTCAATGTCGCCGTCCATGTCGGCGATGTCCAGAAGCTGCTCGAGGAAATCGGCCGCAACCTCACCCTCACGCTCAAGAGCCGATGTCGGCCTCGGCGCGGTCGACTCGCCGTCACCCGTCACCTCGGCTCCAATGCTCTCGGTCGCATCGTCGGCCGGGACCTCCACGGCCGGTGAAGCGTCCTGCTCGACGACTGTCGAAGTGTCCTGCTGGGTCATTCTCGTCTCCTGATCGTGCTGTATGCCGGACCCGGTCGGTCCATGAAGTGTAGTGATCGCGGCACTCGCGAGGGTCTCGAGAATGCCATCGTCGCAGGTCAGAGGGCCTACGGCCCAATGGCCCGCAGTGTCAGCGTTAGGAGTCGCCATCCGCTGGTGCCGGCGGTGTGTCCTTCGGCGGTGTCGGGCCCCGCGGTGTGTCCTTCGGCGGCGTGGCGCCCGGTGAGCCGTCGCCCTGACCTGTGGGCTTGCGACGGTTCTTGTTCTTGCGCTTGGGTTGTTGGCGCTGACCCGACTTGGGCTTGGTCTCGGTGATCGAGCTGTCCTGGACATCCTCGGGCTCGCTGTCATGGCTCAGACCCGGGATGGAGAACTTCTTGTGCTCCTTGCCGCTCTTGACCCGGCGCGCTTCGAGGGCCCTCTCGGCGGGAGAGCCGGGGGCCGGCATCCGGCGAATGGTGTAGAACTGCTGTCCCATCGACCACAGGTTGGTGGTCAGCCAGTAGAGCAGGACACCGATCGGGAAGTTGATCCCGGAGAACGCGAAGAACAACGGCATCAGGTACAGCAGGACCTTCTGCTGCTTGGCGAACGGGTTGTCCATGGCGTTCGCCGGCATGTTCTTCATCATCAGCTGGCGCTGGGTGGTGAACGTCGTGGCGGACATGAGGATGATCAGCACCACAGTGACGATCCGGGTGTTGAGAGGTAGCGGACTCCTACTGGCCTCAAGGAAGTAGGAAGAGAGCGGGGCGCCGAAGACCGTAGACGCCTCGGCCGAGCGCGCCAAGTCTCTGGTCATCAGGCCGATCTCCGGTGCGCCCTTAGCAATCTTTGGGAGGTTCTGGAGCACCCGGAAGAGGGCGAAGAAGACCGGCGACTGCAGCAGGATCGGCAGACATGACGAGAACGGGTTGGTCCCCGTCCGCTTGTAGAGACCCATCGTCTCCTGGGTCATCGCCTGCCGGGACTCAGGATCGGTCTTGCCCTTGTACTTCTTCTGGATCTTCTGCATCTCCGGCTGGATGAGCTGCATCCGCCGGGATGCGTGAATCTGCTTGACGAACAACGGGATCAGGACGATCCGGATGACGATGACCAAGCCCACGATCGACAGTGCCCAGGTGAAACCGGAGTCCTCCGGAAGGCCGATCGCCGAGAAGAGCGTGTGGAAGTTGACCATCAGCCAGGCGACGACCCACTCCAGAGGGGCGAGCACGGTATCAAAGATGGAGTTCATCGGTTCCTCTGTTGTGGGGTGAGCTGGGCGCTCACCGGCAGGGCAGCGCGATCATCCGGTATGCCGGTTGGTCGCCCTCTTGGCTCAGGTCTGGTGGGTGGGGTGCCCGGACGTGTGTGCGGGCTCCGGATGCGGAACGTGGTCGACGCCGCCGGGGTTCCATGGGTGGCAGCGCAACAGGCGGCGGGTGGCCAGCCACGAGCCGCGGATGACGCCGAACCGTTCGATGGCGGTTAGCGCGTAGCTGGAGCAGGACGGGTAGAACCGGCAGGTCGTTGGCCGCATCGGCGACAGGACCAGCTGGTAGGCCCTGATCAGCGCGATCAGCGGTGCGGCGACCACAGCTCGAAAGGAATGGTTTCGAACGGAAGGAATATGACGTGAGTGAATGTGAACAAAAGGAAACGGCATACCGACGTCAGTGTCCTTCCTGCGGCGTAACCCGGCGCACCACGGTGGCCAGCAACCTGTCAAGGTCCTGGACCAAGAGAGTACGAGGCGCCCCCGGAAGATCAGCGTTCGCGCGGACGACGACGTCGACGCCATCGGGAAGCGCACCGATGCGGGTGCTCATGAGAGCCCGCAGGACCCTCTTCGTGCGGTTGCGGACCACCGCGTTACCCACAGCCTTGGAGACAACAAAGCCGACCCGCGGCGGTTGACCCTCGCGCGCGTCGGTCGAGTTGGCATGCAGCACGATGAGCCGGCCGCCCGAACGAGATCCACCTGCTCGGCGTGCCCCGCGAAAAACCTCGGCAAAATCGGCGCTGCTTCGCAGACGATGACGCCCTGGCAGCACGCGTCCAGCCTCAGGCGGACAGCTCAGAGCGACCCTTGAGGCGACGAGCGGCCAGGATCGCGCGGCCGGCGCGGGTGCGCATGCGCAGGCGGAAGCCGTGGGTCTTGGCCCGACGACGGTTGTTCGGCTGGAAGGTGCGCTTGCTCACGAGGTTCTCCGTTACTGAATCGAGGCGATGATCGGCCGCAATCGGAGGCCCGCGGCCACGAACAAACACTGTGTGGGATACACGGGCATGCGAAAACGGCCGTCAACACAGGCCCCTACCAAGGTACGGGAGTCAGTGGGGCACGGTCAAACTCGCGTGGTTTGCCCAGGTGTGTCCCACCACATCCGGCAAAAACAGCCTATGGTGGTCCAGCACGGCCCGCCCTGTCAGGCGACACGCCGAGCGACACAGATATTTCTGAGCATGAACGACAAAATCCTGACCCGTCCGGCTTGCTGTCAGGGCGACATCCTTGTTAGCGTCGCGCCTCACGCCGTGTCCCTCATCGATATGCACAGTCTGTGGATAACCGTGTGGAAGACGGCATGCGATGCTCGGGAGTCGCACGAACCAGCAGCGACGGATCAGGGCAAATGGGAGTGGGGATGTACCGATCGTGACCGATCCGCACGTTGATTTCGGCCACATCTGGCACAACACGCTGACCGCCCTGGACGCAGACGGGCTGCCCCCGACCCAGCGCGCGTTCCTGCGCCAGGCCAAGTTCGTGGGCCTGCTGGACCAGACCGCACTGCTGGCCGTGCCGGACGAGTTCACCAAGGACATCGTCGAGACCCGGGTGCGACAACAAGTCGTGACAGCACTATCTGGTCAACTCGGCACCGAGATTCGCCTCGCGGTCACCGTGGACCCGACATTGCGCGCGGAGAACGAACCTGAGCCCGAGGTGGCTGCGGATCTGGCCAGCCTGGCCGAGCTCGAAGCCGACGAGTCTGCCGACCTGGGCTCACCGTTCAGCACGTTCCGCGCCACCACAGCCGGTGGCCAGTCCGGTCGCCCGCGAATCGCCGACCGCGAGGCCACCGAGGTCCAGGCAGCACGGCTCAACCCCAGGTACACGTTCGACACCTTCGTCATCGGCGCCAGCAACCGGTTCGCCCATGCGGCTGCGGTCGCGGTGGCCGAGGCGCCGGCCAAGGCGTACAACCCGTTGTTCGTCTATGGCGAGTCGGGACTGGGCAAGACCCACCTGCTCCACGCGATCGGCCACTACGCCCGCAACCTCTACCCGAACGTGCGGGTGCGATACGTGAACTCCGAGGAGTTCACCAACGACTTCATCAACAGCATCCGCGACGACAAGTCCTCGGCCTTCCAGAGCAGATATCGGAACGTGGATGTTCTGCTCATCGATGACATCCAGTTCCTGCAGGGCAAGGTGCAGACCCAGGAGGAGTTCTTCCACACCTTCAACACCCTGCACAATGCCAACAAGCAGGTCGTGATCACCTCCGACCTACCGCCCAAGCAGCTGAGCGGCTTCGAGGAGCGGATGCGCAGCCGCTTCGAGTGGGGTCTGCTCACCGACGTTCAGCCCCCTGACCTGGAGACCCGGATCGCCATCCTTCGTAAGAAGGCGATCCAGGACAAGATGACCACCCCCGATGAGGTGCTGGAGTTCATCGCCAGCAAGATCTCGACGAACATCCGCGAGCTGGAGGGTGCGCTCATCCGGGTCACGGCGTTCGCCAGCCTCAACCGGCAGTCCGTCGAGCTCAACCTGGCCGAGATCGTGCTCAAGGACATCTTCCCGTACGACCAGGGCAGCCGGATCACCTCCGCGACGATCATGGCGCAGACCGCGGCCTACTTCGGCCTGACCATCGAGGACCTGTGCAGCGCGTCACGCTCCCGGGTCCTGGTCACCGCCAGACAGATCGCGATGTACCTCTGCCGCGAGCTCACCGAGCTGTCCCTGCCCAAGATCGGCCAGCAGTTCGGGGGCCGCGACCACACCACGGTCATGCACGCCGACCGCAAGATCCGCAAGCTGATGTCCGAGCGCCGCGCGATCTACAACCAGGTCACCGAGCTGACCAACCGGATCCGCAACCAGTCCCGCTGATGACGTATCTGCGTCTGCGCGTATTGGTGGACCTCGGTCCACAATGGTTGTCCACAGGTGTGCGGCCAGCGTTATCCGCCCGTAACCATCCCCCTGACCCGGTGTTGCCGTCGTTATCCATAATCTGTGGATAACTCTGTGGACACCGGTGTGGGGCACTCACCTACGGGTTGTGGACATTGAGGGGACAACCCGTGTATGACGGTCCTTCCGATGGGGGTAACCACAGCTTCCCGGGCCCTGCCCTGTGGACGACCGTAACCGGTCCACAGCAGTGCCGAGTTGTCCACGGTCGCCGTCCACGCGTCATACACAGAGCCTTGAGCGACGCCACCTGCGACAACGGGGTTTGTCCACAGGATGCACAGGCCCTATGACGACGATGAGACCTAAGAAGATGGATCCAGCCCCGAGTACCTGGGGAAAGAGCACCTCCTGACCGGCTACCAGCAAGGAACCACCAGGGTGGGTGTTGGCCGGGGGTCCCGGTGGCATTAGGGTCAGTGCGCACCTCTGTAGTACGCACTGCAGTGTCGCTGTCATCACTCGTGTGTCGAAGGGCGGGTTACCGGTGAAGTTTCGGGTCGAGCGCGATGTTCTCGCCGACGCTGTGACGTGGGTTGCCCGCGGCCTGCCCAACCGCCCGCCGGTCCCGGTGCTGGCCGGTGTCCTGATCGAGGCCAGTGACGAGGGAACCCTCACCTTGTCGGCCTTCGACTACGAGGTCTCGGCCAAGATCACCGTCGCCGCCGAGGTGACCGAACCCGGCACGGTCCTGGTGCTGGGCCGACTGCTGGCCGACATCTCACGTAACCTGCCGGCCCGCCCCATCGACGTGGCCACCGACGGCAACAAGGTCCAGGTCACCTGCGGTTCCACCCGGTTCGCCCTGCTGATGATGCCTGCCGACGACTACCCCACCCTGCCGACTTCCCCGGCCATCATCGGCACCATCGCCGGTGACGTCTTCACCCATGCCGTGGCGCAGGTGTCGATCGCTGCCGACCGAGGCGACACCCTGCCCATCCTGACCGGCGTGCGGGTCGAGATCGAGGGTGACAAGATCACCCTCCTGGCGACCGACCGCTACCGCCTCGCGATGCGCGAGCTCACCTGGAACCCCGAGACCACCGACGCCAGCCATGTGGCCCTGGTGCCGGCCCGGACGTTGTCGGACACCGCGAAGGCTCTGGGCGCCCTGGGCTCGATCGAGATCCACCTCGGTGGCGGCGGTCCGGGCGATGGCCTGATCGGCTTCGAGGCGGGGCAACGCCGCGCGACCACCCGACTGCTCGATGGCGAGTACCCCAAGGTCTCCTCGATCTTCCCCTCCAGCGCCGACACCGAGTCGGTCATCGATACGGCTGCTCTGGTCGAGGCGGTCAAGCGGGTGGCCCTGGTCGCCGAGCGCAACACCCCTGTCCGCTTGCGCTTCACCGACGGCCAGGTCACCATCGAGGCCGGCGCCGGCGACGACGCCCAGGCCAGTGAGGCGGTCGAGGCCGCCCTGACCGGGCCAGAGATCGAGATCGCCTTCAACCCGCAGTTCCTGCTGGATGGCCTCGGAGCGGTGGGGACGGCATACAGCCGCCTGTCCTTCACCCAGAGCGGCCGCCCGGCGGTGCTCACCGGCCAGGCCGAGCTCGACGGAGATGCCGACACGTCCTATCGCTACGTCCTGATGCCCGTCCGCTTCGCCAGCTGAGTCGCACTCACTGAGCCGGCCAACAACCAAGCCCACCAACAGAAGTGGTGAACGGAACGAAGGGGTTACACCATGCACCTCGGACTCATCGGCCTGGGCAAGATGGGTGGCCACATGCGCGAGCGGATTCGTGGCGCCGGTCACGAGGTCATCGGATATGACCGCGACCCCCACATCAGTGACGTCACGAGCCTCGAGGAGCTGGTGGCCGCCCTGCCGACTCCCCGCGTCGTGTGGGTCATGGTGCCGGCCGGTGCTGCGACAGCCGAGACCATCACCGCTCTGGGCAACCTCCTCTCCGAGGGCGACCTGGTCGTGGACGGCGGCAACAGCAAGTTCACCGACGACATCGCGCACGCCCAGGAGCTCACGTCCAAGGGGATCGGCTTCGTCGACTGTGGCGTCAGCGGCGGTGTGTGGGGCGAGGACAACGGCTATGGCCTGATGTGTGGCGGCGACGACGCGCACGTCGAGAGGGTCATGCCGATCTTTGACGCCCTTCGCCCCGAGGGCCCGCGCGACGAGGGCTTCGTCCACGCCGGCGATGTCGGCTCCGGGCACTACGTCAAAATGGTCCACAACGGCATCGAGTACGGCCTCATGCAGGCCTACGCCGAGGGCTTCGAGCTGCTTCTGGCCAAGGACATCGTCAGGGATGTTCCGGGCAGCTTCAAGGCCTGGACCCGAGGCACCGTCGTGCGTTCCTGGCTGCTCGACCTCATGGTCAAGGCGCTCGAGGAGGACCACGACCTCGGCCAGATCAGGGGCTACGTCAACGACTCGGGCGAGGGTCGCTGGACCGTGGAGGAGGCCATCGCCCACGCCGTGCCGATGCCGGTCATCACGGCCTCTCTGTTCGCTCGCTTCTCCTCACGCCAGGACGACTCTCCGCAGATGAAGGCCGTGGCCGCGCTGCGCAACCAGTTCGGCGGACATGCGGTCACCAAGGCCGGCGAGACCGGTGTGCCCACCGATCACTGACTGGCAGGTGCTGGGACTGTGCATCTGAGGCACCTGAGCGTGATCGACTTCCGCAGCTACGAAAGTGTTGAGCTGCCGCTGACGCCGGGGATCACCACGCTGATCGGGCTCAATGGTCAGGGAAAGACCAACCTGGTCGAGGCCGCCGGCTATCTGGCCACTCTCGGTTCGCATCGCGTGGCCAGCGACGCACCGCTGGTCCGTTTCGGTGCGCAACAGGCCGTCATCCGCGGTGCCGTGATCCGCGACGGACGCGAGACGCTGATCGAGCTGGAAATCAACACTGGACGCGCGAGCGGTCGCAACAGAGCCCGCCTCAACCGCTCGCCGGTCCCTCGCCCCCGTGAGGTCCTGGGCACGCTGCGCATGGTACTTTTCGCGCCGGAGGACCTGGCCCTGGTCAAGGGCGATCCAGCCGAGCGGCGCCGGTTCCTGGATGAACTGCTCGTGGCCCGTCAACCCCGCTGGGCGGGCGTCCGGGCCGACTACGACAAGGTGCTCAAGCAACGCAACGCACTGTTGAAGTCCGCGGCGCCGGCGCTTCGGCGTGGCGCTCGCCGTTTCCACAGGTCATCCACAATCTCATCCCCATCGTTGTCCACAGCTTCTGTGGATAACGATGCCAGGGACAAAGATGTGGATGCGACCGACAGTGCGCTGCACACCCTGGACGTGTGGAACAGCCACCTGGCCCGAGTGGGTGCCCAGCTGCTCTACGCACGGCTGCGTCTCCTGCGTGACCTCGGTCCCTATCTCACGACGGCGTATGACGAGGTCAGCGCTGCCGCCTCCGATGCGCGGATGGTCTACCGGTCCTCGTTGCGCGAGCAGATGGCCGCTGATATCGCGGCAGGTGCGGTTCCAGAGATGGAGGAGCTGCACGATGAGCTCATGGCCTCTCTCGAGGCGGTGCGGGTCAACGAGATCGAGCGTGGCATCTCGCTGGTCGGCCCCCATCGTGACGACGTGGTGCTCACCCTCGGCCGGCTGCCGGCCAAGGGCTACGCCAGCCACGGCGAGTCCTGGTCCTTTGCGCTGGGACTGCGGCTGGCGGCATACCAGCTCCTGCGGCACGATCTCGGCGAGGACCCGGTGCTGATCATGGACGACGTCTTCGCCGAGCTCGACTCCGGTCGCCGTGAACGGCTGGCCGCGCTGATTGCCGACTGTGAGCAGGTGCTGATCACTGCGGCCGTCGCCGGTGACGTGCCCGCGGTGCTGTCCGACTCGGGCACGACGTATCGCGTGACCTTGGGTGAGGTGGCCCGTGCCGACTGACGAGCCCTTCGAGGACGAGGCGTTGGTCGACGCTGTGGACGACCCGGCGACCGACGAGCCGGACGCAGACACCTTGGACACCACGGATATGGCAGCGGCGTCGGCGCTGGCCCGGGCCCGAGAAGCCGCCCGGGCCAAGGGACTACGTCCGGGCAGCAGGCCGATCCGCAAGCGACGACCCATGGGGCAACAGGTGAGTGGCTCCGGTCGCGACGGTCGCGACCCGTCGTTGCTCGGTGACCAGATGGACCGACTGCTGCTCGATCGCGGTTGGAACGTGGACGTGGCCGTGGGCTCGGTCATGGGTCGCTGGCCGGCGATCGTGGGCCAGGACGTCGCCGAACACTGCACGCCCGTGACGTTCGGCGACGGAGTCCTGACCGTCCGGGCGGACTCGACGGCATGGGCCACCCAGCTGCGGATGATGTCGTCATCGATCCTGGGCCGGCTCGAGATCGAGGTCGGCAAGGACGCCGTGATCGAGCTTCGGGTGCAAGGTCCGAGCGCACCGTCCTGGACCCGGGGACCCCGAAAGGCGACCGGGCCTGGTCCGCGCGACACCTATGGGTAGTGCCCGATGCCCCTCCCCCACTGTGGCCATTTCCCGGCGTTGGGAGACCCAGTGGCGTAGGGGGAGTAGGAACTGCCCACCTCTTTGTCGGAAAATGGCGTTGTCGGGCCTCCTGGGCGATGTCTTGTCCGTTCCGACCGGTAGACTCAAGAACGATTCGGCGGCCTGCCTGACGAGGTGCCGGGGGATGTTCCGTGTGGGACCACACGGAGGCCTCCCGGGATCACATGGCGTCTGGTGTGGCCGCTTCCGCATGAAGCCCAAGGAGCACTGTGTCCGAGGTCAGCCAAGAGAACCTGCCCGACGCCGAGAGCGCAGCCGCACCCAAGGCACCCAAAGCACCCAAAGCACCCAAAGCACCCAAACCTGAAGGCCCGGCCTACGACGCGAGTGCCATCACCGTCCTCGAAGGACTCGAGGCGGTCCGTAAGCGCCCCAGCATGTACATCGGCTCCACCGGCGAGCGCGGCCTGCACCACCTGGTCTGGGAGGTCGTCGACAACTCCGTGGATGAGGCGCTGGCCGGCCACGCCGATCACATCGAGGTCACCCTGCAGCCTGACGGGGGGGTCAAGGTCGTGGACAACGGCCGCGGCATCCCGACCGACATCATGCCCGGCGAGGGCAAGCCCGCCGTCGAGGTCGTCCTGACCCAGCTGCACGCCGGCGGCAAGTTCGGCGGTGGCGGCTACACGGTCTCCGGTGGCCTGCACGGCGTCGGTATCTCCGTGGTCAACGCGCTCTCGGACAGGGTCGACGTCGAGGTCCGCCAACTCGGCCACGTGTTCCGGCAGACCTTCCTGGTGGGCGTGCCCGAGGCCGACCTGTCCAAGGATGAGGCCACCGACGAGACCGGCACCACGGTCACCTTCTGGGCCAGCCCAGATATTTTCGAGACCACGATCTTTGAGTACGAGACGTTGCGCGCGCGGTTCCAGCAGATGGCGTTCCTGAACAAGGGCCTGACCATCACGTTGACCGACGAGCGCCCCCGGGCCATCGAGGCGGCCGAGGACGCCGATGCGGCCGAGGTGCTGGACGAGGGTGGCCCCGACACCAGGCAGGTCAAGGCGCGCACGGTCTCCTACCGCTATGAGGACGGCCTGGTCGACTACGTCAAGCACCTGGTCGGCTCCAAGCGCGCCGAGCCGGTGCACCCTGAGGTCATCTCCTTCGAGCTCGAGGACACCACCCGGCAGATGTCCCTCGAGGTGGCGTTGCAGTGGACCAGCGCGTACTCCGAGTCGGTTCACACCTACGCCAACACGATCAACACGCACGAGGGCGGCACCCATGAGGAGGGCTTCCGGGCGGCGATGACCAAGCTGGTCAACGACTTCGCCCGAGGACAGAAGCTGCTCAAGGAAAAGGACGAGAACCTCACGGGTGACGACATCCGCGAGGGCCTGACCGCAGTCATCTCGGTCAAGCTCGCCGAGCCGCAGTTCGAGGGCCAGACCAAGACCAAGCTCGGCAACTCCGAGGTCAAGGGTTTTGTCCAGCGGGCCATGACCGACGAGCTCGGCCACTGGTTGAGCGCACACCCCTCCGAGGGACGCGACATCGTCCGCAAGTCCGTCCAGGCGTCAATGGCCCGGATGGCAGCCCGCAAGGCCCGCGAGGCAACGCGCCGCAAGGGGCTCCTGGAGTCCGGTGGCCTACCGGGCAAGCTACGCGACTGCCAGAGCAACGACCCCACGATCAGTGAGGTCTTCATCGTCGAGGGTGACTCCGCGGGTGGATCTGCGGTGCGAGGTCGCAACCCGCACAACCAGGCGATCCTGCCCATCCGCGGCAAGATCCTCAACGTCGAGAAGGCCCGTATCGACAAGGTCCTGGCCAACAACGAGGTTCAGGCCCTCATCTCAGGCTTCGGCACCGGCATCGGCGAGGACTTCGACCTGGCCAAGGCGCGCTATCACAAGATCGTCCTGATGGCAGATGCCGACGTGGACGGTCTGCACATCCGGACACTGTTGCTGACGTTGCTTTTCCGCTTCATGCGCCCGCTGATCGAGGCCGGCTACGTCTACCTCGCGCAGCCGCCGCTCTTCCGTCTCAAGTGGAGCAACCACCCGCACGAGTACGCCTACTCCGACCGCGAACGCGACGCGATGATCGCGGCCGGGCTGAGCCAGGGATGGCGGCTGCCCAAGGATGCCGGCATCCAGCGCTACAAGGGTCTGGGCGAGATGGACTACCAGGAGCTGTGGGAGACCACGATGGACCCAGACCACCGCGTCCTGCTCCAGGTCACGCTTGACGACGCCGCAGCCGCGGACGAGATCTTCGCGATCCTGATGGGCGAGGACGTCGAGAGCCGGCGCAGCTTTATCCAGCGCAACGCCCGCGACGTTCGCTTCCTCGATATCTAAGGGCCGACCCACGCCGCGGGCTTCGCGCCATACAGACTGAATCACACTGATAGATAAGGGAACTGGACTGTGACTGAGCAGCCGCCGATCATTGAGACCGACCGCATCGAACCGGTTGACATCAACCTGGAGATGCAGCGCAGCTATATCGACTACGCGATGACGGTCATCGTCAGCCGTGCGCTCCCGGACGTGCGCGACGGCATGAAGCCTGTGCACCGCCGCGTTGTCTACGCGATGTATGACGGGGGCTACCGTCCCGACCGCGGCTACAACAAGTGCTCGCGCGTCGTCGGCGAGGTCATGGGTCAGTACCACCCGCACGGCGACGCCTCGATCTATGACGCGTTGGTGCGCCTGGTGCAGGACTGGTCGCTGCGCTACCCGCTGGTCGACGGTCAGGGCAACTTCGGCTCCCCCGGTGACGACCCGGCTGCTGCGCCGCGATACACCGAGTGCCGGATGGCGGCACTGGCCATGGAGATGGTCCGCGACATCGACCAGGACACGGTCGACTTCAGGGACAACTACGACGGCAAGACCCAGGAGCCGACGGTCCTGCCGAGCCGGTTCCCGAACCTGCTGGTCAACGGCTCGGCCGGTATCGCGGTGGGCATGGCCACCCAGATCCCGCCGCACAACCTGCGCGAGGTTGCTGCCGGGGTCCAGTGGTACCTGCAGAACCCCGAGGTTCGTCGCGAGGACCTGCTCTCCTACCTGCTGACCCAGATCCAGGGCCCGGACTTCCCCACCGGCGCGCTCATCCTGGGCCACAGGGGCATCGAGGACGCCTATCGCACCGGGCGCGGCTCGATCATCATGCGTGCCGTGGTCGAGGTCGAGGAGATCCAGAACCGCATCTGCCTGGTCGTGACCGAGCTGCCCTACCAGGTCAACCCGGACAGCCTCGCGCAGAAGATCGCCGAACTGGTCAAGGAAGGTCGCCTGGCCGGGATCGCCGACATCCGCGACGAGACCTCGGGCCGCACCGGCCAGCGCCTGGTGATCGTTCTCAAGCGCGACGCGGTGGCCAAGGTCGTGCTCAACAACCTGTACAAACACACCCAGCTGCAGACCACGTTCGGTGCCAACATGCTGGCTCTGGTCGACGGCGTGCCGCGCACGCTGCCACTGGACGCGTTCATCCGGCACTGGGTGGACCACCAGATGGACGTCATCCGGCGCCGGACCGCGTTCCGTCTGCGCAAGGCCGAGGAGGAGGCCCACATCCTGCGCGGGCTGCTCAAGGCTCTCGACGCCCTGGATGCGGTCATCGCCTTGATCCGTGCCTCGGCCACGGTCGAGGTCGCACGTGACGGACTGATCGAGCTGCTTGGCATCGACGAGATCCAGGCGCTGGCGATCCTCAACATGCAGCTGCGTCGTCTGGCCGCCCTCGAGCGACAGAAGCTGATCGACCGCCACGACGAGCTGCAGGCGATGATCGATGAGTTCAGCGCGATCCTGGCCTCGCCGCAGCGTCAGCGCACGATCGTCAGTGAGGAGCTCGCCGAGATCGTCGCCAAGTACGGTGACGAGCGCCGTACCAAGGTCGTGCCCTTCGACGGTGACATGTCGATGGAGGACCTCATCCCCGAGGAGGATGTGGTCGTGACGATCACCCGGGGTGGCTACGCCAAACGCACCAAGGTCGACCTCTACCGCTCACAACATCGCGGCGGCAAGGGCGTCAAGGGCGCGTCGCTGCGCGGCGACGACATCGTGGAGCACTTCTTCACCACGACCACCCACCGGTGGCTGTTGTTCTTCACCAACCTCGGCCGGGTCTACCGAGCCAAGTCCTACGAGCTGCCTGAGGGCGGTCGTGACGCCAGGGGTCAGCACGTGGCCAACCTGATGGCCTTCCAGCCCGGTGAGCAGATCGCCCAGGTTCTTGCCCTGCGCGACTATGTCACCGACCCCTACCTGGTGCTTGCCACCCGCAACGGCCTGGTCAAGAAGACCCGCCTCCTGGAGTACGACTCCAACCGCTCCGGCGGCTTGATCGCGGTCAACCTGCGCGACGGCGACGAGCTGGTCGGCGTCGGTGTGGCCTCGGCGACGGACGACTTGTTGCTCGTGTCTGTGAAGGGCCAGTCGGTCCGGTTCACCGCCAACGACGGCACGCTACGCCCGATGGGTCGTTCCACCAGCGGCGTGACCGGCATGAGGTTCCGCGCCGGCGACCGGCTGTTGTCGATGAGTGTCGTCGTGGACGGCTCTGACCCCGACGTGTTCGTGGTGTTCGAGAACGGCCTGGCCAAGCGGTCCCCGGCATCGGACTACACCGCCAAGGGGCGCGGCATCTTGGGTGTGAAGGTCGCCCAGCTCTCCGAGAGGGGCGGCGACCTGGTCGGTGCACTCACGGTGGACGAGGAGGACGAGGTCATGGTCGTGATGGAAAGGGGCAAGATCGTTCGCTCACGCGTCGACGAGGTGCGGCGGACCGGCCGCAACACGATGGGTGTGCAGTTCGCCACGCCGGACAAGGGCGACTCGATCGTTGCGGTGGCACGCAACGCCGACCGAGGTATCGAGGACGGGCCCGATGACGACACGGACGGCGCCCAGGGTGACGATGAACCCGGTGCAGCGGTGATCAGGGACGCAAATGCCCCAACCGTGACCGACAGCGCGCCCGAAACCTCGGCCGAGGCGGGTAGCGTAGCGTCGGAACAGGATGAGGCCGACAACGCAGGAGGCAGCGAGTGAGCACGGCAGGCCAGACCGGCACCCCGGTACGCGCTGAGGGTTCACCCCGTCCTGACGCGACGGCCGGTGCAGCGGCCACCCCAGCGGCCAAACGCTCTGCGGCGCCTCGTCGGGTCAAGCTCTCCGTCTCGCGCGTCGACCCGTGGTCGGTCATGAAGATGTCGTTCCTGCTGTCGGTAGCCATCGGTATCGCCGGGGTCGTGATGATGGCGGTGCTGTGGATGGTCCTGTCCGGCATGGGCGTGTTCGCGGACATCAACCGCACGGTTCAGGATGTTATGAACACCAGCAATGGCTCCAAGTTCGACCTCATGGACTACATCGGTCTGGGTCGCGTGGTCTCGCTGTCGATCGTCATCGGTGTCATCGACGTCATCTTGATGACCGCGATCTCGACGCTGGGTGCGTTCCTGTACAACGTCTGCTCGAGCCTCGTCGGCGGTCTGCAGCTCACCCTGACGGACGACTGAGCTGGCTGTTGATCCGGAGTGCTCTTGGTCTGAAGACCAACGGCCGGTATGACGCGCAGCCACCTGGCTGCCCAGCATCCCCCTGCAGGCGGCAGGGGCCACACGGCCGTTTTGGATGGGACGACAAGGGTGAGGTAGCCTCGTGCGTCGCGCGCCGGTGACTCCGAATCGGGGTCTGGCGCGCTGGAGATGGCGAACGGGCCTATAGCTCAGACGGTTAGAGCGCTTCCCTGATAAGGAAGAGGTCAGAGGTTCAAGTCCTCTTAGGCCCACCATCGCTAAAGGGCCCCTGACCTGCGGGGACGTGGTCAGGGGCCTTCTCATTCCCGGACCCGGCCGAGGGCTCGACGGTAGAGGAGTGGGCCCCGCGTCATACAATGTGCTTGGTCAATTGGCGTTTTACCTAGTCATTTTGACCAGTCTGTCCAGCGATTGTCTTCTCGATTGTGCAGTCGGCCCGGAACGTGGATGCTACCTGCACCCCCGACGTCCGACGTGACGTCCGACCGAAGGAACGCCGCCATGACGCTGACCGCCGCCACCCAGAAGGCCCCCGGACCCTCCGGCATCATGGCCGAGCCCTACCGGATCAAGACCGTTGAGACGCTGCCGATCACCACTCGCGCCGAGCGCGAGAAGGCCATCACCGACGCCGGCTACAACACCTTC
>JAYSQM010000118.1:0-2044 GCA_043721575.1 Phycicoccus sp.
GGAACTGGAGGAGATCGGCCACATCGTCCGCGAAACCGACATCGGCGACGAACGCTTCGATGCACCAGTCGCGGCGGGGCTCGACGTCCTCATTCGCGGGGTCTCAATGACCAGCACGAGCGACGACGCAACGTTGGCCGTGAGCGACCGGCTGTCCGACGGCCTCTACGAACACATCCGCCAACATCTGCTCTCAGGCAAGATCCCCTCGTAGACCCAAACCACGGCGATCACAGCACGACCTGTGCCAGAGCAGGATCGGCTATCGGAAAGCCTGGTCCGGTCATCGTTCGGCTACTGGGTCGCCCGCGCCTTGCGTGACCCGCGCGGGCCGGTCCTCGTTCCTGGCACCCCGAACGCGCCGACGCAGGTGGTCGACGTCTCGGGTGTGGTCGCGTGGCTGTTCGATGCCGGGCAGATGGGAACGAAGCGGGAGCGCCCCAAAAGTCGGGTGGTGCGTCGAGCGCCGCGCCCCTGCGGCCCACATGCAGGGCCCGGCAGGTGCCGGGGACTGGGTACGCTGGCAGGTGCCCACGACGAGGGCTTGACGAAGGAGTGTCCATGGAATATGACTGCATCCGGCTCACCCGCGACGCGGACGTCACGACGATCACCATGGATAGGCCGAAGCGCCGCAACGCCCTGTCGCTGCTGCACATGCAGGAGCTGACCGACGCCTTCGCACGGGTGGGGGCCAGCGATGCCCGAGGGGTCGTGCTGGCGGCCAACGGACCGGTCTTCTGTGCGGGGCACGACTTCGCCGACGTGGCCGGCAGCGACCTGGAACAGGTGCGGCACCTGTTGTGGACGTGCACCGAACTGATGACCCTCATGCAGCGCATCCCCCAGCCCGTGGTGGCGCGGGTGCACGGGCTGGCGACGGCCGCGGGGTGCCAGCTCGTCGCCGCGGCAGACCTCGCCGTTGCCGCCGATACGGCCGGCTTTGCCGCGCCCGGCGGCAAGGGAGGCTGGTTCTGCCACACGCCGATGGTGGCGATCGCCCGCACCGTGGGCCGCAAGCGGGCGGTGGAGCTGGCCCTGTCCGGCGACGTCATCGACGCCTCGACCGCCCGCGAGTGGGGCCTGGTCAACCAGGTCGTGCCGGCCGAAGAGCTGGACGGCGCCGTGGCTGCGCTGGTCTCGCGGGTGACGCGCGGCAGCGCCCAGAGCAAGGGCATCGGCAAGCAGGCGTTGTACGCGCAGCTCGATCTCGCCCAGCCCCAGGCGTACGCCTACGCGGTCGAGGTGATGGCCGCGACCAGCCAGACCCCGGACGCCGCCGAGGGCATGGCGGCCTTCCTGGAGAAGCGGGCCCCCGTGTGGAGCGGCGGCTGACCGCGGGCGCTCAGCCCTGCACGCGGCTGCGGTGACCGGCCCACTCGGCCTCGCGCAGCTCGACCTTGCGGATCTTGCCCGTCGAGGTCTTGGGCAGCGACTCGACCAGCTCGACCTGGTCGGGTGCCTTGTAGTGGGCGATCTGCGTGCGGACGTGCGCGATGATCTGCGCGGCCGTCGGAGCCGCGCCCGCCCGGGGCACCACGAACGCCTTCGGCCGCTCACCCCACTTCTCGTCCGGTACGCCGACCACGGCGACCTCGAGCACGCCGGGATAGGACTCGATGGCTGCCTCGACCTCGATCGTCGAAATGTTCTCCCCACCCGAGATGATGATGTCCTTGGCGCGGTCTCGCAGCTCCAGGTAGCCGTCGGGGTGCCAGACCCCCAGGTCGCCGGAGTGGAACCAGCCACCGCGGAAGGCCTCCGCGGTGGCCTCGGGGTCGGCGTAATAGCCCTTCATGACGTTGTTGCCGCGCATGACGACCTCACCCAGGGTCGTCCCGTCACGGGGGACGTCGCGCATCTGGTCGTCGACCACGCGGACGCCGTCCGTGACGACCATGCCCACGCCCTGGCGGGCGAGAAGCCGGCTGCGCTCGCGAACGTCCAGGGCATCCCAGCCGTCCTGGGGCTCGCAGACGGTGTACGGCCCGTAGGTTTCGGTGAGGCCGTAGACGTGCACGACCTTGGCGCCGATCCCCTCCAT
>JAYSQM010000119.1:0-5478 GCA_043721575.1 Phycicoccus sp.
CGCCCTCTCAAGGCGGTAGCGCGGGTTCGAATCCCGTCGGGGCTACCATCCGAAACCTCTTGTCCGACAGGGGTTTCGCTCATTGAGAGCTAAGGCCAGCTCGCCTCAAATCGCGCTTGGGACACACCTGGGACACACAAGCGGCGGTGCGGGCCAAGTCGAGGGCGTACGCGACCTCGTCCAACTGGCGCGGACTATTTCAGCGTCCGCCACCTCGCCAAGACCAAGGCACGCGCCGTCAGCCAACTCGAGGCACTGGGCTTCCGCGTCAGCATGCAACGGCTCAACAGCACCGCCTAACCACAACTCGCAGGCACGCGGGGACCCAACTCGAGCCGGCAGGTCACTTCCACCCGTGCTCGCCAAGCCGTGGTCGCCCAAATTTTCGTAGGAGGAGATACGGCCCCGATCAGGGCAACAAGCCCCATGACAATGACAGAATCACTGTCCAGGAAATGCAGAGCAGATCAGAGTGCGTCGCCGCTTGCGGCAATTTCAGACAACTGTTAGGTCTTTACGGATGAGCAGAATCACCGCCCGCCGAAGAGTCATCCGCGTGACGGTGGGCGATTCCTCAGTAGTGCAGGAGGATCAGCTAGCGGTCGAGGAGCCGCTCGAGATTCGCGTTGGTGGTCGGCCGCTTGCGGTGACAATGCGCACGCCTGGCCACGACTTCGACCTCGCCGCCGGCTTCCTCGTCTCCGAGGGCGTCATCACACGTGGCGAGCAGTTCAGCACGGTGCGATACTGCGCCGGCGCCATTGAAGGGAGCCTGAACACCTACAACATTCTGGATGTCACCCTGGCGCCTGGTGTCGCGCCGCCTGACGCCAGTTTGGAACGGTCGTTCTACACGACCAGCTCGTGCGGGCTGTGTGGCAAGGCGAGCATCGATGCGGTGCGCACCCAGTCGGCATACGACGTGCGGGATGACGTGTTGCGGATCGACGCCGCGCTTCTCTCCACATTTCCTGCGAAGCTGCGTGCCGAACAGGTGGTGTTCGACAAGACCGGCGGGCTGCACGCGGCAGGGCTCTTCGATGGCGTGAGCGGAGATATGCTCGTGATCCGCGAGGACGTCGGGCGTCACAACGCGGTGGACAAGGTCGTCGGCTGGGCGCTTAAAGAAGGCACGTTGCCGCTGCGGGGCACCGTCCTGATGGTGTCGGGGCGGGCGAGCTTCGAGCTGACTCAGAAGGCCATGATGGCCGGAATCCCCTTTCTGGCAGCCGTTTCGGCACCATCGTCCCTGGCCGCAGAGTTTGCCACCGAGGTGGGGATGACTCTGGTGGGCTTCCTGCGTGGGAGCTCGATGGTGATGTATGCCGGGTCAGGGCGCGTCGTCGGCGCGGGGTCCGAGCGAACCAGGTCAGGGCTTGGCGTCGCCGACTCGTAGCTGCTCGGCGGCCGCGGCTGCGAGCGGAGTCAGGTCGAGCCCACCTCCGTCGAGGTAGGCGACCAGGTCCGCGAGAATGGACGGCGCCCAGGTCGACCGCAGGTGCGCGGTGATCTCCGCTGTTGCCTGGTCGTGCGGGTGGTGGGCCACGTTGGCAGCGATCTGGTTCGCCATGCGCACCAGGGCTGCGGGGTCGCTCACCGCTGCACCACGCCGAGATCCTGGAGCGCCTGCTCGCTGTCCGGAGCCTGCGAGGTGGGCGCCGCCTGGACCGCCGTGACCTTGTACTCGGGGCAGTTGGTCGCCCAGTCCGAGTAGTCCGTGGTGACGATGTTCGCGCCGCTACTGGGGTAGTGGAAGGTCGTGTAGACCACTCCCTGTGGCATCCGGTCGGCGATCCGTGCACGCAGTACCGTCTGGCCCACCCGGCTGGTGATTGCCACAGCGGCCACTCGGTCTCTAGCCGCAGGCGACTTCGCTTGGGGGTTCTCTCCGTCCCTTGTGGGACGGCTCAAGAAGCGATCGGCCGTGCCGGACCAGCGGAGTCTGTGGGTGGAGGATGCTCCTACCTGTGAGCTCGCTGGCCTACGCAGCGCGGTCAGCAGCACTGTTGCCGCAGACTTTGGCCGAGCAGTGCGGCCGCGAGCGGGGTAGCCTTGGCCCAACGAGCCGGAGGTTGGGATGAGCGCACGTAAGGCCTTTCTGTCCTGGCCGGTGTTGCGCCAGCTCACGGGGACCGACCCGTTGGGCCGCGGCGCCGCCGTAAAGTCCGCCCATACGTCAGCCCAGATCGCCCGTACCGAGACCGCCGACCGGGTCGTTCAGAGCATCTGCCCCTACTGCGCGGTCGGTTGCGGCCAGCGCGTCTTTGTCAAGGATGGCAAGGTCATCCAGATCGAGGGCGACCCGGACTCGCCCGTCTCGCGGGGCCGGTTGTGCCCCAAGGGATCGGCCAGCGAGCAGCTCGTCAACAGTCCGGGGCGGCAGACCGCCATGCTCTATCGCCGTCCGTTCGCCGCCGACTGGGAGCCCCTGGATCTCGAGACGGCCACGGACATGATCGCGGACCGGGTGGTCGCGAGCCGCGCCAACACCTGGCAGGACGTGGACCAGCACGGGCACGCCCTGCGGCGGACGATGGGCATCGCGGCCCTCGGTGGGGCCGTCCTGGACAACGAAGAGAACTACCTGATCAAGAAGCTGTTCACCGCGCTTGGCGCGATCCAGATCGAGAACCAGGCGCGTGTTTGACACAGTTCCACCGTCCCCAGTCTGGGGGCCTCGTTCGGTCGCGGCGGTGCCACGACATTCCAGCAGGACCTGCAGAACTCTGACTGCATTGTCATCCAGGGTTCCAACATGGCCGAGTGCCACCCGGTGGGTTTCCAGTGGGTCATGGAGGCCAAGGCGCGCGGTGCCAAGGTCATCCACATCGACCCCCGGTTCACTCGCACGTCGGCCCTGGCCGACCAGCACGTTCCGTTGCGGGCCGGCAGCGACATCGTGTTCCTCGGCGGGATCGTCAACTACATCCTGACCAACGAGAGCTACTTCCACGACTACGTCGTCGCCTACACCAACGCGGCCACGCTCGTCAGCGAGGACTTCCAGGACGTCGACGAGCTCGACGGGGTCTTCTCCGGTTACGACCCCGAGACGGGCATCTACGACCCGACCTCGTGGGCCTACCAGGGCGCGGCCGAGCACGCCGCGGCCGGGTCGGCGCGGACCCCGCAGGATGGGTCGACCGGCGAGTCCCAGCACGAGCATCGGACCGGTGAAGTGTTGGGCGGTCAGGGCGCCACGCACGAGGGCTCGTCGGCGGTCTACCGCGACGAGACGCTGCAGGATCCGCGCTGTGTCTTCCAGGTTCTCAAGCGGCACTATGCCCGCTACACCCCCGAGATGGTCGAGCGGATGTGCGGCGTCTCCCAGGAGGACTTTCTTGCGGTCTGCGAGGCCGTGACAGCCAACAGCGGCCGCGACCGCACGACCGCTTGGGTCTACTCGGTCGGCTGGACGCAGCACTCCGTGGGCGTGCAGTACATCCGTGGCGCGGCCATCATCCAGCTGCTGCTGGGCAACATGGGCCGTCCCGGTGGTGGCATCCTCGCGCTGCGCGGGCACGCGAGCATCCAGGGCTCGACCGACATCCCGACCCTGTTCAACATCCTGCCCGGCTACCTGCCGATGCCGAAGGCGGGCGCGCACGAGTCACTGCGGGACTACCTCTCGACGATCTCCAGCGAAACCCAGAAGGGCTACTGGACCGAGGCGGAGGCCTATACCGTCAGCCTGCTCAAGGCGTGGTGGGGAGGGGCCGCGACCGCGGCCAACGACTACCACTTCGACTACCTGCCCCGGCTCAGCGGCGATCACGGCACCTACCAGACCGTCATGAACATGCTGGCGGACGAGGTGGAGGGCTACTTCCTGCTCGGCCAGAACCCCGCTGTCGGGTCGGCCCACGGCCGCATGCAACGACTTGGTATGTCGCACCTCAAGTGGCTGGTCGTGCGCGACTTCAACCTCATCGAGTCCGCGACGTTCTGGAAGGACGGTCCTGAGATCGCGACCGGTGAGCTGCGCACGCAGGACATCGGCACCGAGGTCTTCTTCTTCCCCGCGGCTTCGCACGTCGAGAAGAACGGTACGTTCACGCAGACCCAGCGGATGCTGCAGTGGCACCACCAGGCGGTCGACCCGCCGGGCGACTGCCGTAGCGAGCTCCAGTTCTTCTACGTACTCGGCACGAAGATCCGCGAGCGGCTGGCCGGGTCCGTCGACGAGCGTGACCGTCCGGTGCTGGAGCTGACGTGGGACTACGCCGTTGACGGCAGTGACGAACCGTCGGCCGACGCCGTCCTGCGCGAGATCAACGGCTGGCATCTGACCGGCGAGGACCACAGTGGGCGCGGCGACCTGTTGTCGAGCTACACCGAGATGAAGCCCGACGGTTCCACGGCGGGAGGCTGCTGGATCTACACCGGTGTCTACGCCGGCGGCGTCAACCACTCCGCCTCGCGCACACCCGGCAGCGAGCAGTCATGGGTGGCCCCCGAGTGGGGATGGGCCTGGCCGTCCAACCGGCGCATCCTCTACAACCGCGCCTCGGCCGATCCGCAGGGGCGGCCCTGGAGCGAGCGCAAGGCCTACGTCTGGTGGGACGAGTCGTCCGGGAAGTGGACCGGGCACGATGTCCCCGACTTCCCGCTGACCACGGACCCGGCATATCGGCCCGAACCGGGCACCCCGGGACCGAAGGGGCTCGCGGGTGACGACCCGTTCATCATGCAGGCCGACGGCAAGGGCTGGCTCTTCGCGCCGACCGGTCTGCTTGATGGCCCGATGCCGGCGCACTACGAGCCCCACGAGTCGCCGGTCCGCAACCCGTTCTACTCCCAGCAGGCCAACCCGACCCGGCAGGTGTTCAAGCGCAAGGACAACCTGTCCAACCCCTCCGGCGGCGAGCCGGGCACCGACGTATACCCCTTCGTCTTCACCACCTATCGGCTCACCGAGCACCACACCGCCGGCGGCATGAGCCGCTGGTCGCCCTACCTCGCCGAGCTGCAGCCCGAGTTCTTCTGCGAGGTCTCGCCCGAGCTGGCCCGCGAACGCGGTCTGGTCAACGCCGGCTGGGCCACGATCGTCACGGCACGCACGGCTGTCGAGGCACGCGTGCTGGTGACCGAGCGGATCAGGCCGCTGGTCATCGATGGCCGGCAGATCCACCAGATCGGTCTGCCCTACCACTGGGGAGTCGGTGGCGGCGGAGCGATTGTCAGCGGTGACAGTGCCAACGACCTGCTCGGCGTGACCCTTGACCCCAACGTGCACATCCAGGAGTCCAAGGCGTCCACGTGCGACATCCAGCCGGGTCGCCGCCCGACCGGTCCCGCCCTGCTGCGCTTCGTGGAGGAGTACCGCAGCCGGGCGGGCATCACCGTCGAGACGAGCAACGTGCGCCGCAACGAGCCTGGCGCGGCCTCCGACGGCACGCCCGAGGGAGACCGCTGATGAGCAACAGCCTGTTCGGACCGCTCGATCCCGCACGCGACGCCGGGTGGGAGGACGCGCCG